>JAKAFO010000019.1 GCA_021819735.1 Deltaproteobacteria bacterium
AAGGGCACCATCTTCCTGGACGAGATCGGCTCGGTCGGCCTGGATGTACAGGGCAACCTGCTGCGCGTATTGCAGGAAAAAGAGTTCGAGCGCGTGGGCGGCCAGCGGACCATCAAGGTGGATGTGCGTGTCGTGGCCGCCACCAACAAAAACCTGGAGCAGGCCGTGGAGGAGGGCACCTTCCGCGGCGACCTGTACTACCGGCTCAACGTGTTTCCCATCTACATGCCGCCCCTGCGCGAACGCAAAACCGATATCCTGCTGCTGTCCGACTTTTTCCTGGAGATGTACAGCAAGGAGAACAATAAGAGCATCAAACGCTTTTCCACACCGGCGATCGACATGCTGATGGCCTACCACTGGCCGGGCAACGTGCGCGAGCTGGAGAACTGCATCGAGCGGGCCATCTTGCTGTGCGACGGCGGGGTGATTCACAGCTACCACCTGCCGCCCACCCTGCAAACCGGCAAAGAGTCCGGCACGCTGCCCGAGCTCTCCCTGGAGGACGCGGTGGCCAACCTGGAAAGGGAGATGATCATCGACGCCCTTAAAAACAGCCGGGGCAACATCACCGCCGCGGCCGAGGTGCTCAAGACCACGGTGCGCAAATTCGCCTACAAAGCCAAACGCCATGGGGTCCATTACGCCCAGTACCGCTAACGGTCCTGATGATTTGATGCGTCCATGCGACGATACCTGCGATGCTTCGGCCCGATGCCGGGCGGCTTAGGAAGGTGCCATTGACCCAGCCCACTTACGACGAGTTGCGCGAGCGGATCTCCCAACTGGAAAAGGAACTGGCCGGTCACCGCCAACTGCCGTATGAGCGCTTTTTCCAGAGTGCCGGCATGGGCATGCTGCACCTGGACAGCCATCTGCGCATTGTGGACGCCAACCGCCAGGCCTTGCGCATTCTGGGCTATACCCATGCTGAAATCACCCGCATGCACGCCCGCGACCTGATCCATCCCGACGACATCAATGCCCAGCCCATATTTTCGGCCGCAGATTTGATCCATACGGAAAAGGCGCTGACCCTGGAGCGCCACTACCGGTGCCGGGACGGCCGTTACCTCCCAGTGGAAGTCAGCCTATGTGCCTTTTCGGCGGAGCTCTCCGTCGCCATGTTCCGGGACATCAGCGTGCGCCAACGGGCCGACGAGGCGCTGCGCAAGGCCAATGAAGCCCTGGAGGTGATTTACAACAGCGCCCAGGCGGCCATCGTGGGCCTGGACCGGCAGGCGCGGGTCATGTTCTGGAATCCGGCCGCCGAAAAAATGCTCGGCTGGCCCCGGCAGGAGGTGCTGGGCAACCCCTACCCGGCCATTCCCGAAGACCAGCAGGCCGTGTTCGACGGCTATTTCCGGCGGGTGATGGCGGGCCAAACCTTCGACTTCCTGGAACTGCCGTTGCGGCGCAAGGATGGCGCGCGCTTCTACACCGTGTCCACCACCGGACCGCTGCGCAACGACAAGAAAGAGGTCATCGGCCTGATCTCCTATATGTTCGACATCACGGCGCGCAAGCAGGCCGAGCAGGCCTTGCAGCAGGCCCAGCGCCTGGATTCCATCGGCACCCTGGCCGGCGGCGTGGCCCATGACTTCAACAACTTGCTGATGGCCATCCTGGGCAATGCCACCTTGGCCCGGGTGGGGATGGCCCCAGAGCATCCTGCCTCCGAACGCATCGACAATGTCATCAGCCATGTCAAGGACGCCTCTGCCCTGACCAAGCAGTTGCTGGAGTTCGCCCGGGGCGGCAAATACGAAGTCAAGGCCACCAACCTGAACCAACTGGTCGAGAAGACCGCCACCCTCTTCAGCCGCACCAGAAAAGAGATCACGGTGCGCACCGAGCTTTTCCCGGACTTGTGGACCGTGGAGGTGGATCGCGGCCAGATCGAGCAAGTGCTGCTCAACCTGCTGGTCAATGCCTGGCAGGCCATGCCCCAGGGCGGGCAGATCCGCGTGGAAACCGCCAATGTAGCCCTGGACGCCGCCTATTGCCGAACGCTCAACATCGCCCCCGGCAACTATGTGCACCTGAGCGTGACCGATACCGGCACCGGCATGGATAAGGCGATCCAAGCCAAAATCTTCGAACCGTTCTTCTCAACCAAGGACCGCGGGCGGGGCACCGGCCTGGGGCTGGCCTCATCCTACGGCATCGTCAAGAACCATGACGGCACGATCACGGTGTACAGCGAGAAGGGCCGGGGCGCCAAGTTCAGCATTTATCTGCCGGTCGTGGCAAAGCCGGTGGAGCGGCCCGAAGAAAAAGTCGAAGCCCAAACCGTGGCGGGCTCGGAGAACATCCTGCTGGTGGACGATGAGCTGATGATCCTGGATATCGGCAAGGCCATGCTCGTCGAATTGGGCTACCACCCCCTGGTGGCGCACGGCGGCCGGGAGGCCCTGGAAATTTATGCCCGGGAGCGAGAAAAAATCGACCTGGTGATCCTGGACATGATCATGCCCATGATGGGCGGCGGCGACACCTACGACCGGCTCAAGGCCCTCAACGCCGGCGTCAAGGTGCTGCTGGCCAGCGGATACAGCCTGAGCGGCGAAGCCGGCCAGATCCTCAAGCGCGGTTGCAACGGTTTTATCCAGAAGCCCTTCAACCTGGAGGAGTTGTCGCGCAAGATCCGCCAGGTGCTGGATGCCGAAGCATGCGCCTCCTGAACCGCTCAAACGGTTTCATGCTTCATAGGACCGGCCAAACTCCTGGCAGCAGCCTTGGGTGCAAAAATCAGTTAAGGGTATCAAACAATTTTGTACACAAGGCATGAATGCCTTGGATTCGCCCATCTATCCCGGATGGTTGGCGCCACTCTGGGCTTTTCTATTTTTTCTTAACATCTAAGACAGTTAAAATTGTTGGCGGCCACCCTGGAGGCATGAACACTTCGCGCTCTTTTCCCGGTCGCCATGGCCAAATGCAGCGGCATGCGTATTGCCTAACAGGCGGCGGCTTCCTGAAATTAGCGCAAGTTTGTTTTTTGGGTTTCATGGCGTGGGTCGCGGTGCTTCCCACGCCGGGCAGGCAAGGGCGATTTTATGGGCTTAATTCGTGCGACGACGCACTGAAGAGCAAAGCTGAGGAATTCTATGACTGAAGTGAAACTGACCCGGATATTGATTCTGCTGCTGACCCTGATCATGCTGGGTGGATGCTCGGGAAATGGATCCGATAACCCAAACAGCACTCCCACCAACCTCGAACCGAACCCAACTCCGACGCCAACACCGGTGCCGAGCCTGAGCCAATGCCCGGACCCGGGTCCGGACCCGGATGCGACTCCCCAGCCAAGTTCCGGTCCGACCTACTATTTTGCCGATTGCCAGTCCGGCGCCAGTGCCGGCTGCGTGGCCGGCAACAACGCCAATGCCGGCACCGCGCCCACCGCGCCCAAACGGAACCTGAGCGGATTCGATGTCAATGCCCTTCCAGCCGGTACACAACTGTTGTTTGCCCGGGGCGGCGCCTGGTCCGCTTTTCATTATTTGCTCAACAACCGCAATACCACGCCCTCCCAACCGTTGGTTTTTGACAGCTATAGGGCCGCTTGGGGTTCAGAGGAACCGCCGCTAATCAAAACGAAGTCCGACGACGACGAAGAGGACGACGAAGCCATCGCATTTCTGGTGGGGTATTATCAGGCCACCGAAGCCATCGGCGGATACACCCTGCGGAACCTCACTCTTGACGGCGGGGGCACGGGGACGACCGGCATCGTGGTGTTCGGCGGAACGCGCAACACCACTATCGAAAACCTAGAGATCACCGGCTTTCACATAGCGATCCAGACCCAGCAGACGTATCAGGCAGGAGCGGGGGTCACCGGACCCATCGATGCGCTGGTGATCCGAAACTGCCACATTCATCACAACCCTGGCATGGGCATACTGGGCGACGGTACCAACATGCTGATCGAGTGCAACACCTTTGCCTACAACAACTTTTCCGGAAGCGGCTTCAACCACGGCATCTACCTGGGCGGACACGGCACCGACGGCATTGTTCGGGCCAACACCTTTTTTCACAACTCGGTGCCCACAGGCGGCACCGCCTGCACCGGCGGCAACCTGACGGTGCATGGGCAATGGGACGGCTTGCTCATCGAAAACAATCTGCTGACCCAGAATGCTTCTGTCGGCAGTTGTTACGGCATCTCCATCACCCCCGGCTATGATGAAACCCAGCCGCCCGAGTTCTTCCGCAATTTTATAGTTCGCGGCAACACCGTGATCAACCTTGGCGGTTGCGCCATTTGCGTCGGCGCCGCAGTAGAGCCGATCATCGAGGAGAACCTTCTGATCAATGAAAACGACGCGTGGATGTCCGGCGTGGTGCTGATGGCCAATGTCGACCAACCGGGCATAGGCGGCGACGACGTCGACTATGGCGCCATTGTCCGCGACAACACCATGTGTTTTGCGTATCCCCGGCCCGAAAACCAGGCCCTGGTGACTCAGTGGCCCGGCAACCCGCCCCGCGATTCCCAATACAACTCAGATGCGTCGGTGAACAATGTTCTACGCACTGGGGGTGATGCCTTCACCGGCCCCTGCGTCCCATGAACCGGGCATTGACGATGGGCGGTGAAATTTAATCATCCATTTCAACCTGCTTTGCCGCCCTTCTCATGCTCTTCAGCAGAATTGCTGGCCCCGCCTTTATCCGCTTGAATCCGAAAGGATCTAAGTATAGAAAAGACCATGCTGCGGGCGAAGGCCAAGCCGGCCGCCCCGCGCATCTCTCATGAAACAACAATCGGACTGAAAAGGAGCGGGCCATGTGCACCGCCAAGCCCACTCATATCATCAGCGACCAGCCCGAAGAAAAGGCGGTGGAATTCAACTTCGACGCCTATTCCAAAACCATCGCCGACCTGATCGCCAACAAGCGTAACCGCACGCCCATGGTCATCGGCGTTTACGGCCCATGGGGCACGGGCAAGACCACGCTGATGCAAACCGTGCGAAGCTGTCTGGCCGACGAGGTGTACCATGACCCCAAGCTGTTCCGGCGCTGCAAGACCGTCTGGTTTCAAGCCTGGAAATATGCCGAGGAGGAGCAGATCCTGGCCGCCTTGATCGAAGAGATCTTCCGGGCCATGAAGCGCGACAACTTTTTCGAAAAGTTCAAGGTGCAGATCGAGGAACTGGTCACGCGACTCAACCCTTTCAAGGTGCTGGGCAAAACCCTGGAAAGCCTTGTGGGCGCCGATCCCACGGAATTCATCGGCGAACTGGCGCATCGGCGGAAGCTCGGCTTTTACGATACCTTCCAGGAGTTCTTCGACCGGCTGATCTGGACTTACACGCGGATGAGGCCCAGGCTGACCGCGGATGAGCACCCGGACGATACCAAGGGCGCCCTGGTGGTCTTCATCGACGACCTGGACCGCTGCCCCCGGGAGCGCATCGTGCGGGTCCTGGAAACCATCAAGCTCTTCATGGATAAAGAAGGCTGCGTGTTCGTGCTTGGGGCGGACAACGAGATCATCGAAACCGCCCTGGCCCAGAATTTCGGGCCGGACGGGGCGTTGCGCTTCATGGACAAGATCGTGCAAGTCACCTTCCGGTTGCCCCAGATCCCTTCCGATGGGTTCAAGGGCCTTATCGATCGGATCGCACCCGAGATCCGGGAGAGCATCGCGCCCCACTTGCCGGTAATCCTGCCGGCCATCCGCCACAACCCCCGCCAGCTCAAACGGTTTTTAAACAACGTCAGCCTGCTGCAAGGGCTGGCGCGCAATTGCAAGGTGCCGGTGGAACCCAACCATTTGCTGTTCTGGAACGTGCTCGAACTGGTCTACCCGCGCCTGGCCAGGGACCTGACCGAGAACCCGGCCGGCATGGAGACCCTGGCCGGCCATGTGCGCGCCTTGTTGGATAAAATCGGGGCCGGCGAACGCTGGGAGCCGGACCCCGAGATGCTCAAGCCGGTACCCAAATCCTGGCAGGAATTTGTCCAGGACAAGCGCCTGGTGGATCTGGTGGCCCAGTTCCGCATCAGCCGGGAGCAGTTGACCTGCCTGTGCACCCTCAGCCGGGTGGTGATGGCCGAAGAGGCCAAAAGCACCGAAGAGCACTCCCGGCACGCGCGGCTGGGGCAAGACAATATGGTATTGATAAAGGCCGGTGGGTTCCTTTGCGGCGATGAGAAGAAACCCACCCTGATTGAAACCGATTTTCAAATCGATATCTATCCGGTGACCAACGCCCAATTCGCCCAATTCATCGATGCCAAAGGGTATGCAAAGGATGAGCTTTGGAGCGAGGCAGGTCTGCGGTGGCGCAATGAAAATAAGATCGGCGCGCCGGACTATTGGGATGATGAACGATGGAACCAGTCCGACCATCCGGTGGTGGGGGTAAGCTGGTACGAGGCCGATGCCTTTGCCCGTTGGGCCGGCAAAACCCTGCCCACCGAGATCCAGTGGGAACGGGCCGCCCGGGGCACTGACGGCCGCCAATACCCCTGGGGCGAAGCGTTCGACAAAGAGAGATGCAATACTCGCGAAGCGGGTGTCGGCCAGACCACCCGGGTGACCCTTTACCCCAACGGCGTCAGCCCCGAGGGGTGCTACGACATGGCCGGCAATGTCTGGGAGTGGACGAGCAGTGCGCATGAAGACGGCGGTTATGTGCTGCGCGGGGGGTGCTGGGGCGGCGACGGTGACAACGCGCGCTGCGCTAACCGCGACAGGGACGATCCGAACGGACGGGGCACCGACGTCGGCTTTCGTTGCGCCAGGACCAAATAACCCTTTTTACTTTTACTCTTTTACCCTTTGCTCTGGGTGGTGAGATGCAGAAAGAAGTCGACGCGGTGACCAAGTTGTACGATTTTATCCTTTGGATGGTTCCCAATCTGGACAAGTTTCCGCGCAACCAGAAGTTCGTTCTCGGGGATCGTATCGAAACCCTGATGCTGGATATTTTGGAACAGCTCATTGATGCCGCTTATTCCAAAGCCAAGCAGCCATTGCTCGGCGCGGCGAACCTCAAGCTCGAAAAGCTGCGTTACCTGATTCGCCTCGCCAAGGATTTGCAACTGATCAACATCAAAGCATACGAGTTTTCCGCCAGGGCCATGGATGCCGTCGGCACCTCCATCGGCGGATGGCTCAAATACAGCCGACGTGAAAACATATAAACACCTCTTCGGACAGATCGTCTCTTTCGACAATCTATTGATCGCGGCCCGCAAAGCGCAAAAAGGCAAGCGCTTCAAGCCTGCCACGGCCCTGTATAATTTCAATCTCGAAAAAGAGTTGCTGAGCATTCAAAAGGAGCTCTTGGAAAAGAGATACCGTCACGGCCCTTACCGTGATTTTCAGATCAATGATCCCAAACCACGCCTGATCAGTGCCGCGCCTTATCGCGACCGCGTTGTGCACCATGCGGTCTGCAACATCATCGAGCCGATTTTTGATCGCATGTTCATTCATGATTCCTATGCCTGCCGTCTCAACAAGGGAACCCACGCGGCCATGGACAGGTACACCGCCTTTGCCCGCAAAAACCGGTTTGTGCTCAAATGCGATATCCGAAAGTATTTTCAGAGCATCGACCATGAGATTCTTTTGCATATCCTGCAACGCACCATCGCCTGCCGCGATACCCGGTGGCTGATCGAGCAAATCGTTACGTCACGCACCGATAAGAGCGCGTTCGCATACTTCAAGGGAGATGACATTTTCACCCCATATCAGCGCGCGCGCGGCATCCCCATCGGTAACCTGACCAGCCAGTTCTTCGCCAATGTCTATTTGAATGGTTTCGATCATTTTGTTAAAGAGGTGCTGCATTGCGAGCACTACATCCGCTATGTGGATGACTTTGTGGTTTTCGGTAGCGCCAAAGAACGGCTAAGGGAGGTGAAAGCCGAAATCGAGAACTACTTGGAGGGGCTCAGGCTCACCCTTCATCCAAGGAAATGCCGCGTTTTTCGTGTGGATGAAGGAGTTTGCTTCTTGGGGTTTCGCATCTTTCCGGATCACCGCTTGCTGAAAAAACAAAACCGGCTCCACATGCGGCGAAAGATGAAGAAGCTTCAAAACGCTTATCAGCAAGGCGATCTTTCATTGGAGCAATTGAGCCAATGCATTCAAAGCTGGGTCGCCCATGCCCGGCATGCGGACACTTATAAAGTTCGGACCCGTATGCTCTCGGGCGTGGTTTTCCAGAGGGGCGCGGCCACAGGTGCTGCGCGGGGGGTGCTGGAACAACAACAGTGACAACGCGCGCTGCGCTAACCGCAACAGGAACAATCCGAACGAACGGAACAACAACGTCGGCTTTCGTTGCGCCAGGTCTTTTACTTTTTTACAGTGCCGGAGCCGGCTTTTTCACGGAAAGGCCGGGTGTGCATTGTAAAAGTCCAGGCCGTGCTCCTGCGTCGGCATGCGCCGAACGAAACCCAAGCCATCTCCGGTCGGGCTGGTAGTCACGCACGAAGGCTCGGCCGGAGAGCCCTTTAAATTCAAAAACGCATTTCGTTATAGGTTTTCCCGAGGATGTGCATTCGGAATAACACCGAATCAGGAGTCGTAGGGCCTTCCGCACTCCTTGCAGCGGCCATCCGGCCCGATGACGCCGATGCAGCTTTCGTCCCGGCAGAGTTTTCGCGTTTGCCACTCTTCATCCCCAGCGCCGGAAAGATCCGATTCATCTTCATCGACTTGCGTATCCATGGGCGCGTCGTAATCGTCGGAGGGTTGGGCCGCCGGGCGTGACTCGGATGGCAGCGGCAACGGGCCTTCGTAAGGCCTTCCGCACTCCTTGCAGCGGCCATCCGGCCCGATCACGCCGATGCAACTTTCGTCGCCGCACAGAATCCGTTCTTCCCAAGCCCCACCTTTGTCGTCCTCTTCGCTTTCCAATTGCTTGTCCATGGATGCGTCTTCTCCTTGAAATCTTGAACTTGTTTGCGCCATTTATAGCGAACCCCAGGCCCACTGTAAATATGCTGCATCCACGGATCGCGCTGAATCCTAACAGGATGGCGCCACCGTAGGGGCAACCGGCGGTCGCCCTTGATCCGCGCTACCCGATCAACACCAATCCATAAAGCGACGCCATGCCATCCGGGCCTTGGGCCGGCGCATCGCCCCAACCGGCCTTTTGGCTGAGCTTGGCCACATCGATGCCGAAGCCGGACATGGAGGGCCGGGCGATATCCGGGTGCCGGCACGCACCGCCCGCGATCCTGGCGCAATCGGGTTGTTCGCGGCAGAAGAGCTGTTTGCAGGGGCCACCGGCAAAGGCTTGGGCGCGGGTGTATCCCAGGTCCTTGGCGCTCTTCTCGATGGCGGCCACCACCTCGTGGAGCAGCCTGAATAGATCCTGCGACGCAATCGAATACAGGCTCTCCACGGGCACTTCCATGCGCACCACGAAGGCCTGCCGGAACTGTTCCAGCATCTTCCTGAACCCGCCCGGGCCGGCGACATGCGGCGGACAACTGGCCGATTGCCCATGATTGCCGCACCCTTCCCGGCACAGGCGGGCCAGATCGTCGCGCACCACGATCTCGTCGGCGCGAATCCGTGCCACATGGGTTGCGCCGGCTCCCATGGCGGAAGTTTTAAGGGTTTCAAGTTCTTGCGGGGATAGCATGTTTGTTTCCAACTATATCTTCGATCAGCTTTCGACGCATACTAGCATGAAGGACTCCATGGAATTTTTCAAGGGAGCCGAATTACCATTTTTGTCATTTTGGCGCATTGACTGCACGCCGGTTTCTTGTTACCAGACGCCATTTGCACCAGGGCGCCCACAATCCCTTCGATCCTTCATTCCATCACATGGGCGCGCCGTTATTATCCTTATAAGCTCTAAAACCCCGGATGCGCCAGCCAAGGAATTTGCTTGCATGAACCAGCTTATCGCGATTCAAGAGATCACCCAAAAGATTTACACACTCCGTGGCGTCAAGATCATGCTGGACCGCGATCTTGCCGACCTGTACGGGGTTGAAACCAAACGCTTGAAGGAGCAGGTACGCCGGAATGCGGATCGGTTCCCACCCGATTTTATGTTTGAACTGACCAATGATGAGCTTGCAAATTGGAGGTCGCAAATTGCGACCTCCAATGGTGACAAGATGGGGCTGCGATATGCACCCATGGCCTTCACCGAGCAAGGCGTGGCCATGCTTTCCGGCGTGCTCCATAGCAAAACGGCAATTCAGATCAATGTGCAGATCATGCGGGCTTTCGTGCAGCTCCGGCACCTGATCGTTGACCATGCTGGGCTCAAGCGTGAGTTGGACGCGCTCCGCTCGGAGACGAACGAACGTTTTCAGATCGTGTTTACAGTTCTGGACCAGCTTATTTCGGATGATAGGTCCGATCGCAAGATCGGTTTTGTTGAGTCCAAATAAATCGTATGGTTACAAACTTGAGGTCGCAAATTGCGACCTCCAAATCTGCATATCTACTACCACTCCAACCCGATTGACAGTCCCGGGACAATGGGTGTAGGTTGCCCAGGATCGGCCGCCAGTTATCGAAACCGGCCGGGGAAGGGGTATTTTGAGAGTGAACCAGCCGGAACGCGGTGTCAAAGTCGGGCGCAATGATCTCTGTCCTTGCGGCAGCGGTAAGAAATACAAGCGTTGCTGCCAGGGCGTCGCCGACGTGCCGCGCCCCAAGCCCCATCCCCAGAAGCCCAAGATCCGGCTCAAGTCGCCGCTGGACGTGGCGGGTATCCGCCGGGCCGGCCGCCTGGTGATCGATACCCTCGACCTGGTGGAATCCCGCCTGGCGCCCGGCATCACCACCGATGCCATCAACACCTGGGTCCACGAATACACGTTGCAGCACAAGGGCACGCCGGCGCCGCTCGGCTACCGCGGCTATCCCAAGAGCGTGTGCACCTCGGTCAACGAAGTGATCTGCCACGGCATTCCCGGTCCGCGCGTGCTCCAGGAGGGGGATATCGTCAACATCGATGTGACCACCATTCTGGACGGCTACTATGCCGATGCCAACAAGACCTTCTTCATCGGCACCCCCGGGCCCGAGGCCCGCAAGATCGTGGCGGTGGCCGGCCAGAGCCTCAAAGAGGGCATGGACATGGTGCGGCCGGGCAACACCGTCGGCGACATCGGCTGGGCCATCCAGAAATACGCCGAGGGCCAGGGATGCTCGGTGGTGCGCGATTTCGTCGGCCACGGGGTGGGCTTCGATTTCCATGAGCCGCCCCAGATTCCCCATTTCGGCCAGCGCGGCCAAGGCGTGCAACTGGTGCCGGGCATGGTATTCACCATCGAGCCCATGATCAATCTGGGCGGCCATGAACTGATCATCCTGGAAGATCAATGGACTGCGGTCACCAGGGATCGATCCCTGTCGGCCCAATTCGAGCAAACCATCCTGGTGACTCCCGAGGGATGGGAAAGCCTGACGCCTTACCCGCTGTAAGCCAGACCCCAATACCAACCGCCGACGATGCCCAGGGCGACGATCCCCAGCGCACCGGCCTGGACCGGCCAGGAATGGATGCGTTTCACCATCCGCGCATAGCAACCGCCGCCGGCCAGACCGCAGGCAAATCCCAGCAGGTGGGCCAGCAGATCCGATTGGGGCGCTGTTCCCAGCCATCCCACCAGGGCCAGGCCGCCGGCCAGGGGCACATAGGATCGCCAACTGTCCGGCGCACGATGCTTGCGCCGCCAGAGGGCCTGGGCCGCACATAAACCGACGGCGGCAAAGACTGCCGTGGAGGCGCCGATGGCGCGATGGCCCTGGCCATACCAAAAGGCCGTGAGCAGATTGCCGCCGGTGCCGCAGCAGAGAATCAACAACCAGCCCACGCCCCATCCGTACAGCGCGGCGGCATAGGTGCCGAACAGAAGCGTGGCGGCCACATTGGCCGCAAGGTGGGCCCCGTCCGCGTGCAGCAGCAGGGCCGTCAGGCAGCGGTAGATTTGGCCGTTGACGATCTGTCCGGCATCGGCGCCGTAGGCGGCGACGAAAGATGCCGGCGCCGGCGCCGCGGCCACGACCGCATGGATTGCAATCAGGATCAGGGCGGCATAAATGGCGGAATGGGTGCGGACGAGGGTTGCCGGCGGCGCGCTGGGAATGGTCCGATCCGGGTTTTCCCGGCGGTAGGCGGCAATGGCGGCCACGGCCAGGCCGCGCGCTTCGGTCGGCACATGAACGGCCCAATTTTTTTGATGGCGGTGCAGGGTGTGGCGGATGCCGGCCGAGGCCAGCACCAGGGCGTAGATTCGGGCCTGTTCGGCGGTGAGATGGGCAAACAAGGGCGCCATGGGGCTGCCTTCTCGAACATCAAGTGCGGCGCTTAGAACTCTTCGGCGTCGTCACTCTCCGCGCCTTCCTCCTTATTGCCAAGAACATCCTCGTCATCTTCATTCTCTTCGGACTCGTCCATCTGTTCGGCCATCAAGGCCTCTTCGAGCCGCAGCTTTTGCATCTGGGCGTTCTTGAGACGATGGGTCTGATTATAGGCATCGATGGCGATGCGGGCCAACTTCTCGCCCCCCAGCTTCAAATATAGATAGATTGCTTCCAGGCTTTGGGGATCGTTTCGCAGGCCTGCCACCATGTGAGGGGTGAGACGCTGAAACGATTCCTGATATTCATTGGGTACGGTGAAATTTGTTTCCATTTCCAGCTCCTTGACCCGGCATACGCCGCAATGCGGGCAAAATATAGTGAAGTGCTTGAAAAAGTAAAGCGCTATTTCCGGCCGGCGGTGAATGCCATCCTTTTCATGGCAGGCGCCGCCATGCTTGCTTGACACCCCGGAGGGGGTTCTTTATAAGGTCCTCATTTAATCGTTCAGCAGAGGGAAGTTACCTATGACTCAAATCGTCGATGCGACTGCCTGGGTATATGTGGTGGTTCAGAATCCCGGCGCCAACGAGACCATCGTGGGCCAGCAGGACCCGGAACTCCAGCTCACCTTCATACCGGTTTTCAAAGATAAGGATAGTGCCCTGCAAGGCATGACCCGCATGGCCAAGACGCCGGGCCAGATCTGTGAAGTCCAGGCCATTATTTACGAAGATTTGTTGAGCTATGCCCGCCAGGCAGGTCTTTTGCTGTTCTTCCTGGATGGCGCGGGCCGCATTCTATCCAAGATCGGTTTGGACGGCCGTCCGCTTTAAAGCTTGGTCTGACCCGCCTTTCGTCCGATCTGTCGGGCACCGCCGCTGCCGGCCCGCTGCTTGTATTGCAAATGCCAGTAAATATTGCTAACTTCCTAAAACGACGGCAAAGCCGGGGTCCCTGGCGGCCAAAGGCTTTCAGGCAGCCAGTCATCGCCCAATATCCACAAGCCCGATTCGATGCAATGGTGGGAGTCTATGCGAATCATAACCCGTCCCGATTTCGACGGCGTCGTGTGCGCCGTATTGCTCAAGGAAGTTTTGGCAGATGCGGCGCCGGTGTTGTGGGCCCAGCCCGCGGAGATGCAAAGCGGCAATGTGCGGACCACGACCCAGGATGTGGTTGCCAACCTGCCGCTGGCGGCGGGCGAGGTGGGCCTGTGGTTCGATCATCATGTATCCAACGTGCCCCAGCACCCCCACGAGGGGTTGTTCCGGATCGCACCGTCGGCCGCCGGCCTGGTCTACGAGTATTACCAAAATCAACTGGGACCGCGTTTTCAGGAACTGGTGGCCCAGGCCGACAAGATCGATAGCGCCCAACTGACCCATGACGAGATTCTGCATCCGGAGAAGTATCCCTATGTGCTGTTGTCCATGACCATTTTCAATCGCCGGGCCTCGGACGAAGCCTATTGTAATCTGCTGGTGGAATTGTTAAGAGCGGGAACCATGGACCCGGTGCTTGCCAACCCCATGGTCCGGCAGCGATGCAACGACGCCATCGCTGCCAACAAGGCTTACGAAAGCTACTTAAATCGCCATACGTCCATGCGGAGTCAGGTTTCGATCACCGACTTCCGCAGCTTGACGCCTGTGCCGGATGGCAATCGCTTCTTGGTCTATTCGCTGTTCCCCCAGGCGGTGGTGAACGTGAAGGTTTTGTACGAAGGTCCGCATGTGGCGGTGAAACTGGGGCACAGCATTCTGAACCCCGGGTGCCAGGTGAATGTGGGCCGGCTGCTTGCCCGTTATGGGGGCGGCGGCCATAAAGGGGCCGGGGCGTGTCGCCTGACCCATGAGCGGGCCGAGGCCCAGATCGAGGAAATCATCGGGGTGTTGATCCGCAATCAGGAATACATAGATTGAAAATGAGCTGGAATTAAATCGGATTGTATTGGATTGGAGAGGGGCTGTGGCACATCATTTGGAAATCAAGAAGTATCAGGACGTAACGCTTCCGGCATGGAATCCGGATCGGCTGCTGGTCGATGCCTTGGCCGAAAGAGATCGTTTTCTGGAGAGATTTCCCCAGTACCGCGAATACCAGCGGCAGATTGACGACATGCTGGACCGCGCCGGATCGTCGGAGAACCGCATGGCCGTGCTGGCCCTGCTCATGGAGGCCAAGCTGATCGAAATGCACGATCAGTTCAAAGATCTCCATCGCCTGCTGTTGGCGCTTCCCCGAGAGGCGAACACGCGTCCAACGCAGAAATCGGCATAAAACGCCATTTCTGGATGGACGCGTATTAGTTGATGGACATGAGGAAGGTGCGCAGGTTCACCTTCTTGTTTTGCAGCCGCAGCTTGTTGCGGATCGCCTGGCGATAGGCTTCCACGGTGCGCACCGAGAGGTTCAGCAGCTCGGCAATCTCCCGGTTCTTCTTGCCCTGGCGGATAAAGTTGGCCACCTTCAGCTCGGAGGTGGTGAGCCCGTAGTAGGCCAGGGACAAGCGCCGCGAAAAGCCGCAGGTGATGTCCCTGAGGTTGGCTTCCACGATACCCAGGAAGGATTTCTGACGCTCATCGAGATTGTCTTTCTGGACTTTGCCCAGGAAGGGCAGCACCAGTTTTTTTACATTGTACATCACCTGCTCTTCCAGGGCGCGCTTATCTTCCTCTCTGCGCTTGAGCAGGACCTTCAACGCCGTGTTGGCCTCCTGCAAATTGGTTTTTTCCATCTCCAGTTCGGCCTCGCGATCCCGAAGCGCCTTTTCCGTGATGAAGCGTTCGCCGATCTTGCGCTGCAATTCCTCGTTGGCCTTCGCTAATTCCAGAATGCGCGGATTGACCTGATCGCGATCGGCTTCCGCCCCAAGGATTGGGGCGGGCGCGAACATCGGCGTAAGGTCGCGGCACACCGCCTGACACCACAGAAAACGACCTTCCGCGGAAAAGCCGAGGGCGGTCCGCGCTTCGAGCCAGCGGATTTCGCCCGATTGGGTGCGCAGGCGGAACTGCTGGGTTTGGGTCTGGTCCCGGCGCGCCTCCACAAGCTGGGCATGGATGCGGGATACCCGCTCGCGATCGCCTTCATCGATATGCGTTGCCAGCAGACCGCCAACCCATTGCTGGGGCGTCTCGCCCCAGGCGGCCAGCGCCGCATTGACGGTCAGGACAAATCCCTGTTCGTCCAGGGTGTACACCAACTGCGGGATGCTGTCCGCCAAGGCTTGATAGCGTTGGCGCCATTCCGGCAGCGCCAGGCGCAAGTGGTGCAGTTGCTCGTTTTCCATTTCAAGCTGGGCGATGCGCTGGTAAAGATAGACCAGCAGGCGCTCTTTGCGGCTGGGCGCGCCGGCCATCAAGGGGGGCTGGCCCTCGGGATGCAAGGCTGGGGGCATACGTCTGGACGGGCGGTGCATGGTTCACCTCCGGTGCTAGGGCTCGCGGATGTTCAGATTGGGAAGCTTCGATTAACGCCCTACTGAAAACAGGCGGTGATGTCAAAGGGAAAGTGGCCCATGGTTTGGGGTTGCCTTGGCGTGCGATCAAGGGTAGTAACAGCCAGATTTTAAAGCCGCCGGCCATATGGCGCCGGCGCCACGATCGGAAAGACGAGCGGAGAAATGCCATGCGGCTTGGATTGATCGGCCGGCCCGGCGCCGGTAAAACCACTTTGTTTGAAGCTTTGACCCAGGCAGGGGCCGAGACGGCCCAGCGTAAGGAGAGCCGCATCGGCACGGTGCGGGTGCCCGATGGGCGCATCGACCGGCTCTCGGCCATGTACAACCCGCGCAAAACCATCTACGCCCAGGTGGAGTACTTGCTGCCGGCGCCGGCCGAGCATGTCAAGGAAAAGTCCCGGGAGCAGAGCATCTGGACCCAGGTGCGCGATTGTGACGCCGTCTTGCACGTGGTGCGCAACTTTAACGACCTGGCCGGCGCCGCGCCTACGCCCCGCAGCGACTTTCAGGCCGTGGACCAGGAGTTGATCATTTCGGACCTGGTGGTGGTGGAAAAACGGCTGGAGCGTTTGGCCCTGGACCAGAGGCGCGGCAAGAAGCCCGATTTCCCCGAAGAGCCCGCGTTGATCGAGCAGTGCGCCGCGCATCTCAACCAGGAGACGCCCCTGCGCCGTTTCCCGGAAATCGCAACCGCCAAATGCCTGCGGGGGTATGCCTTTTTATCGGCCAAACCGTGCCTGGTGCTTTTCAACAATGCCGACGAAGACGAGCGCCTGCCCGATGTGACCGGCTGGGGCCTGGCCGAACCGTGCCTGGCCATCCGGGGCAAGCTGGAGCAGGAGTTGGGGCAGATGAGCGCCGAAGAGGCCCGGGAGTTCATGGCCGAATTCGAGATTCGCGACCTGGCCATGACCCGCGTGATCCATGGCTCCTACGCCCTTTTGGGATTGATCTCCTTTTTCACCGTGGGCGAAGACGAAGTGCGGGCCTGGACCATTCCCAGCGCAACGGCGGCCGTGGACGCCGCTGAAGTGATCCACTCGGACATCAAGAAGGGCTTCATCCGGGCCGAAGTCCTGGCCTATGAAGACCTGATGAGCGCCGGCAGCTACGCCGAAGCGCGCAAGCTGGGCAAGGTGCGGCTGGAAGGCAAGACCTACGAAGTGAAGGACGGAGATATCATCAATTTCCGGTTCAATGTGTGAGCGGTTTGAAGAACGTAACCCCCCTGAGCGTCGTCCAAACCAGGGATCTGCCAACGAACCTGGTGGCGGACGGACAAGCCCTGGCGCAGGTCGCCGCGCGCTTCCCCATGAAGATCGATCCTTATTTTCTGGGACTGATCCGCTCGGCCGACGATCCCCTGGGCCGCCAGGTGATTCCCCACCCGGATGAACTCCTGGATGCCGCCGGCACCGAAGATCCCCTGGCCGAAGAGCACCAATCGCCGGCGCCGCAAATCCTGCACCGCTATCCCCACCGCGTGGTGTTTCTGGTCTCCAGTCGATGCGCCGTGCACTGCCGCTTTTGCATGCGCAAACGCCGCGTGGCCGCCGGCCCGCAGGTGCCCGCGGCGATGATCGAAGCGGGTCTCGATTACATCCGGGCGCATCCCGAGATCAACGAAGTCATTCTCTCGGGCGGCGATCCCTTGATGCTTGCCGATGACCGGTTGCTCTCCATTCTGCAAGCCCTGCGGCGCATCGGGCACCTACGCTGGCTGCGCCTGCACAGCCGCATGCCCATCGTGCAGCCCCAGCGCGTGACGCCGGAACTGGCCCGCCTCCTGGCCCGCTTTCATCCCCTGTATCTGAACATCCACTGCAATCATCCGGCGGAGATTACGCCGCAAAGCGCCGCAGCCTGCGGGTTGCTGGCCGACGCGGGCATCGCCCTGGGCAGCCAAAGCGTATTGCTGCGGGGGGTCAATGACGCGGCGGAGAGCCTGAAAGCGCTGTTCGAGGGGCTGCTGGCCATCCGGGTCAAACCCTATTATCTGCACCAACTGGATCGCGTGCCCGGCACGGCCCATTTTCAGGTCCCCCTGACGGTCGGACTGGAGCTGATGGCGGCGCTGCGCGGACGCCTTTCGGGCCTGGCCATTCCCCACTATATGATCGATCTGCCCGGCGGGGGCGGTAAAATCGCCCTCACGCCGGAGGCCGTCGTCGAGAGGCATCCCGCCCATTGGCGGGTGCGCAACTGGCAGGGGAAGATCTACGATTATCCTTGCGGCTGATCGCCCAAAAGATAGGGGCGGCTTTTCAGCCGCCCCTCGTTATGACATGTAGATGAGCCTCGGGCAGTTCTTACTCCACCGCCGTTTTCAGGGCTTTGCCGACGGTGAACTGGGGAACTTTGCGCGCCTTGATCTTGATCTTCTCGCCGGTGCGCGGATTGCGACCGGTGCGGGCTTTACGCTTGGCCACTTTGAAGGTGCCGAACCCGGTCAAGGTGACTTTGTCTCCCTTTTTCAATCCCTGGGTGATGGCCCCCAGCAGGCTGTCCAGGCAGGCTTCGGCTTCTTTTTTGCTGTTCAGATTCTTGGCCATCTCGTTGATCAGTTCGCTTTTGTTCATTCTTTTGCCCTCTCCTTTCAAGCATTTGTGTATGGGCGGCTCGCCAGCTTGGAGCCATGTGCTTTGCTTGTGCTTCATTTCTGAAGCTGTCCCGCGATCCTCTTTAACTCGTTATCTTTAAGAATTCAAAGCTTTTCTCGATGCCAAAAGCCGAAAGCGTCGAGGTGGCGTCGTTTTTTGTCAAACATCGGTGACTTTTTCGAACGCCTCCATCTGGGTCTTGCACCGGATGCAGTAGGATGTCACCGGTCTGGCTTTCAGGCGGGATAGGGCGATCTCCTCGCCGCAGGCTTCACAAATTCCGAAAGAACCATCTTCGATCTTGACCAGCGCGGATTTGATTTTTTTAATGAGGTGACTCTCACGGTCACGAATGCGCAGGGTATAGGTGCGGGTGGTTTCCATGGCGGCCTGATCCAAGGGGTCGGCCGCCCACTCCCCGCTTTGCACCAGGGTACCCACGGTCTTTTCGGCGGTGCAGAGCAGTTCATTCAACTGCTGGGTTAAAAGTTGTTTGAAATAAGCGAGATCTTTGGATTGCATTGCTTCCATGAATATCGTACCTGCCAAGCTTAGAAATTTTCGATGACACTGAAACGTTTGATGGTAATGGTTCTGGCCGTCTTTTGATCGCGTCGGACCTCGCCGCTGGCTTCGATGACCTTTTGAATCAGGTTGATGAATTCTTCCCCGTTTTCGATGCGGTACTCTTCATCATCCGTGGCGCTCAAGGCCACCGCCGTGACCTGATCGTACTCGTTCCATTGAACCGGGGTGACGATGCCGATGAGGGTCTCCTGTTCATGGGGCGTTTTCTTTTTAGGCATATGTCGACTCCTCAATGCCTTACCTATTCTGCAAGAACCTTAAAGGAGACTACCGTCAGGATCTTCATGTCGTCACGCACAGCCACCGTGCCGGTCGCCTCAACTTTGGCGCCGACATGATTTTCGGCCAACTCTTTGCCCTTCTCCGTATTGTCGATTTCATAGATCTGGCTGTCGGTGACAATCTGATAGCTGTCATTGACCTTGCCGATGACGGTTTTCTCGGCAGCCATGGCCGAAGCGGCCAATGCCGTGATTAAAATCGTCATCAGCCCCGTGAGCAACCATTGCAGCAGTGCTTTGCGTTGCATGGCGTAACTCCTTTGAGATGATCCGAACGGCGCCATGTAGTTAGCAAAAGCGATGCCACGCGGTAGTATTTAAAAAGTATGTTATTGCAGGTAGTTATGACTTAATGGGCCAAGCCGGTGGCGGCCGGGCAAGCATCCGCGATGTGTTTCGAAAGTCATCAGAATATAAATATCTGTAATTAAACAAAATTTAAATAGGAAGCCCAAATTCCGGTTTGGCGGATTTCGGAAATGGTGGTTCCGGTGGCTACAGGCGCTCTTTGATCAGGCAACACGCGATTCGGCAGGCGGGCCGTCCGTCGGCAGTATAGTTCAGATTGCCGGGCTGGATCAGCTTGTTCATGACGCACCCTTCGGGGATCTCCAGTTGAAACAGGTCCGATTCGTTGATGGGGGCCGTGGCGACCAGCCGGTCCCGATCGAAGACCAGGCTGTGCAGCGGGAAGTCTTCGCAGAGCGGACAACGGTAGACCCGGCCATTGGGGAAGATAAAATAATTGTCTGCCACGCGCCCGGCGCAGGCAAAAGGCTCGTCGGGCGCCAGATAGACTTTGGGGTAGATCACGGCCAGGCCCCGGGCGGCCACTTGGCGCGCCACCGGCAGCACATGTTCTTCCCACTCCCGGCGGCTGACCTGCAGATCCCCTGTTTGTTCTTCGGAGTGGGTCGCGGACTGGCCGCGCAGGCCGATCACCTGGATGAAGAAGCGGTCGATCTTCAGCTCCGCCAGCAGGGGCGGCACGGCGGCCAACTCGGCCAGATTGAGGCGGCTGACCGTGTAGATCAGGCTGGTCCGAAATCCTTTGGCCTTGGCTTGCCGGATGCCCCGGGTGCACACCTCGAACGAGCCCTGGCCGCGGATGGCATCGTTGGTGGCGGCCGAGGGACCGTCCAGGCTGAAGCTGATGAAATCGACCTGGTCCGGTGTGATCTTCTCCAGGATATCGTGAAACAAATAGCCATTGGTGTCGATGGTGATCGAGCCATAGCCCAACTGTCGGGCATGCTTTACGGCCGCCGCCAGATCGGGATGCAGAGTGGGCTCGCCGCCCAGCAAGATCAGGTTGGCCCCCGGGCTGCGCCGGGCCATGACGCCCAGCCAGGCCTGGATGGTGGCCAGTTCCAAGCGTTGTGTGCCGTGCTGAGCCGGGTTGATGTAGCAGTGACGGCAGCGCAGATTACACTGGGTCAGGATGTGAAAAAAGACATTGGCGGCGTGCTTGGCGAAGCAAACGGTGGGTGCCGACACCTCAGACATTTTCGATATAGCGTTTGGGCGCAGTGGGCTTGGTGCCCGCGGCCTTCGGCGCTTCAGGCTTGGGCGCTTCGGGCTTGGGTTTGGATGGGCCTTGGGACGTGGGCGGTTTTTTTGCGTCCCGCTTGGCCTTGACCAGTTCTTCATTGGTCAGGCGCAGGCGCGCCGTGATGTATTCCGCAAAGATGCGGTACAGCAGCAGCAGAAAATCCAGACGGGCTTCTTTTTCGTCGGCGGCATCCATGCGCGTACCGGCCGAGGTGTCCACGGCCAGGCAGACCGTTTGACCCACGGCATGCACCGAGGCCGAGCGGCTCTGATCGTCGATGATGCGCATTTCGCCGAAGATCTCGCCTTTGCGCGTGAGGGTGCCGATCTCTTCGCCCTCTTTGGTGATGCGAATTTTGCCGGAAAGCAGAAAGTAAAGCCAGGGATCCATGTCGCCTTCCTGGATGATCTGCTCGCCGTCTTCGTACTGGCGGATTTTGCTCAGGCGCAGCAGTTTGCCCAGGTTGCGGGTCTCGAAATGCTTGAGGGCCTGGATGGACATGAGGCGTTGGATGTTTTCTATATTTTCCTTGAGGAATTTGGATTCAAGCATTGGGTCTGGTCTCCTGTGCCCCGAAAGCCGTTGATTTCGCCCCTATAGTAGGCTTTGTCGCCTAAAAAAGGCAAGTTGAAATTCCACCGGCCGCCTTCGCACCGCAACCTTCGGCCTTCGGTCTTCAGTCTATTTTTATTCCCCTTCCAGGCAATTTTTGGACAGGTTGTTGTCGAAATCCACCGGATAGCAGCCGTCGAAACAGGCTTTGCAAAAAGTTTGGGCCGGATCGGACACGTTCATGGCTTCCAGCAGCCCGGGCAGGCTCAGGTAATGGAGCGAATCCAGGCCCAGGTAGGCTTCCAGTTCCTTGACCGACATGCGCGCGGCGATCAGCTCGCCCTTGGTGGAGAAGTCGATGCCATAGTGGCAGGGGAAACGGTGGGGCGGTCCGGCCACGCGCAGGTGCACCCGTTTGACGCCCAGCTCGCGCAGGGCTTTTACGCGGGTCTTGGCCGTGGTGCCGCGGATGATCGAGTCTTCGATGATGATGATGTCTTTGCCCTTGAGCAGTTCCTTGATGGGGTTCAATTTCACCCGCACGCCGAAATCGCGCATGCTCTGGGTGGGCTGAATAAAGGTGCGGCCCACATAGTGGTTGCGGATCACCCCCAGCTCGAAGGGAATGCCCGAGGCTTCAGAATAGCCCAGGGCCGCATAGGTGCCCGAGTCGGGAAAGGGCATCACCAGGTCGGCCGGAACGGGCGCCTCCTTGGCCAGGATACGGCCGTGGGCCTTGCGGATCTGATAGACGTTGCGGCCCATGAAGGTGCTGTCCGGCCGGGCAAAGTAGATGAACTCGAAGATGCAGAACGACTGGCGGCCGGCTTCGGGCATGCGCAGGCTGCGCGGTCCGTTGGCATCGATGATGACGATCTCTCCGGGTTCGATTTCGCGCACGAACTCGGCCTGGACCAGGTCCAGGGCACAGCTCTCCGAGGCCAGCACCCAGTGGCCGTTGAGTCGGCCCAGGCACAGGGGCCGGAAGCCATGCGGGTCGCGGATGCCGATCACCTCCCCCTGGCTGGTGAGCACCACCATGGAAAAGGCGCCCTGCAGCCGGGCGGCGGATTCCAGCAGGGCCTGTTCGAATCCCAGGTGCAGGTTGCGCACAAACAGGTGCAGGAAGATTTCGCTGTCCATGGTGGATTGGAAGATCGATCCGCGCTCTTCCAGTTCGGCTTTGAGCTGGGCGGCGTTGACGATATTGCCGTTGTGGCCCACGGCGTAGGCTTTGGCGCGGTGGCGCACCACGAACGGCTGGGCATTGGCCAGCACCGAGCTGCCGGTGGTGGAGTAGCGCACATGGCCGATGGCGCTGCTGCCCTTGAGGCCTTCGAGCTGATCCATGCTGAAGACATCCGATACCAGGCCCATGGCGCGGTGCTCGCTGAGCACGCCATTGTCCACGGCGCTGATGCCGGCGCTCTCCTGGCCGCGGTGCTGCAGGGCGTACAGGCCGAAGTAGCACATCTTGGCGGCTTCGGGATGGCCGTACACGCCGAAGATGCCGCAGGCTTCGCGGGGATGGTCGTCGTCCATGGGTTCGCATGGCATCGTGTGGGAGGTGAAAAGATCCGAGTTCATGTTAGGTTTGGCTCCAAATAAGAAACTTTCGTCGGCGTGCAGCCCAACGTTTATCCTCTGCGATGGTACTCCTGAATGCATTTAACGCCCAAGGTCCGGGATTTCATGGCCGCCACGGCCCGGCTCACCGCCAGGGCGCCGGCCGCCGTGGTGACATAGGGGATGCCGAATTTCAGCGCGGCCCGGCGGATCACATAGCCGTCCCGGCTGGAGGTGTCCCCCGAACCGGTGTTGATCACCAGATGGACCTGACCGTTTTTGATGGCGTCTTCCACATTGGGGCGGCCCTGGGTCAGCTTGTTGACGTGCTGGGTCCGGATGCCGCGTTCGCCCAAAAAGGTCGCGGTGCCGCCGGTGGCCAAGATGGTAAAGCCCAGGCGTTCGAACTCCCTGGCCACATCCACGATGGCGCGCTTGTCGGCGTCCATGACGCTGATGAAAACCGTTCCCTGGGAGGGCAATTTCTGGCCGGCGCCCAACTGGGCCTTGGCGTAGGCCGCGCCGAAATCGTGATCGATGCCCATGACTTCGCCGGTGGATTTCATCTCCGGGCCGAGCAGGGTGTCCACGTTGGGAAAGCGGTCGAAGGGCATCACGGCCTCTTTGACCGACAGGTGCTCGGGGACCACCTCGCGGGTCAGGCCCAGGTCAGCCAGCGTGCGGCCCAGCATGATCTTGGTGGCCAGCTTGGCCAGGGGCACGCCCGTGGCCTTGCTGACAAACGGCACGGTGCGCGAGGCGCGCGGGTTGACTTCCAGCACATAGAGCCGACCGTCCTTGATGGCATATTGCACGTTCATCAGGCCGATGACGTTGAGCTCCCGGGCCATGGCTTTGGTGGCCGCCGTGATCTCGTCGATGAGCCGCTGGGGGATGCTGTAGGGCGGCAGCACGCAGGCCGAATCGCCCGAGTGGATGCCGGCCGCCTCGATGTGCTCCATGATGCCGCCGATGATGGTCGTGCGGCCGTCGCGGATGGCGTCCACGTCCACCTCCACGGCGTTTTCCAAGAACTTGTCGATGAGCACCGGGTGGCCGGGAGAAGCCAGGATGGCCAGGCGCGTGAAGTTCTCCAGCTCCTTGGGGTTGTAGACGATCTTCATGGCCCGGCCGCCGAGCACGAACGAGGGGCGCACGATCACCGGGTAGCCGATGGTCTCGGCCACCAGGCGCGCCTCGTCGAAGCTCAGGGCGATGCCGTTGGCCGGCTGCACCAGGCCCAGCTTGTGGAGCATGGTCTGGAACAGCTTGCGGTCCTCGGCCCGGTCGATGCTGTCCGGATGGGTTCCCAGAATGGGCACGCCGGCCTTGGCTAGGGGCGTGGCCAGGTTCAAGGGGGTCTGGCCGCCGAACTGCACAATGACGCCGAAGGGTTTTTCCTTTTCGACGATGTGCAGCACATCTTCCTTGGTCAACGGCTCGAAGTAGAGTTTGTCCGAAGTGTCGTAGTCGGTGGAGACGGTCTCGGGATTGGAGTTGACCATGATGCTCTCCACCCCCTCTTCCTTGAGGGCGAAAGCGGCGTGCACGCAGCAGTAGTCGAACTCGATGCCCTGGCCGATGCGGTTGGGACCGCCGCCCAGGATCATCACTTTCTTGCGATCGGAGACCCGGGCTTCGCACTCGGTTTCGTAGGTGGAGTAGTAATAGGGCGTGGCGGCCCGGAACTCGGCGGCGCAGGTATCGACCAGCTTGTAGGCCGGGCGGATGCCGCGCGCCTTGCGGTAGCAGGCCACCTGGTCGGCATTGGTGCCCAGCAGGTGGGCCAGTTGCACGTCGGAAAAGCCCCAGCGCTTGGCCTGCCAGAGCTGGTCGTCGGACAGCAGCGCCGCGCCGGTGCCGCCGCATTCGCAGCCCGATCCGGCGCCTTTGGCGCGCAGATCGGCCTCCATATCCACGATCTGCTTGAGCTGGTGCAGGAACCAGGGATCGATGCCGGTAAGCTTGTGAATGGACTCGATGGATTTGCCGGCCAGCAGCGCGTAGCGCAGGTAGAAGATGCGCTGGGAGTTGGGGGTGGCCAGCTTCTGCTCGATCTCCCGATCCGAGGGAAAATCGCCGTCGCTCTCGATACGGTCGCGGCCGTCGGCGCCCAAACCGTGGCGCCCGATCTCCAGGGAGCGCAACCCCTTTTGCAGCGCCTCTTTGAAGGTGCGGCCGATGGCCATGGTCTCGCCCACCGACTTCATGGCCGTGGTGAGCACGTCCGGCGTTTCGGGGAACTTTTCGAAGGTCCAGCGCGGGATCTTCACCACGCAGTAATCCAGGGTCGGCTCGAACGAGGCCAGGGTCTCGCCGGTGATGTCGTTGGGGATCTCGTCCAGGGTGTAGCCCACGGCCAGCTTGGCGGCGATCTTGGCAATCGGGAAACCCGTGGCCTTGGAGGCCAGGGCGC
Source organism: Deltaproteobacteria bacterium (assembly GCA_021819735.1). Lineage (GTDB taxonomy): Bacteria > Desulfobacterota > Desulfobacteria > Desulfobacterales > Desulfosarcinaceae > Desulfatitalea. The sequence continues at coordinate 25,341 of JAKAFO010000019.1, forward strand.
TCGATCGCGACACGCGCGGGTTCATCTCCACCACGATCATCTCGCCGTTGGCCGGGTTGACGGCGAACTGCACGTTCGATCCGCCGGTGTCCACGCCGATCTCGCGCATGATGGCCAGCGAGGCGTTGCGCATCGTCTGGTATTCGCGGTCGCTGAGGGTCTGGGCGGGCGCCACGGTGATGCTGTCGCCGGTGTGCACGCCCATGGCGTCGAAGTTTTCGATGGAGCAGATGATGACCACATTGTCGGCGTGGTCGCGCATCACCTCCAACTCGTACTCTTTCCAGCCGAGTACCGACTGTTCGAGCATCACCTGGTGGATCAGGCTGGCGTCGATGCCCGATTTGGCCACCACCTCCAGCTCTTCGGGATTGTAGGCCACGCCGCCGCCGGTGCCGCCCAGGGTGTAGCTGGGCCGGATGATCAGCGGAAAGCCGATCTCGGCGGCCACGGCCCGGGCCTCGTCCATGTTGGTGGCGAAACCGCTTTGGGGGATGCGCAAGCCGATGCGCTCCATGGCCTGGCGGAACAGGTCGCGGCTTTCGGCCATTTTAATGGCCGGGAGCGAAGCGCCGATCAGCTCCACACCATACTTTTCCAGCACGCCCATCTCGGCCACCTGCACGGCCGTGTTCAGGCCGGTCTGGCCGCCCAGGGTGGGCAGCAGGGCATCGGGACGCTCGGCCTCGATGATCTTGGCCACCGTCTCGGGGGTCACCGGCTCGATATAGGTGCGGTCGGCCGTGCCCGGATCGGTCATGATCGTGGCCGGATTGGAGTTGACCAGGATCACGTGATAGCCCTCTTCCCGGAGGGCCTTGCAGGCCTGGGTGCCGCTGTAGTCGAATTCGCACGCCTGGCCGATAATGATCGGCCCGGCGCCGATGATCAGGATCTTATGGATGTCGGTGCGTTTGGGCATTGGTTTCTTCGTTTATTGTTAAATCGTCGTTTTGATTTTCGTATTAACCTTCGCCATACGGCCCCAGGAAACGTTCACCATTAAAGTGGATCAGATGGGACGGCGCCTCTGCGACCCACACCTCCGTTTCCCATGCGATTTCGATCAGGTACCTTGACATGACGGCACGATTGGGAAAGGCGGTTACATAAACCAGCCCGCAACCGGCGCCTTTGAACAATTGCGCCAATTCTTGGTGCCGTTTGCTATCCACGGGGCCATGACTCGTGACGGACTCGACCAGTAAGAGCCAATTGCGCCTTTCGCAGTAAAGAACGACATCCGGCATTTTACCGTGGGCATCTATACGGACGCCGAGGTTCGCTAACCGATCCTGATCGAAATATCCCCATTTTTCCCCAGTATCACCCGCATAGATCAATGTGGCGTCGGGTGCGAAGCGGGGGCCGAACTCTTCAATGACCGCCCGAATCAATTGGCTATGCTCACCAGGGCTGAGCGCAATCTGCTTAAACGGTGCGACCCTCAATGGGATACGATTTTGATTCCTCTCCTTAGCATATTTCGAGGCCAACGTTTCGCGCTGGGAGAGATAGTGGTTGAGATTGCCATGCCATGTCTCTTTGCCGAAGCTTCGGAGCAATTCCAGTGTCGCGGGCTCGATCTGGTACACCGCCTTGGGACTGTTCACGGCGCGGGCCGGATGATCCGGATTGTAAAGCGCCATTCCCGCGTCGACGAATTGATGCATTGTTTGGCGGCGCACGGTCTCACGAGTATTCGGCGCATACTCCTTTTGGTAATGCTCCCGCGCCCAATCCATTATCGGTGTAATCCCCATCAAAGGGCTTTGCGCTGACGACCATTTCTTCCTGGGCGTCAGATTAATCAAGGCCAATAAGCACAGCGCGGAACGTTCATTTTGTTGGGCGCGTGGCAGGCCAAGCTGGCCAAGAATTTGAAGGGCTTCGGCAATATGTTTTTGCAGTGTGCGCTTCATGCCCTCAAGCTTTCCATCTTTTCGTCTATTATGGCCTGCGTCGGTTCAATGCACCGTAGCGCCCATCTCCCCATTGCGGATAGCGTTTCTCGACTAGGGTATTTTATAAGTCTGAGATCGGTCGCGTTAACTTGGGTGTGGCCGCTGAAACCCCGAAAAGTGTCATCGACGGCTGTGCTGTTGAGGTATGTCGCCAAGCCGTAGGCGATTTTTTCAGGCAAGCCTTTCTTGCCTTCATGAAACACGTTCAGATGGTTCTCCAAGCCCAGGAGCGTGGAATTTCGAAAACTATCCGGCCGCACAACGCAAGCGACGATTCGGCGTTTTTCTTCCTTCGAGGAAAAACGTCGCACCACGCAATAGAAGCCGTTCGGGTAGAGCCATTTTTCCGTGACGGCGTTTTGCAGGATGGCGTTGGGCTTCTTCAAACCCGGCTTCGGCCATTCTATATTGCGGCCGCTGAAATGACCGGGATAAAGGAGTGGAACGGTGTTCGCTTCCGGCATGTCGCGCAGGTATTCTTTTAGTCGGAAATCTACTACGGGGCCGGTGGACACCTTAATGCCGATTTGATCCAAAGAGAATTGAATCGATCCTGGCAGCTCGATAACGTCGCGACCGGCTGAGGTCGGTACACGGATGAACAGTTCAGGGTCATCGGGAAACACAATTCGATCGAACGGATGCTGGTTCGTTTGCATGTCCGAAAAACCGTCATCCGTCGAGGTGGTAATCTTCACATGCCCTTGATGTCCGCCCTTTTCCAGCAGGACAATGATGTTCTCTTGCAGCACGTCATCATCTTTGAAAGCTTTGCTCCGCGAACCGAACAAATGCATATGATGGATGGCCGCCCGTTTTAGGATGAACTCGCGGAAGGGGCGATAATAGGGACCGTTGCAAAAACTGCGCGGCAAGATCGCCACCAGTTGTCCGCCGTTGCCAAGCAGGGCCAAGGCGAGCGCCACGAACGCCGAGTACAAATTGACGGTTTCAATGTCCACTTGCCTCAGCGCAGCGCGGTGGGATGAATTGCTTCGGATCTTTTTGTACGGCGGATTTAAAATAGCATGGGTGTACGCCGGGAGTGATTTCTCGAAAAGGCTTCCCCGCAGCGCATCGACGGCGGTTTGCACGAAATCGTGAGGCCGGATATGGATCTTGACCTTCAGCGAGCCACCATATGCCGCCAGCGTGCGGTCCAGATGCCGATGCAAAGAATCGTCGATTTCGAAGGCATCCAGCTCGATACGCGAAAAATCGAAGTCGCCGCTCATCCACCGTTCCAGAAATGCGGCCGACAAAGAACCGATCCCTGCTCCGGCATCTAACAAGCGGCAGAGCCGATCCGATGTCCGATTGAACAACCCCGCCATGAAGCGCGCCGTTGCTGCCGGTGTGAAGAACTGCCCCAGCAACGACTTGCGTTCGGCTCCGATGGCTTTCGATACCATCAATCTTGATTGTTCAACCATTGAAAGCAATGCTTCGGCTCCTATCCCATCATCCGCGCAAACTCGTCGAACAGATAACCGGCATCGTGGGGTCCCGGCGCGGCTTCGGGGTGGTACTGGATGGCCAGCAGGGGGATCTTCTTGTGCCGGAAGCCTTCCAGGGTGTTGTCGTTGAGATTGATGTGGGTGATCTCGATCTGGGCTGGGTCGAGGGTCTTCACGTCCACGGCAAAGCCATGGTTCTGGGAGGTGATCTCCACCCGGCCGGTGGTCAGGTTCTTGACCGGGTGGTTGATGCCCCGGTGGCCGAATTTCAACTTGTAGGTCTTGGCGCCCACGGCCAGGCCGAGCAGTTGGTGCCCCAGGCAGATGCCGAAGATGGGCCGATAGCCCAGCAGGGCCTGAATCGTGCGGATGCCGTACGTCACCGGCTCGGGATCGCCCGGTCCGTTGGAGAGAAACACCCCGTGGGGCGCCATGCGTTGGATGGTTTCGGCCTCGGTAAAAGCCGGCACGACCACGACCTCCATGCCGCAGGCTGAAAGCGAGCGCAGGATGTTGTACTTGATGCCGAAATCCATGGCCACGACCGACTTTTTCCCCGACCGCTGGCGCCAGATGCGCTCGTCCAGTGGCGTGCGGTTCACATCGATGGGTTCGGGCTTGCCGTCCACCCAGCGGTAGGGCTGCGGCTGGGTCACCGTCTTGGCCAGATCCAGGCCGGCCATGCGCGGCAGGGTGCGGGCCTTGGCCACCAGGGCCGCGGGATCGGTCTGTTCGGTGGAGATCATGGCGCGCATGGCGCCGCCGTTGCGGATGTGCAGGGTCAAGGCCCGCGTATCGAGGCTGTCGACCCCCACAATTTTGTTGTTGCGCAGATAGTCGGCCAGGCTGCCCGAGGCGCGGTAGTTGCTGTAGTCGGGCTGATATTCGCGGATGATAAAGGCCGCCACCTGGACGCGGTCCGATTCCACATCCTCGATATTGACGCCGTAATTGCCGATCAGCGGGTAGGTCATGGTGACCAGTTGGCCGCTGTAGGAGGGATCGGTCAGCACCTCCTGATAGCCGCTCATGGCCGTGTTGAAGACCACCTCGCCGCCCACCTCGCCGGCGCCGGTGAACGACCGGCAAGGAAAGGTGCGGCCGTCTTCGAGTGCTAATAGTGCTTTCATAGGCTTGCTTCGTTTTCTTTCAATGGTCGCCGCGTCTTTGATCCGGCAGATTATGTCAGTCGGGGATGGATATCAAACACCATTTGGCGCTCGATCCGTTCCGGCCGCCCGCCCATCGTCAAAGCCGCGCCTCCATATCCTATTACCGGGCGCAAGATCAACCCAGGGGCGTATTTTCGATCATGTTCCAGATGCCGCACGGGCAGGCGCCGGCGCAAAAGCCGCAGGCGATGCACCGTTGGGCCGAGACCACGTACTCGAAACGGCCGTCGGGGGCCTGGGTGCGGCTGATGGCGCTTTCGGGGCAGACCGCCACGCAGATGCCGCAATCCCGGCACTGGCCGCACGAGGCGCACTGGCTGCCGCAGTGGTCCAGGTTCTCGTAGCTCACCACCCGGGGGTCGTAGTACTCCAGGTGCACCCGCCGGATGTCGATGATCGTGCGCGGGTCGGCCGTGGGCCGCTTGCCGGTCAGGATGTCGTCGATGGTCTGGGCCGCCCGCCGGCCGGCGCCGATGGCGTCGGTGAGCAGGCCGGGCCGCACCACGTCGCCGATGGCGAACACCTGGCGGTTGGAGGTCTGGAAGTTTTCGTCCACTTTGACGAAGCCGCGTTCCACGGCCACGTTCTCCGGCAGGAAATCCAGGTCCGGCGCATCGCCGATGGAGACAAAGACCGAATCGGCCGGGATGATCTCACCCGTGTCGAGCTGCACCCCTTCCTTGACGATGGCCTGGGTAAAGACCGGCCAGCGGAACTTGGCGCCCACGCGCTCGGCCTCGTGGCGCTCTTTGCCGAACGACGCCGGTTCCTGTACGTCCAATAATAGGATGTCCGTGGCGCCCAGGCGCGCCGCCTCGGTGGCCACATCGCAGCCCACGTTGCCGGCGCCGATGACCACCACCCGTTGGCCCACCGTGGCCGTTCCCGCTTTGGCGGCCGCCAGGAAATCCAGGGCCGGGGTCAGGCGTTCGCGTCCGGGAATGGGCAAAGTGCGTGGCTTCTGGGCCCCGGCGGCGATGACCACGAAATCGAAGTCGGTGATGAGCTGATCCACCTCGGCCGGATTCAAGCGCTGCTGCAGGTGCACGTGGGGAATCGCCTCGGCGATGCGTTCGATCTCCTTGTCGAACACCTCCTTGGGAATGCGGCTCTGGGGAATCGAGGCCGCGATCTTGCCGCCCAGGCGCTTGGCGTTGTCGTAGACCACCGCCTCGTGGCCCTTGAGGCGCAACTGCCAGGCCACCGACAGGCCGGCCGGTCCGCCGCCGATGACGGCGATGCGTTTGCCCGAAAGGGGCGGCAGTTCAGGGGCCTTGGCTTTGAGGCTGGCCTGGCCCAATTGGGTCACATCCACGGGCAGCATGAAGGCCGACTGCTTGGTGCACGACTGCATGCACAGGTTGGGGCACAGGTAGCCGCACACCGTGGCTGGAAAAGGAGTATAGGCCAGGGCCAGGTCGACGGCCTCGTCCACCCGGCCTTCGCGCACCAGGCGCCAGCGGGTCTGCACCGGGATGCCGGTGGGGCAGGTGGCTTCGCAGGGTGCCTTGTACTTGTAGTTCTCCCAGACCGGCACATAGCGGCGCAACTCTTCGTGGACCACCAGCGGGATCAGGCTGCGGTCCAGTTGGGTCAGGTCGCCCACCAGGCCGCCCCTGCCCAGGGTCTTGTCCCACACCTCTTTGTGGAAGTCGCCCATGGCGCGTTTGCTTTTGCTCACCCGCTCCTGGGGCGAGCGCGCCTTGAGGCACTGCCACTGTTCGC
>JAKAFO010000272.1 GCA_021819735.1 Deltaproteobacteria bacterium
TGCAGCGGCAGGCGAAAACGCCGATGCGCACGCGCCGGTCGAGGCCGGCCTCGGGCGGCACGAAGGCCACCCCCTGGCCCTTGAGGCGCAAGCCGTTGCGCTGGAGCAGCACCATGGCCCGGGCCGCCGCGGCGAAGCCGCGCAGCAGCATGGCCGGCACATCGCTTTTGGCGCTGGGTGGGCCATAGGCCCGGATCACGTCGTCGCCTTTGATCCCCAGGCCCATCTCCGGGTCGGCGATGATCAGCACGCCGGCGTTTTCGAAGAGCGTTTCGGCGACATCTTCGTGGTGAATGGCCTGGATGCTTCCGCAAGCCGGCAGACAGGCCAGACACTGGGCGCAGCCGCCGCACTGCAGGCAGCGGCCGGCTTCGCCCCGGGCCTGGGTTTCGTCCAGGCCCCGGGCCACTTCGGCAAATCCGTCCCGGCGCTGGGCCAGGGCGATCTCGGGCATGGGCGCCCGGGGCCGCACGGGCAGGTCGTCAGGGATGGGATCGAAGTCGAGGCTCTCCGGTCGGGCGGCGAGGGGGTGTGCCCCCGGCGCGGCCTGGGCAGGGTGCAGGGCGTCGGCCACTTGGGCCGCAATCCTGCGTCCGTCGGCCATGGCCTTGACCACCGAGGTGGCGCCGGTGGCCGCATCGCCGGCGGCATAGACACCCTCCAAGGGCGTGCGGCCCTGGGCATCCACGGCCAGCAGGCCCCTGGGATCGATGGCGAGCTCTCCTTTTCCTGAAAGATCGCGGTAAGGTCCGCCCTGGCCGATGGCCACGAAGGCGTGGTCGAAGGCCAGTTCTTCCACTGCGGCGCCCGGAACCGCCACCGGCCAGCAGATGCCCTTGGCATCGGGCGGGCCGGGCTGGGTGGCTTGCACGCGCAGGGCGCGAAAACGGTTGTTATCACCGGCAAAGCCCACCACCTGGCGTCGGTCGATGAGGGCGATGCCTTCGGCCGCGGCCGCTTCGACTTCGTCTTTATCGGCCGGAATCTCGTGGGCCGCGAACCAGGAGACGATGGTCACATCCACTCCCAGGCGGCGCAGCACCCGGGCCAGGTCGTAGGCCGCATTGCCGTCGCCGATGACGGCCGCCCGGCCGGAGATCCGCTTTACTTCGCCGCGGTAGAAGCGGCTCAGGAAAGCGATGCAGCCCTGGACCCCTTCCAGCGCTTCGCCCGCCACTCCAAGCCCGCGGTCGGCCCAGGCGCCGGTGGTGAGGATCACGGCGCGATGGTTCCGGCGAAGTTCTTCCAAACCATTGGGCAGGGCGATGGTGTGGTGGGTGACGATACGGACCCCTTCGGCCTGGATGGCGGCCAGTTCGGCATCCAGGATCTTGCGCGGCAGGCGGTGCGGTCCGATGCCGTAGCGCAGCAGGCCGCCGGCTTCGGGTTCTTTTTCATAGACGGTCACCGCGAATCCGCGGCGGGCCAGATCGGTGGCCGCCGCCAACCCCGCCGGTCCCGAGCCCACGATGGCCACGGCGGGGGCATCGGCGGGCAATTCTACTTTGGGTTGCGGAAGGTTTTCCGCCGCGGCCCGGTCGGCCACGAAGCGCTTGATGTCGCGGATGGCCAGGGGGCCTTCCTTTTCGCCCCGGCGGCAGGCTGCTTCGCACGGATGGGTGCAGATGCGGCCACACACGGCGGGCAGCACATTCTCCCGGCGGATCAGCGCCAGGGCTTCTGCGTAACGGCCGGTGGCGGTCAAGGCCATGTACCCTTGCACGTTGACCCCCAGGGGACAGTTGGCCTGGCACAAGGGCTGGCGGCGCTTGTCGATGGTGGCCCGCCCCGGCAGGGCCGTGCGGCTGGCGGCCTGGATGGGCCGCCGGCTCTCTCCGGCGCACACCGGACACGCCGAGACACATTGGCCGCAAAGGGTGCAGCGCGCGGCATCCACATAGGTGGCCCGGCGTTCGATCTGGACGCGGAAGCCCTGGGAGCTGTGTTTGGCCGACTGGATGGCGGCCGGCAGCACGCAGCGGATGTTGGCGTTGCGCAGGATGCGGATCAGGCCCGGGCGATGGGCGTAATTGAAAGGCACGCCCGACTCCAGCCGGTAGTCTTCGCTGTTGAGCTTGGCGTCCAGGTCGGCCGCCGTGTCCACCAGGGTGATGGGGATGCCCAGCTCGCCCAGTTTGTTGGCCGCGGCAATGCCGGCCGGCGTGGCGCCGGCGATCAGGACGCTGTGCAGTCGGTTCTTGGGAGGTTTCATGCGACCACTCCGATCTGACCGGCCGCCTTGTGCCGGCGGCCTTTCAAGGTGGCCTGGGCAAACTCCCAGCCCTTGTCGAAGGCCTTGAGGTTCTTCTCCACCGTGCCCTTGGGCACCGATTCGGCCACCGTGGCCCGGGCCGCATCCAGGCTGACGGCCTCGGTGATGGCTGCCAGGAAGCCCACCATGATGATGTTGGCCATCATCTTGTTGCCCAGCTCTTCGGAGAAGCGGGTGCAGGGGATGGCGAAGTGATCCCGCGGTTCCGTGGGCTTGACCAGATCCTGCTCGATGATCAGCACGCCGTCGGCCTTGAGCGAGGCGTACTGTTTGTCGTAGCCCGACTGGGACATGCACACCAGGATGTCGGGATTCTGGATGTAGGGGAAGTAAATCGGACCGTCGGCGATGGTCACCTGGGCGCTGCACGCCCCGCCCCGCGATTCGGGACCGTAGGACTGCACCAAAGTGCTCTCCAGATTGTCGCCGATGGCCGCCGCCTGGCCCACGATGCGGCCGGCGAGGACGACCCCCTGTCCGCCGAAACCGGTGATGGTGATTTGCTTGTACATAATTTCTTCCTCAATCGTACGCGTGGGAGAAACCCTTACATCAACCGACACGTCTTATCGTAATTCTCGATGCAAGTACTTCGCTCCTTATCCACGAACTCTCCCAGCACCACCTTCTTCTTAAAGTCGATCTCCAGATCGCTGGGATCGGCATGGTTGCGGATGATGGTCTGCTCCTGGTAGAGCTTGAGGGTTTGCAGCGGCTTTTCCTTGTTGCGCCGGCCGTAGTTGATGGGGCAGGGGCCCAGCACTTCGATGAACGAGAAGCCGTTTTTCAAAAAGGCCTTCTGGATGCACTCGGTCAGCTCCCGGATGTGCAGGATGGTCCAGCGTGCCACGAAGCTGGCGCCCGCGGCCCAGGCCAGCAACGGGAGATTGAAGGGCGCTTCATGATTGCCGGCCGGCGTGGTGGTCGTACGCGCCAGGTAAGGCGTGGTGGCCGCCGCCTGGCCGCCGGTCATGCCGTAGTTCAGGTTGTTCAGGCAGATCACGGTCAGGGGGATGTTGCGCCGGGCCGCATGGATGAAGTGATTGCCGCCGATGGCGAACAGGTCGCCGTCGCCGCTGAAGACCACCACATTGAGCTTGGGGTTTCCCAGTTTCAAGCCGGTGGCAAACGGGATCGCCCGGCCGTGGGTGGTGTGGAACGAGTCGAGCTTGACATAGCCGGCGGCCCGGCCCGAACAGCCGATGCCCGAGACCATGCACACGGTGGCCAGATCCAGGCCGCAGCCTTTCATGGCCGAGAGCGTGGCGGCAAAGGCGGTGCCGATGCCGCAGCCCGGGCACCAGATGTGCGGAATGCGGTCCGAGCGGATCAGATCCTCCAATGGATGATCGGGCACCGCCGCGGCGGATGCTTCATGGCGTGCAACGGCTTGGCTCATACGACCTCCTTGATGGCGGCGATCACTTTATCCGGCGAGATGATGGCGCCGCCGTGGTGGCCCACCAGATGGCAGGCGGCTTGGCCCGCCGCCGCGCGGGTCACCTCCAGATGGATCTGCCCCAGGTTGATCTCCACGGTGATGAAGGCCTTGACCCGTTGGGCCAACTCCCGGATCTGCCGTTCGGCAAAGGGCCAGACTGTGATCAGACGCAAAAAACCAACCTTCAGGCCCATGGCGCGCGCCTGCTGCATGGCGGCCATGCTGGTGCGCGCCGAGATGCCGTAAGAGACGATCACGATCTCGGCGTCTTCCAATTCATGTCCTTCGGTGATGACGATGTCGTCCAGGTTGTTCAAGATCTTGGTCTTGATGCGCGTCATCATCTGTTCCTGGGCCTCGATGGACATGACCGGGTAGCCCTTCTCGTCATGGGTCAGGCCGGTGACGTGCACGTTGTAGCCTTCGCCGGCGGCCGGCATGGGCGCCACGCCGTTGGGTCCCGGCTTGTAGAGCAGGAAGCGGTCCTTGCGGCCCTGGGGTTTTGGGCGCTCCTCGGTGCGGATCTGATCGGCGGCCGGGATCACCACCTTCTCGCTCATGTGACCGATGATCTCGTCGGTCATGATGAAGACCGGCGTGCGGTAGCGTTCGCTCAGGTTGAAGGCCGTGATGGTCTGGTAAAAGATCTCCTGGGCGGACGAGGGCGCCAGGGCGATGATCTCGTAGTCGCCGTGGGACCCCCAGCGCACCTGCATCATGTCGGCCTGGGCGCCCATGGTGGGCAGTCCGGTGGACGGTCCGGCGCGCTGGACATTGACCACCACGCAGGGGGTCTCGGTGCAGGCCGCCAGGCCGATGTTTTCCATCATCAGGCTGAAGCCCGGCCCGGAGGTGGCGGTCATGCTCTTCTGGCCGGCCCAGGCCGCTCCCAGCACCGAGGCGATGGCCGCGATCTCGTCTTCCATCTGGATGAAGGTGCCGCCCACCTCGGGCAGGCGTTCGGACATGTGCTCGGCGATCTCGGTGGCCGGCGTGATGGGGTAGCCGCCGAAGAAGCGGCAGCCGGCCGCCAGGGCGCCCTCGGCGCAGGCCTCGTCGCCGGTCATGTAGTGAACTCCCGTTAGAACCGCTGATTTCATGTTGCACTCATCATTATATATAGGGTGAATGGCCGCTGACGCCGGCCGTGGGCATCACAGGGAACAAGGGGCGCGGTCTATCCCCCGGGCGGCTGGGGCAGTTCCACCGAGTAGATGGCAAACTCCGGGCAGATGATCTCGCAATAGTGGCAGTTGACGCACCCCTCGGGTTGCAGCACCTCGGGCGGGTGGTACCCTTTTTTGTTGAAGCGGGAGGAAAAAGCCAGGATGTGCCGGGGGCAGAACTCGATGCAATAGCCGCACCCCTTGCAGCGATCCTCGATGATGTGAACCACGCCCTGGGAAACCTGAATGGTTTGGGCATCGAATGGCACGCGCCAGAACTCCATCTTCCACTCCCTATGCCGCCACCCGGGTGTGGCCGGCCGTATCGATCTGTCCGCTGACCCTTTGGAACTTGGATCGTGGTTTCATATACGATCCGGGAGCAGACATCAAGGCGTTCAGGGGTAATTTTTGAAAAAGTTCGAGAGACCCCCTGGCTTTTTAGAGGGGGGACTGAAATTCGTTTTTGTCGGGGTGGCGGTTTCGAATGAAAAGGCGATCGATGAGCCCATCGACCGCCCTGGACTATCAGTGTTGGAACCGATGCGGCGTCAGCAGACCTTGGGCAGGCCGATGCAATCGATCTCCTGGGCCAGACGTTTAAGGTCATCCATGAACTTTTCGCGCTGGCCTTCGAGAAACTGTTTGGTCAGATCCTGATAATAAAGGATGCCTTCCTGGAGGCCTTGTTTGAAGTTCTCGAAAAAGCTGCTCGGTCGGTTGGAGATGCGGTGGGTAAAACGCTTGATCTCTTCCTTAAGGTACTCCAGGTTTAAACGCATCTCCTCCACGAACATGTGGGGCCGCTCGCTATTGGCGATGACGCTCAAGCGGCCGTAGATGTGGCTGATCATCTCCTCCAACGAAAAGATGCGGTTGAAGTAGCGGATATTGGGGCCGCAGCACAGGGCCGGCAGCGCTTTGCCGGTTCCGTTGCCGCTGGCGTTTTGCATCAGGGTGATGGCGCCGCCCAGGTCGTGGCAGATGCACGATTTGGCCAGCACCTCTTCGCGCACGAAGGCCATCTGCTCTTCGGTGAGACCCTCCTGGGGCAGATGGGCCAGCTTTTGGCTGATGTACTCCCGGGAGGCCACGCAGATGGGTTTCTCGCTGAACTCGCTGTTGAGGGCGCAAAATTTCTTGGGGCAGGGGCTGCCGGGCTTGCCCGCCGCGATGCGCTCGCGCCGTTTCTCTTCGCTGGCCGAGGTGCGCAGGTTCCAGAACGGTACGCCCAGGGGAGAGGCTTGACTCAAATAGATGTCATCCCATTTGGCTTGGGTCAGCCGTTCCAGGTGGACGGGGTCGACGTTGGTCACTTCGGGCACCACCATGAAAGGGGTACCCCAACCCGTACCGTCCACCTGGTAGTAATGCAGCAGAAAGCTGTCTTCCTCGGCCGTGCCGATGCCGCCTTGGACGGTGACGCGGAATTTGGCCGCTTGGGGCGGTACCGGTCGGCCCAGGCTCGTCAGCGCTTTGCGGTAGATGTTGAAAAGGCTTTCGCTGAGTTCGGCGCGATTGCGCTTGAATTGTTCGAGCACCGGGCCTACCAGGTTGCACTCGGCGGCAAAAGCGTGGCCGCCGCAATTGAGACCCGATTCGATGCGGAATTCCGAAACCCACAAGCCTCTTTTGGCCAGGAATTTGCCCTGCACCAGGGCCGAGCGGTAGTCGCTGACCTTGAGGACGATTCGCTTCTTGGATTCGCCTTGGGCGTCGGGGAAAAAGTCGTCGAATTGGGCCGCATAGGTATACAGCCGCTGATTGATGCCGGCGGAAAAGACCATGGCCGAGCCGACCAGGGTGCTCTGGGCGAAACCGCGCAAGGCCGCCATGCCGTCGGCAAACTCGGGCGGCAGTTTGGCACCGTTCCGATACTGGTCCACATCCAGTTTGGTCATGATGTTGACGTCGATGCTGCCGGCCGTCATCTCTTGGCGCAGGGCATCCTGGAGGCGTTTGCGCTCCTGGGGGTCCGTGACGCCCAGCATATGCTCGTAATCCCGCTTGAGCGGAGAGGCCGGCAACAGCTCGAAATAGCGGCAGATGTCGCTGCCCTGGTCGAAGGCCGCGGCCCTGAGGTCGCGCACCTGTTGCCGAACGAGCTTGTCCACCAGGTTCAGGTAGGCCGTAATGCGTCGTGCCCGGGCATCCGGCTGGGATGCGGTGATGGCTTCATATGGCTCTCCGTTTTTGAGGCAATGATATTTGCGTGCCTGTTCGACGATGACATCGTCCACCAGGGAGATCACCGACGAGATGCCGTATCGAGCGACGCGCAAGGGGGTATCGAGGGTGAACCCGGTACCCATGACGGGAATATGAAACGAATGGGG
>JAKAFO010000273.1 GCA_021819735.1 Deltaproteobacteria bacterium
TCATAGTCCGATTTAATGGGCCATCGCTGAAGATCCTCGAGCGATCCTTTCATCATGATGTTGACATTGTTGATGGGCCGTTGGTAGTCTGGTCATACCACCAGCCTTAAAGGGGTGCCCCATGCTTACCTTGCTACAGCCCATTAAAAACGAAGGTCTCAAAGAGCTTTGCGCCAGTCGTTTGGAAGCCCTGATTCTCTCCGGCCAGATGTTGGGAGGGCATAAATTGCCTCCGGAAAGGGAACTGGCCCGGCAGTTGGGCGTGAGCCGACCGATCGTCCATGAAGCCCTGGTGGATCTGGCGGGCAAGGGGCTGGTCACCCTGGTGCCCCGGGTGGGCGCGGTGATCAACGATTTCCGCAAGCAGGGTTCGATCGCATTGCTGACCTCGTTGCTCAAGTACCACCAAGGCGATTTGGCTCCCAAGTTGCTGGAAGGCTTGCTGGCCATGCGGTTTCTGTTCGAGCTTGAAACGGCCCGTTTGGCGGCGATCCACCGCAGTGATGGACACAACCAGGAGCTGCGGGAGGTGATCGCCGCGGAAGAGCGCGCGGAGCCCACCGATATTGAGCGTCTCACGGCCCTGGACTTCGATTTTCATCACCTGGTGGCCATGGCCAGCGGCAATCAAGCCTACCCGTTGCTGATCAACTCCTTCAAACCGGTCTATACCAACCTGTCCGGGCAATTCTTCAAAGATCCGACGGTGGTGCCGACGGTGATCGGTTTCCATCGCGATCTGGCCGATGCCATCAAAAAACAGGACGAACAACTGGCCGTTGCCGTCATGCGCTGTCTGCTCGCCCACGGCGAAGAACATTTGCGTGGAGAAAGCGCGGGGTGATCTTCTTCCCATGAAGCGAAAACTACAAAGAGGGGGCTGATTATGCGAAAGGCCGCCGTCCAAAACGTCACCGAAGCGGGAGCACCAGCACCACTATCGAAGCGAATCCAGTGGCTGCGGGACTATTACTTCCAAGGCGCCGAAAGGGCCTGGAACAACGAGTTTACGGCCTGGACCAACGGTACCTCATGGGATCTGCTTTTCAACGAGCTAACCTATTATATCGTGCCGGAGACCTATCCGCTGCTCCAGACCATGGGCGGATCTTTTCTGCAGGCGGCCCGTCCGGTGCAACTGCCCGACCATTTCTGGTCCCTCAGCCTGGTGGAACGACGCGCCTGGTTCGTCAAGGAAACTATGGTTCACTACGTACCCAAGGAGCTGCTGCCCGGCGACCTCATTGCCGGCGCCCGTTTCAACGTGCAGACCTCCATGTGCCTGACCCGCACAGAGCGAAAAGAGTACGATCGCTTGATCCATGGCAGCTTCTGGGGCCGACGCGGCGCGCGCCGGCAGATGCAATGGTTTCACTATCATGGCTACGGCAATGCGGGCGCCACCAGCGGCCACCTGATTCCCGACCATGCGCGGGCCCTGCGCCTGGGGTGGCAGGGCATTCATGCCGACCTGCATGCCCGTTACCGCAGCCTGGCGCCGGACGAGCAGCGCGGGCCAAAGGGCGCCCAGCTCGGCGCCATGTTGACCGCGGCGACGATGCCCCGGGAGCTGGCCGCCGGCTATGCGGCCCTTTGTCGTCGCCAGGCGGAAGCCCAGGCCGACTCGACGCGCAAAAGTGAACTGCTTCAAATGGCCGCCAACTTGGAACGCGTGCCCTGGTTGCCGGCCAAGACCTTCTGGGAGGCGCTCCAGGCCCTGTGGCTCAACCACATGCTGGTGATGAGCGATGAAAACTACCCCGGTCCGGGCGTCTCCTTCGGCCGCATCGATCAGTATTTACTGCCATACTGGGAGTACTCCTTGGCCCACGGCATGGACCGTGAATTCGGCAAAGAGATCCTCAAATGCTTCTGGATCCACTGCAACACGGCCTACGACGCCATGATCCGCAACGGAAATCAGGGCATCACCGCCGGATTCGGCCAGCTCATCACCCTCTCGGGGCTGGGGCCCGACGGTCGGGATCTGACCAACGATCTGACCTATGCCATCTTGGAAGTCATCGACGAGATGAGCCCGATCCTGGAACCCAAGCCCAATGTGCGCCTGCACCGCAACTCCCCCGAGCGGCTGTTGGACCGGTTGGTGGCGATGATCGGCCGCAGCCAGGGCGCCCCCTTCCTGCTCAATTTCGACGAGCGCTCCATGGCCGGGCTCATGCGCCAGGCGCGTCTGGCTGGTGAAAGCGAATGGATCCATGCCGACAATGTGCACGACTACGCGCCGGTGGGCTGTCTGGAGAACACCATGGTAGGCAATGACCGCTCGGGCACGGTGGACAACAACCTCAATCTGCTCAAGGCCGTGGAATTGGCGCTGACCGGCGGCAAAGATTTGCTGCCGTTCACCGATCCCCTCAGTGGCCGCACCGAGCCTATCCGCCAGGACGGACCGGCCACGGGAGATGCCACCCGTTTCGAAACCTGGGAAGAATTTTGGGCTGCTTATGCCCGGCAGACCGCCGCCATCGTGCAGCGCTGCGTAGAGCTTTACGAGCTTTCGGAGTCTGTGCGGGCGCGCTTTTTCCCCACCCCCTATCTCTCCTGTCTGGTCAGGGGCTGCGCCGAAAAAGCATTGGACATCACCCAGGGCGGCGCCCAGATTAACCATACTACCCTCGAAGCCGTCACCTTCGCCACGACGGTGGATGCGCTGCTGGCCATCAAATACCTGGTCTATGATCAGAAGCGCTGCACTCTGGCCGAATTGATCCGCGCTTTGCGCCGGAACTGGGAAGGTTTCGAGATGCTGCGCGCCATGGCATTGAACAGAGCGCCCAAATATGGGCGCGACGACGATGCCGCCGATGAGATGGGCCGTCGGGTGATGGCGCTGTGGACCAGCGAAACCTGGAAACACCGCACCCGTTCCACCGGACGCCAATTCCGCCCCGGCATGCTCAGTTGGAATTACTGGGCCGGCGATGGGTTTCTCATGGCCGCCAGCGCCGACGGCCGCAAGCAGGGGCAGTTTCTCTCCAATGCCATTTGCCCCTCCAATGGCGCCGATATCTACGGCCCGACCGCCAATGCCAATTCGGTGGGCAAGGTGCTGGGCGGCCGAGCAGCCGACGGGCCCGGAGACTTCGGTGGCTACTTCAACGCCCTGCCCAACGGCGCCAGCCATACCATCAGCTTCATTCCGGCCATTGTGCGCGACCCGGAACACAAAGAGAAGTTCAAGGCCTTTTTGCGAGGCTATGCCCACAACGGCGGCACGGCCTTGCAGATCAACATGCTCGATGCAGGTCTGCTGCGCGATGCCCAGCGGCATCCCCAGGAGCATCGCCATCTGCTGGTGCGGGTAACGGGTTACAACGCCTATTTCACCACCGTGGGCAAAGAGCTACAGGACGAGATCATTGCGCGCGTTACCCATTGCGCGCATTCAGCATAGGCATTGACGATGACCATCGCGAACAATATCGCGCCGCTGACCGCCCGCTTGCTGGAAATTCAACGCATGTCCACCGAAGACGGGCCGGGTATCCGCACCACGGTCTTCTTCAAAGGTTGCGGCCTTAAATGCCGGTGGTGTCACAACCCGGAAAGTATCGCGCCACATCCCCAGGTGCAGTGGATCGAGAGCCGTTGTATCGCTTGCGGCACTTGCGTCAGCCAGTGCCCGGAAGGCGCCTTGGAACTCACCGCCCAGGGGATCGTTATCGATCGTCAGGTGTGCCGAAATTGCAGTGTCTGTGCCGAAGCATGCCCGACCGCCGCTCTGGAGCGGCTGGGAAAAAAATGGCGGCTTGAGGATCTGCTGGCGGAAGTATTGAAAGACCGCGCCTACTTCGATGTCTCGGGCGGCGGCATCACCCTTTCGGGCGGCGAACCCGGCCTTCAGGCCCGCTTTGCGGCGGCCTTCCTGGATAGATTGCGGGCGCAGGGGGTGCATACGGCCCTGGATACCTGCGGCCTTTATGACACCAAAGTGCTGGAACAACTTTTGCCGGCAACCCATCTCTTGTTGTACGACCTGAAAATTGCCGATCCGGAGCGGCACCGGGAATGCACCGGTCATACGAATGCGAAGATTCTGGAAAACGCCATGCATGCGGCCCGTTATCTCCGCAGCCAGGCCAAGGCAAGCCGGATGTGGGTCCGCACGCCCATCATTCCCGGCGACACCGATACTCCGGAGAATATCGCCGCCATCGGCCGATTTATTGCCACTCGCCTGGAAGGCATGGTCAGCCGCTGGGAATTGTGCGCTTTCAATAATCTTTGCGCAGACAAGTATCGGCGCCTGGACCTGCCATGGCCCTACGCCGGTTGCCCCTTGCCCAGCGCCAATCGCATGGAAGCCTTGGCGGAAACGGCCCGGGCGTCGGGAGTCGATGCCGAGATCGTGCAATGGAGCGGCGCCACGCACCTGGAGGGAGCCTGAGCATGCACCCTGAACAAACCTTCGACTACCACGCCCTCAAGGTCACCGCCCCGGCCGAAAAAATTGGACTGGTGGCCACCATCAACCCTGCCGGATTACCCCATCTCACGCTGATTACTTCATTGCGGGCGGCCGCTCCCCGGCAGCTCACGCTTGGAGAGTTTTGCAAAGGATCGAGCAAGAAACACATGCCGCAAAACACCCGGGTGGGTTTTTTGATCATGACCCGGGACCGAACCCTGTGGCGCGGCAAGGCCCACTGGACCCATCTGCGCCAGGAGGGGCCGGAGTACGAGCAGTACAACAATCTGCCCATGTTTCGCTACAATGCCTATTTCGGCATCAACACCGTTCACTACCTCGACCTAAAGGCCATGTCCGGCCCCCAAAAATTGCCCATGGGTGCGATCCTGGGCGGGGCCTTGCGCACGCGCCTGGCCAAAAGAGCGCTGGCGAATGTTTCGAGCGAGAAGATCTTGAAACCCTTCGCCTATCGCTTGTTGAACCGGATGGACAGCCTGAAATTCATCGCCTTCATCGACGAGGATGGTTATCCGCGGATCATTCCGGTCATCCAGTGCCAAGCCGCCGATTGTTCCCGGTTGGTATTTGCGCGGCAACCGTATGGCATCGAACTGGCGCGCATTCCCCAAGACAGCACGGTGGCTCTTTTCGGGCTGACCATGGCTATGGAAGATGTATTGGTGCGCGGCCGCTACCGTGAAGATCGGCGCTGCCTGACAGGTCTGGGGATCGTGGAGATCGATTGGGTCTATAACTCCATGCCGCCCTGCCACGGGCAGATCTATCCGTCCGAGGCGTTGACGCCGGTGGTCGATTTCTAGAAATGCCCCTCAAAAGTTCCACTTTTCCAGACTTGACTTCCGGTCCCGCCCCATTTATTTAGCACACAAAGGAATATCGAAATGGGCTATGGCGATTGCATCGTGTTCTTGCTGGCCAAGGCCAGTCAGAAGTCCCAAAATTTATTGAAGAACCGGCTCAAACCGCTGGGGCTGACATCCGTGCAGGCGCTCGTACTGGAGGCGCTCTTGGAAGAGGATGGGCTGACCGCCGGCGAAATCGGCAAGCGCCTGCTGCTGGACAACGCCACCGTCTCGGGGGTCCTCGATCGGCTGGCCGACAGTCAGTGGATCATCAAGCGCAGCGATACCGGGGATAAGCGGGTGCTGCGCATTTTTTTGGCCGCTAAGGCCAAAAACATGGAACCCCAATTGATCCGCGAGCGCGATGCCGCCAACGATGAGGTTCTATCGGGATTTAGCATGGAAGAGCGAATCGTTTTGAAGCGCTTGTTGCGCGATTTTATATGAACGTACATTTTGTATACGAACTATCCTAAACCAAGCACGCCAAGAATAGAAAGGGAAGGGGGAATCTATGCGCGATCCTTTGTTCGAGCCCATCAAGATCAATCGACTGGAGATCAAAAACCGCATCTACATGCCGGCCATGCACATGAACATGGCGCAGAACTATGAGGTGACGGACCAGCTTGTGGAGTTTTACGCCGAAAGGGCCCGGGGCGGGGCCGGTATGATCGTGGTGGGCTACGCCACGGTGGACGAGCTTTCCGGCAACGTGATGAACATCGGCGCCCACAAGGATGCGTTCATCCCCGGTTTGGCCCGGCTGGCCGAGGCCATCAACACCAACGGCGCGCGCTCGGCAGTGCAGATCAACCACGCCGGACGCTATAACCACTCCATTTTTCTCAACGGCAAGCAGCCGGTGGCCCCGTCGGCCATCGCCTCGCGCATGACCCGCGAAACCCCCAAGGCATTGACGGTGGAAGAGATTCAGGAAGTAGTGGCACATTTCGCCCAGGCAGCTCTGCGCGTCAAAAAGGCGGGCTATAGCGCCGTGGAAATCCTGAGCGGCACCGGTTATCTAATCAGCGAATTTCTCTCGCCCCTGACCAACAAGCGCGAGGACCAGTACGGCGGAGACCTCGACAACCGCATGCGTTTCGGCTTGGAAGTGATGCAGGCCATCCGCAAAGAGGTAGGCCAGGACTACCCGGTCATCGTGCGCATGAACGGCAACGACTTCATGCCCAACGGCCAGGGGCGTCTCGAACTCCAGGCCTACGCCCAGGCCCTGGTGGAAAAGGCCGGTGTCGATGCCCTGTGCATCAACGTGGGCTGGCACGAGGCCCGGGTTCCCCAGATCATCACCGGCGTTCCCCGGGGCGTCTTCGCCTACCTGTCCAGGGGCATCAAAGAGAAGGTTTCCGTGCCGGTCATCGCCAGCCATCGCATCAACGATCCCTTCACGGCTCGGGATATGATCGGCGACGGCATGTGCGACATGGTGGCCATGGGCCGCAGCCTGATCGCCGATCCCTTCTTGCCGGAAAAGGCTCGCGGTGGCCGGGACGATCAGATTGTGCACTGTATCGCTTGCGCCCAGGGGTGTTTCGATAACCTTTTCAAGCTCAAAGCCGTCGAGTGCTTGTGCAATCCCAAGGCCGGCAGGGAAAAAGAGACCCGGCCGATTCCGGTGGCCCAACCCAAACGGGTGATGGTCATCGGCGGCGGCCCGGCCGGCATGAGCGCGGCCCTGGCAGCGGCTGAGCGCGGCCACAAGGTGACTTTATACGAGCAGAGCGATCGCCTGGGAGGACAATTGCATCTGGCCGGTGCGCCTCCGGGACGCGAAGAGTTCGTGGTCCTGGCCCACGATCTGTCCAAGCAAATCGCCCTGAGTCCGGTGACGGTCCGGCTGCAAC
>JAKAFO010000274.1 GCA_021819735.1 Deltaproteobacteria bacterium
GGTCCAGGCCCTGGCCGCGGCGCAGGCCATGGGCGTTGCGCCCGGGGCCTGCATCTTTCTGGGCGACAGCGGCGTGGACATGCAGACCGCCGGGCGGGCCGGCATGCTGGGAGTGGGCGCAGCCTGGGGGTTCCGGCCGGTGGACGAGCTTGAGGCGGCCGGTGCCCGGCACATCATCCACCATCCGCTGGATCTGCTGCGCCTGCTGGAGGATCGATAGGCGCGCAGGGCTAGCTCATGCCCATATCGGCTTCCAATTTGCGGACCTGGGCTTCCAGCTCTTTTTTTTCGGAAGGATTGAGGGCCGGGTCGGCCAGGCGGCGGCGCAGACTGAGCAACACCATCTCCTGGCGATATTCGGTGCAGGTGTAAGCTTTCATAGGTTTATCGTTTAATGCCCCTTGGGCGCAAACAGCAATGTCTTGAGCACGTCTTCCTTGCCGATGATGCCCACCAGGCGACCATCGTCCACCACCGGCAGGGTGTGAAAATGGCTGTCGACCATCAGGCCGGCGATGGTCTCCAATCCGGTATCCGACTTGACCGTCACCGGGTTGGGGGTCATGGCCTCGGCCACGGTGAGGGCCGCGATCTTGCGCACCTGCTTTTCCATCTGCTTGGAAGAGGTGAAGGTGACGAAACCGTCGAGCAGGGTGTAAATCGTGGGCACGGGCAGGCGCTTTTGCTGCACCACCAGGTCGCTCTGGCACAAAATGCCTGTCAGGCGGCCCTGGCCATCGACTACCGGCGCACCGTTGATGCCGTTGTCCAGCAGCACCTTGGCGGCCTGGACGATATCGGTCTCGGGGGTCAGGGTGATCACTTCGGTGGTCATGATGTCTTTGGCGGTAGTCATGGTCATGATGGACCTCCTGCGGTTTCAAGTGGCGACGCGAGGGCCATCTATACCAGAAGCCGGCGTGATTAACAATCGGCCCGCTCCGCGCTCTCCTCGGCAAGCGGCACCGGATCGGCCAGGATTTGCTTCAAAGCCATTCCGATATCCTTGAGCATGTAGGGCTTTTTGATGTAGGCGCCCACGCCGGCGCGCAGGGCCTCCTTGACCCGCTCGGTCTCGGCAAAGCCGCTGGCGATCATGGCCTTGATGGCCGGCCGGATCTGGGTGAGGTGCCGGTAGGTGTCCAGGCCGTCCATGCCCGGCGCCATGATCATGTCCAGGACCACGGCGCTCACCTCGCCGTCGGGCTGCCGGCGCAGGTACTCCAGGGCCGCTTCGCCCGAGGGCGCCGTGGCCGCCTTGTATCCCAGGCGATCGAGAATGTCGGCTGCGATCTCGCGCTGCTCGGCCACATCGTCCACCACCAGAACGAGCTGGCCGCTGCCCATGAAGGCTTCGGTGGCCGGCTCCTGGGCCTTGACGGCCGGGGCTTGGCGCGTGACCGGAAAGTAGAGCTCGGCCGTGGTGCCCCGGTTCTTGCGGCTCTGAACGACGATGGCGCCATGGTGATCCTGGACCGTGCCCCACACCACCGCCATGCCCAGGCCGGTGCCGCTGCGGCCCATCACCTTGCGGGTGAAAAAAGGCTCGAAGATGCGCTTCAAATCCTCTTCGGCAATGCCGATGCCGTCATCGGAAACCTTGAGCAGCACATATTCGCCGGCCGGCATGTGCGCCAAGCCATCGGCAGGCCGCTCCAGATAGCAGTTGACGGTGCCGATGGTGATGGTGCCGCCCTCGGGCTGGGCTTCGGCGGCGTTGATCACCAGATTCATCAAAGCCTTCTTCAAATGAATGGGCGAGCCTTGAATGTAGAGCAGGTCGGGCGAAAGGCTCGGCTGGACCTGCACGCCGGGGTGGCGTTTGAGCATTTCATATAATTCGGGAGACTCCAGATACTCCTGGACGACCTCGTTGATGCAGACCACCTCCATGTTCTGAACGCCGCGGCGGGCCAGGGTCAGCAGATCCTGGACGATCTCGGACGCTTTCTGACCGGTGGCGCGGATGGTCTCCAGAGGCTTGCGCAGCGCACTCTCCTCGGGCATGTCCAGCAGCAGCAGATCGGGATAGCTCACGAGTCCGGACAAGACATTGTTCAAATCGTGGGCCACGCCGCTGGCCATCAAGCCGATGGCCTCCATGCGCTTGGACTGGGCCAGTTTGGCTTCCAGCTCCTCTTTTTCGCGCTGGGCCCTGACCCGGTCGGAGATATCGCGGGTCACGCCGAAAATGCCGATGGGCTTGCCATCTTCGCCCAGGTGGAACGAAGCCCGGATTTCGGCGGGGATGGTATGGCCGTCCTTGTGCAGCAAGGTCACTTCCTGGGTGATCGACTTCTGGTAATTGCCCTTGATCTCGGCCTCTTCTTTCGTCTCTCGATAGAGGGTCAGGAGCTTTTCCAGGGACTCGCGGGTCATGGTGCCGGCCAGGCCCAAGCGCTTTTGCTCCTCGCCCGACCATCCCAAGAGCGCGGCAACGGCCGGACTGATATAGGTCACCCGCAGATCCATATCCAGGGACCAAAGCACATCGGACATGTTCTCGGCCAGCAGGCGGTACTTCTCCTCGCTCTCTTTGAGCGAGCGGGCAATTTGCTTGCGCACCACGATTTCGTGGCGCAACGATTCATGGGCCAGATGGGCCTTGGCCAGGGTGATTTGCAGGCCGCGGGTGAACTGGGCGATGGAAAAGGCGATCAAGGCGTTGAGAAAGATGAAATTGACGCCGGAAAGCAGGGCGCGATGGGCGCTGGGAAAAAAGGGCTGACCCACGGCCACCCATCCCTGCCGACACATCCAGCCGAGCACGGCCAGCGTGACCGTGTTGATCAGAATGGCCCAGGCCGCCGCCTTGAGGTCCAGCAGTATTCCGGCGATGACGGCAAAGGCAAAGAGCCAGCTCGGTCCGCCGCTCAACAGTCCCAGGGTGATGCTCAGCCACACGCCCAATGCGTACATGGTGGCCAGGATCAGGAAAGTGCGCAGCGCATAGCCCGATGAGCGTAACACCAGCACGGCGCCCATGATCGTGTAGACGACGGCATCGAAGACGGCCACCTGCCAGTACCCGCTCCTCACCAGAAAGATCGCCGAGACCAGCAGCACGATGAAACCCATCACCAGACCGGTGACCACCAGCACCTGCAAGACCCGCTCGCGCCAGTAGGAGATCTCATCTTCCCGGGAGGGGCCGGGAATGGCCAGGTTGCCCGGAATGCTCTCCAGCCAGCCGAAGAACCTGTTGATGCCTTTGTCCAAGTATGCTTTCATGCCCGATATCTTCTCGCAAAGGGGCGCACCACACGGTTCGGCGCGCTCCGGCCGATTCACGCCCGATTTTCCCGCCTGCTTTAGAATGCGGCCCAGTCCCAAAAAAAGCAATAGGTTATATTGACTGTTCGATAAAAACTTGCCCGCCCGAAGCGTTTCAGGGGGCCTGGGGTGTTCGCCCGGGCTTTGATGTTTACTCATGGCCGCGCATATACTATGAACGGCCATGGCGTATGCTTCGAAAGTTCGGCTCGGAAAGAGGGGGCGATAAAAGCAATGAAAAGCCTGGCAACCTGTGCATCCATGCCGGCGCCGCGGTCCGCGGCCGCACCGGCCTTCGGGTATCTATGTCTGTCGCTGGCACTCCTCGTGATCATGGCCGGCAGCCTGCTGCCCGCCGGCCGCGCGGCTGCCGCGGACGCGCCCACCCAGGCGATCCGGGTCGGCAGCAACAGCGACTTCGCACCTTATGAGTTCGTCAATGGCAGCGGGCAACCGGATGGCTATACGGTCGAGCTGATGCGGGCCGTCGCGCGCCAGGCCGGCCTGGAGGTCACCATCGTCTCCGGCCCGTGGGAAGAGATGCGCCAGGCCCTGGAAACGCGCACGATCGATGCCCTGACCGGCGTGCTCTACTCCCATGAGCGCGACCGGAGGTTCGATTTCTCCGTGCCCCATGATGTCGTCACCTATGCCATCTTTGTACGCCAGAATGCCCCCTACCGCTCGGTGGCCGATCTCAAAGAAAAAGAGGTGCTGGTGGTCAGCGGCGTCTATGCCCACGATTGGCTGCAAGCCAACCAATTTACCTCCCGGATCGTCACCGTGGATCATCCCGAGCAGGCGTTGCAAAGGCTCAGTTCGGGACAGCACGATGCCGCCGTGCTGCCGCGCCTGCACGGCCTGGAGCTGATGCGGCGCCTGAAATTGACAAACCTGGAGACCATCGGGCCGCCGGTGCTGACCCAAAAGCTCTGCTTTGCCGTGGCCGCCGGCAATGCCGATCTGCTGGCCGCGCTGAACGAGGGGCTCTCCCTGGTGCAAAAAAGCGGTGAGTATGACCGCTTGTATCTGAAATGGTTTTCGCTTTACGAACAGAAGCAAAGGTATTGGCAATACGGGCTCCTGGGCGCAGGTCTGCTGCTCGGCCTGGCGTCGCTGGTCCTGGTCTGGAACGTCTCCCTGAAAAGAAGCGTGGCGCGCAAAACGCGCTTGATCGAGCAACGCGAAGTGCTGCTCCAGCAGATCGTCCAGGGATTGCCCATGCCGACCTTCGTGGTCGACCGCAACAATCTGATCACCCACTGGAATATGGCCTGCGAAAAGCTGACCGGCGAGCCCGCCACGCGGATGGCGGGCACGGACCTGCATCGGGTCGCCTTTTACGGCAATGCCCGGCCGCCGCTGAGCCAACAGCTCTTGGAAAAGGCCGCGGGCCAGAGCACTACCTGCGCGGCGTCCACTTTGTTGGAGGGGGCCTGCGAAACGGAATTTCTCTTCCGGCCGGCCGGCCTGGAGGGCCGCTGGATGTACGGCACCGCCGGCCTGCTGCGCCAAGCGGACGGCCAGGTGATCGGCGCCATCGAATCGTGGCAGGACCTGACCGAGTACAAACGCATGGAGGCCCAACTGCTGCAAGCACAGAAGATGGAAGCCATCGGCACCCTGGCCGGCGGCATCGCCCACGATTTCAGCAACATGTTGACGGCCATCATGGCCCACACGGAGATGGCCCGCCGCCACGCCAAATCCAACGCCCAGGCCGGGGACGCCATCCAAAAGGTGCTCGAAGTGTGCGACCATGCCAAAAAGCTGATCCGCCGCATCTTGACCTTCAGCCGCCAGACCGAGGTGGAGGTCAAGCCCATGCGCATCGATCAACTGGTCAACGACGGCATCGACCTGATTCGGGCCACCTTGCCTTCGTCCATAAAAATCATGCGCGAGCTGCAATGCGCGGCCATGGTATCGGTGGACGCCACCCAGATCCATCAGGTGCTGATGAACCTGTGCGCCAATGCGGCCCACGCCATGGGCGGTCGCCGGGGCACCATGACCGTTCGCCTGGCCATGGCCGATCACCAGGCCGAACCCCTGCCCGAAGATGTGCAGGCCGGCCGCGGACCGTTCGTTAAGCTGTCGGTCAGCGACACCGGGCACGGCATCCCCAACGAAATCCAGGACCGCATCTTCGATCCGTTCTTCAGCACCAAGAAACCGGGCGAGGGCACGGGCATGGGTTTGGCCGTCTCCCACGGCATCGTCAAGCGCTTCGGCGGCGCCATCACTCTCAAAAGCCGGGTCGGGGAGGGCGCCACCTTCAATGTCTATCTGCCGGTGATCCAGGGGCCGGACGATCTGGCCGCGTTCAGCATAGAGCGCATGCCCAAAGGCAAGGAGCGGCTGATGCTCGTCAGCCCTTCGGCCGGCGCCGCCGGCGATCTACTGCTGTCCAAGCTGGAACAGTTGGGCTATCGCGTGGAGGTGTGCAAGAGCGCGGAAGAAGCCACGGTCGAGCTCAGATCCGAGCCCCAGCGCTTCGATCTGCTGCTGGTCACCCGATTCCTTGCGGGGGTCCGCCTGGAAGCTTTTATCCGCGGCGTCAAGGCGATCCGGCCGGACCTGCCCATCATGCTCTCGGTGGGCTACGATGGCGACCCGGAGCCGGAGCTGACCGCACGGCTGGGCGTCCAGACGACCATCCATGAGCCGATTATTCTGAGCGAACTGGCCGAGGCCCTGCGCAAGCTCCTGGACCAGGCCAAAACCTCTGCCTGAACACCCCGGAAGGGTCGATATGCAAAACAGCGCCACGGTAGTCGTCACGCCCAAAGCCGAAAAATCTCTGTTGCGGCGCCACCCCTGGATCTTCTCCGGGGCCGTGCGCCAGGCACCCGCCGTCGCGGCCGGCGCCACCGTGGCGGTGCGCGCCGCCGACGGACGCTTTCTGGCCTGGGGCGCCTATTCGCCCGAGTCTCAGATCCGCGTGCGCGTCTGGTCCTTCGAGGAACACGAAGCCATCGACGCGGCCTTCTTCCAGCGGCGCCTGGCCGAGGCCTTGGCGGCCCGACGCAAAATGCCCCTGCTCAGCCCCTGCACGGCCATGCGCCTGGTGCATGGCGAATCCGACGGCCTGCCGGGTTTGATCGTGGATCGGTATGCGGACTTTCTGGTGTGCCAGTTTCTATCGGCCGGCGCCGAACACTGGAAAGCGACCATCGTCGCGGAACTGGAGCGACTGCTGCCCTGCCAGGGGATCTACGAGCGTTCGGACGCCGATGTGCGCGCCAAGGAGGGATTGCCGTCGGCCAGCGGCGTGCTGCGCGGCGCGGCGCCGCCCGATCTGCTTAAAATAGAGGTGGGCGCGATGGCGTCGTGGGCCGACTTGGTGCGCGGCCACAAGACCGGGCTTTATCTGGATCAACGCGAAAACCAGGCCCAGGTGGCCCCCTTCAGCCCCGGGGCCGAGATGCTCAATTGCTTCTGCTACACCGGCGGCTTCGGCCTGTGGGCCTTGCGGGCCGGCGCCCGGCAAGTCATCCAAGCGGATGCCTCGGCCGACGTGCTCGCCCTGGCGCGCCGCAACGCGCAGCTCAACGGCCTGGACGACGGCCGCGCGGAATATGTGGCCGCCAATGTCTTCGAGCTGCTGCGCACCTATCGCGACAGCCGGCGCCAATTCGACCTGATCGTGCTCGACCCGCCCAAGTTCGTGGGCTCGGCCGCCCAGATGGACAAGGGCTGCCGGGGCTACAAGGATATCAACCTGCTGGCCTTCAAGCTGTTGCGACCGGGCGGCGTGCTGCTGACCTTCTCTTGTTCGGGGTTGGTGACGCCGGCCCTCTTCCAGAAGATCGTGGCCGATGCCGCCGCCGATGCCGACCGCACGGTCCGGGTGATCGGCCACCTGCACCAGGCCGCCGATC
>JAKAFO010000020.1 GCA_021819735.1 Deltaproteobacteria bacterium
GGGATATCCCCCTGGGCCGATTCGCCGACTTGAAGCTTACGCCCCGGCCCGGCACCGACGTGGCCTGGATCAACGGCTTGATGCATGTCATTCTCGAAGAAAAGTTGCATGCGCCGGACTTTATCCAAAGCCGCACCGAAGGGTTCGAACCCTTTGCCCTGGCGCTGGAGAAGTACACCCCCGACTTCGTGGAGGGCATCGCCGGCATTCCCGCCGCCGATCTGATCCGCGCCGCGCGGCTGTACGCCAAAGCCAAGCCCGCATCGATTATATACTGCATGGGCATCACTCAGCACAGCACCGGTACCGACAATGTCAAATCCCTGGCCAACCTGGCCATGCTCACCGGCAACCTGGGTATCCCCGGCGGCGGAGTCAATCCATTGCGGGGCCAGAACAACGTCCAGGGGTCCTGCGACATGGGCGGCCTGCCCAATGTCTACAGCGGCTACCAGGCGGTGAGCGAGACGGCGGTGGTGGAGAAGATGGAACAGGCCTGGGGCGTCGCCGGTCTATCCACCCGGCCCGGCTGGACTGCAACCGAAATGATTCCCAAGGCCCATGCCGGCGAACTCAAGGCGCTCTACATCATCGGCGAAAATCCCATGCTTTCGGACCCGGATCTGAATCACACCGAAAAGAGCCTCAAACGTCTCGATTTCCTGGTGGTCCAGGACATCTTCCTCACCGAAACCGCCCGAATGGCCGACGTGGTGCTGCCCTCGGCCTGCTTCGCCGAAAAAGAGGGCACCTTCACCAACACCGAGCGCTATGTCCAACGCGTGCGCCGGGCCGTCGATCCGCCCGGCCAGGCGCGCCCTGACTGGCGCATCACCGCCGATCTGGCGGCGCGCATGGGGATGGCGATGGGGTACGACGACGCCCGCGGCATCTTCGACGAAATCGGTCGCGTGACCCCCAGTTATGCCGGTATCTCCTATCAACGCATCGAGGAGCAAGGCCTGGCCTGGCCCTGCCCCGCTCCGGAGCACCCGGGAACGCCGGTGCTGCATACGGAAAAATTCACCCGGGGCCTGGGACGCTTTCACGCCGTGGAGTTCCGGCCGCCGGCCGAAATGCCCGACGCGGCCTATCCATTCACCCTAACAACGGGCCGGCTGCTCTACCACTACCACACCGGCACCATGACCATGAAAAGCGACGGGCTCAACGAGCGGGCCCCGGAGTGCCGCGTGGAGATCTCCTTCCGGGATGCCCGACACCTGGATATCGCCGACGGTCAGCCGGTGCGCGTCCGTTCCCGGCGCGGCGAAATCGTGGCCAAGGCAACCGTTTCCAACGGTATCCTGCCGGGAACGGTCTTTATTCCCTTTCACTTCGCCGCGGCGGCCGCCAACCGGCTGACGAACGCGGCCCTGGACCCGGTGTGCCGCATTCCCGAACTGAAGGTGTGCGCCGTGGCGCTGGGCCCCGCGGAGCCATCCCCGCGGGAGACGGCATCGAGAAACGTTGATCCTGGGTGACCATTTCCATAGATCTTCACAATAGCAATCGATCCGGATATCCAGATTAGCGATTTGCCCTATCCGTTCCATCCATGAAATAAGACCCGCACTCGGGAAGCCCCCAGGACCTTGCACCCCCATGACAGCGTCATGAAACTACATAAATCGATTGAAGAAGGAGAAACACCCGATGAACATGCCTCCTCTGATGGATGACGGCTTTGCCGGAGAGCCGCCGGCCAAACGCGTCTTGAATTACATGCAGGGTCACAAGCAAAAGGGCGACCCCATCGTGGGCATCTACTGCGGCTATGCGCCCATCGAGTTGATCCAGGCCCTGGGACTGGTACCGGCCGTGCTGTGCGCCTTTTCCAAGGTGCCCATCCCGGCGGCCGAAACCGTGCTGCCGGCCAACCTGTGCCCCCTGATCAAATCGAGCTACGGCTTCATCGTCGAGGGCACCTGCCCCTTCTACGCCATGTCCCAGGCGGTGATCGCCGAGACCACCTGCGACGGCAAGAAGAAGATGTTCGAGCTGATCGCCGACATCAAGCCCACCCACGTGATGGATCTGCCCCAGATGCCCGACCAGCAGGAGGCCCAGCGCAACTGGAAGCAGATGATTCTCAAGCTGCAAGGCTTTCTCGAAAAGAATTTCGATCGGCGGGCCGATCGCCATCAGATCGAAGCCGCCCTGCAGGCCTCCAACCGCAAGAACGCATTGGTACAGAAGATCTTCGACTATGCGGCGCTGACCCCTTCGGTCTTGCATTGGAAGGAGATGTACGAGGTCTGCTTCCTGGCCCTGCCCGCCACCTACGCCGAGATGCAACCGATCCTGGAAGCGTTGCTGCCAAAGCTGGAACGGCGCGTTCAAGAGGGCGTGCATTTCGGCCCGCCGGGCGCGCCCCGCGTGCTGGTCACCGGTTGCCCCATCGGCGGCGATGCCACCAAGATCTTCAATGTGATCGAAGCGGCCGGCGGCGTGGTGGTGGCCCCCGATTCCTGTACCGGCCTCAAGCCTTTCCTGAACTTCTTCGCGGAGAACACGGACGACCCTGTCGGCGCCCTGGCCGAACGCTACCTGAAGCTTCCCTGCGCCTGCATGACCCCCAACGACGGGCGCTTGTCCCATCTCTCCGCCCTGATCGAGCGCTTCAAGCCGGATGTGGTCATCGATTTCGTGCTGCAAGCCTGCCACGGCTACAACGTGGAATCCTACAAAGTGGGCAAGCATGTGCAGGAAACCCACGGACTGCCCTTTCTGAAAGTGGAGACCGATTACTCCGACGGCGATACGGAGCAGCTCAAAACGCGCGTCGAGGCGCTGTTCGAGCGCATCCGGTAAACCTAACTTTTACCGGTGCCTAAATGAAAGCTCCCTCTACTCCGTGCGCCATGGTGGCGCGGCGGGGCTGAGGGAGCTTGTTTGGAACGATCGGGCAGATGCGGATCAACTACAACATGGGCTTAATTGCAGGGTCTGACGTTCGCTTGATCCTGCGGGTTCCATTTGCTTGTATTGGGCAAATTCTTGAAGGCCTGGCATGCGGCCGAGTCTCCCAACAGCTTCCAACGGAACCAGGTGATGTGAGATTCGTTGGCATAATCAGTCGGAATCGGCGTCATGTGAGAAGCGCCCACCGCCTCGTACCACACTTTCTCGACCGAGTCGCTCAGGGCATCGAAGGCTTGCCCGACCCAGGATTCACTGACCAGGCTGTCGTTGGAGCCGTTAAACATGAAAATCGGCGATTTAATCTGGGCATAGAGCGATTCCCAATTGGACGGCGAGTCGCCAAAGCCGCTGGCCGGTTCGATGGCGTGCCCGGCGTATCTCCGTGAGGTGCCCCAAGTCTGCTCGGCGCGGTAGACACCCATGATGGCCCCGCCACCGCCTTGGGAGTGGCCGGTAAAACCGAGCCTTGTGCCGTCGGCGAGGTTCGGGTATTGGGCTACGGCGGTGTTGACCGCCGTGATGGCCTGGGTTCCCTGTCCTGTGTCGGTGTCTTCGTAGCAGATGGCCAAAAAGCCATGGCTGGCCAGGCGCTGGAGCATGCCGGCATAGGTGCTGCAGGTCGCTCCGGTGCCGTTGGCGTGATGGACGATCGGTACTTTGCAGCCTGAAGGAACCGCGGGAACCCACATTTTGACATCTCCGGAAGTCCTGGTGCTGTAGCTGAAAGGTCCTGGGCTGGTGAAATTGGTGATGCCTTGCAGGCATGCCGAATCGCCCGGTGGCGGCGTGGGGCCTGGTGTCGGTGTCGGTGTCGGATTGCAGCCGCCGCTGGAACTGCCGCTGTCGCAACCGAAAAGCAGCATCAGTGCGCCGATCGACAGCAAACAGGCTATGATCGATACAAATCTCTTTCTTCCTTTCATAAATCCCCCTCCTTCTCTTTTTTTATTGCCTTGGTGTTTGATCAGCGCCTGAAATCCGGCGCTTCATGAAAGCCCGAGCGACTTTTTGCCCAATGCAGATGCGAAACCCTTCACTTTCCCTGGTGACTGTCACCCCCCTTCCCATGCACTTGCAGATGAAGGCAGTCCGTTTTTTTCCTTTGCTGGAATTTTTCGCTGTGCCAGACGGATATCAGGGAGTCTCGAATGCGAAAGAGTGGAAAAAAAGCTTTAATATCTAACAAAAGATTGAAATGTATATTTAATGTATAAAGCATCTGCAATGTGCCGGCAATCTGGTTATCCCTAATAATGTGCAAGGAATATCCTATATTTAATTATGTGCGATTCGTCTCTGGCGTTCACCCGGGTTGGGAGGCAAGCGCAAAACGCTGTTGTTGAATCTGGCCGAACGCATGTTTCAGGAGGATTTTACCGAGTGGTGTCTGTCATTCGATTGCCATGCTGCCGGGGAGCATGCCCTGATTGTTGCCTGGAGGATGCGGCAAGGCCGGCCGATCGGCGTTGAGGGCGCGCAGAACGCGGCTATCGCGAAAACGGCGGGTCTCGCATTGGCCACGCGCAACACCAGAGGCTTTTCCGAGATCGAGGGGCTGAAGGTGGTCAATCCCTGGAAGGTCCCGGTGCGGTGAATCCGCTTTTCGGCATTTTAAGCCTCGGACGGGCCTTGGCCTCCGTCCGTATCGAACCCAATAGATAACACAACCCCACCATAACGCCGCCCAGATGGGCCAGCGGCGTGAAAGTCCCCATGTCGCCCAGGGCATCGGTGACAAAGAACGGGACCTTGAAAACCGTTTCATAGGCGATCTTAAACATATGAACGCTTAAAACGGCCATATAGAACCATTTTATGTTTCTACTCAGGCTGCGGTCGAAGACAAACAGGCCCGTGCCAAGCACCAACTGGGTATTGATCAAACCCGATATCCCCCGGTAGGCGGCCAGATCGCTTTGCAACAGCAGCAAGGCCAGGCCGATGGCGCCGCCCGCGATGCCCAGGACGCGTGCGTACGCGCGGCCGATCTTCGGCTCGAAGACGATTCCCTGGGCAATAAACACCAAGGCATCGAGGTAGAAGTGTTCGGCGCTCCAGTGCACCAGGTGGCCGGTGAACAGCCGCCAAATTTCTCCTTTCAGGATCGAGGCGCGATCGAATTGCATGAGGGTGTTCAGCGCTTGAAACCATGGGGCTTGGGCGTCCCCCAGAATAAATCCGGCATTGAAGAAGCATAACACCACGGCCGTCAGGAGGGTGATCTTGAATTGGCTTAGGGTGGCTTTGAAGGCTTCGGCATTCATGGTAAATCCTTTTTCTTCTCGGACCCTTTCGCAAACTCGCGGCGACGGTGGCCGCCGCCGCGAGATAGAAGACCTTTGCTTGCGGATTAAGTGTGCTTCTCCTTTCTATTGAGGAAGATGGTCGCGGAACGAACGCCCAACAGCAGAGCGGACAGCAGGATCGACACCCCGCCCACCGACCCGCCGCCACCGCCGCCGCCCAATCCGCTCGACCCGCCGGAAGTCGATCGGCTCGGCGTGCTAACGGCGGCCGGGGGCGCGGAGACCTGTGGGCGCGTTTCAGCCTGGGCCATGACCGGGGCCTTGTGCCGGGTTTGGGCGTAAATGCCCTGGCCGTTGGCCTGCGTGGTGTCGTTGAAGAGATGCTCCATGCCTTCGGGAATGGCCAGCAGCACCGGCTCGGTTCTCAGGTTCCGGGAAAGGTCACCGGGGATATCCCGCTCCACGGCGATGAACGACGTATAGTCGGTGACGATCTGATGGGTCAGGCCCAGCGCCGTGATCTTCTCTTGGGTGGCGTTGGAGATGTTGCCGATCTCTTTGTTGGTCAGGTGCCGGATGCGGGCCCGGGCCCAGAGCACCGGCAGGCTGTCGTGGGCCGGCTCGCTCGCCGGCAGGTCCAGATCAAACTCGGACGTCACCGTCCGGCCCGCAATGTTTCCGGTCAGTTTCACTTTGGCCGCACCCGATTTCTCATAGCGCCCGATGAGCACCAGCGGCCGGTCGGCATACAGGTCGGGCAGCGGTTCGGGCAGAATCTCTTTCACCTTCAATTGCCCCCAGTCGATGGCCAGGTCGGTCATGATGGGATAGGAGATTTTGGCGGCCAGGCGCTTGGCGATTTCCGCGGCATTGTCTTCGTTGGCGATGCGCATGGAAAAGCCCCGGCCGATTTCCGCGGCCCGCTGGATCAAGTAGTCGTTGGGTGCCGACCCCATGGCCACCGGATAGATCCTGAAACGCGCGTATTGCGGTTGATTCAGATGCTTTAAAATGGGCGCGTCATTGCCCACCAGGGCGTCGGTGACGATGATCACATAGGCGTGCCGGTTCGCTTCTTCCGAGGCCGGCTTCAGCACATGCCGGATGGCGGGCAGCATCTCGGTGCCGCCGGATGCGCGCAGCGCGCGGATAAAGCCCTGGCCATTGGCGATATTCTCCGGTGTCGCTGGCAGATATTGGGAAGCAAAGGTGTCGAGGTCATTGTTGAAAGCGACGATGTTGAAGCGGTCCTGGGGGTTGAGCGTGCCGAGGATATACTCCGCAAACCCCCGGAGCTGGCCGATCGGCGTGCCGTCCATGGAGCCGCTGATGTCGAGCAGCAAAACGATGTCCCGGGGCATGACCTCCTGGCGTTCGACGCTGTGCTTGGGTTGGATCACGATGCTGAAGAATCCGTCTTCACCCTCGCCCTTGTGGGTCATGGCGGCCAGCATCGTGTTCTGCCCGCCGACTTTATACTCCAGCACGAAATCCTTGTTCGGAATCACGGGGCCGTTCTTCAGGCTGACGGTTGCCGTGGTTTCCGATGTCTGGTGGGTAGCCAGCTCGTGGGTCACACCGGTGATCGCTTGAATCGGTAGGCCGGCATCGATCTTGACGGTCACGTCGATGTCGTGCCCGGCACGCATGCCCGGGGGGATATACTGGGGCGTAATCTTCGAGGCGTCCGGCACCTGGTCGGTGTCATCGGCCCATCCGCGACCCACGTTGCCGCGGCCGACCGGCTGTCCCGGAATATAGCGCGGGGCCACCACCATGGGAAAGCTGAAGAGATAATGGGCCCCGTCGATCTTCAGGGTGTGGACGTATTCGATGTTGGCCACCACCGTGGCCCGGGGAGGAATGTTGACCAGCGACTGGGTGAAGATGTCGGGCCTTTCCTGTTCCAGAAGTCCGGCCTTGCGGCCCTCCTGCTTGGCTTGTTCATATTCCTTGCGGGCCTCTTCTTTTTTCTTGACCACCCCTTTGATCACTTTTTCTCCGATACGAAACGAGTAGGCATCCACGGCCGCGTTCTCGGGCATGGGAAACACGTAGATCGTTTCGAGCCTCTCATCATAGGGGTTCTCGAAGACCTGGCGCAGCCGGACACGGGCGACGACCCCGGTGATCTCGACTTCCGCCGCGGTCTGGCGCAGAATAAACTGGTCGGTAGCAACGGGCACGGCGGTCGATGCCTGGATCTTCGCCAGGCCGGCATCGGCGATCAGCATCTGGCCCTGGGTCACCGGCTTGCCGTCGAGGGTGACATAATCCGCGCGGGCGGCAGCGGTCAGGCTGAGCAACAGGGTGCCAATGAACAGCATGATGGCTTTTGTGAGTTTCAACATTGGGTCTCCTTTCGTGACTTTTCCAACAAAGTTCACTTTTACGGAGACACAATGGCAAAAAACAGGCCGAACCGCCGACTCGAAAATAAACTGCTGATATTATGGTGTATGCTATGCAAAGAGGGGATGTGGACGGGGGTTGGGGCGATAATTCAGAAGCATTGAATGCATGGTCAGTGTGCATCCAGTGATCAGAAGGAGAGGGTGAATGATGTTCCCCCGCCACACGCGTTCATGGCGCGAGCTGCCGCTCGGCATGGAACAGGGCCAGGTTCTCTTCCAGCGTGCTTCCTCTCAGAAGATCTTCCATGGCTCGCTGGTAGTGGGCGGCCTCGAGCTGTTGAATCAGCCCCAGCCGCTGGATATGGGCCAGGACCACGATGTTCTGCATGCGGGCGTCGGTCAGGTTCGGGCGATGGACCCGGATCAGGCGCGCCCCCAGAGCGTCGCATTTTTCCGCAACCGCTTCGGCGGAAACTTCCGGGGCCTGGCCCAGGCGCACGGCCAGGGGCTGCCACACCGCATCGTAATAGATCAGCACGCCGCCGGCCTTGAGCGCGGCGTGGGCCGCCCGCAGGGCTTCGTGACGTTCCAGGGCCACCACCAGGTCAGCCGCATGGGCCGGGATCAGGGGCGAATGGGCCTCTGAGCCGATACGCACTTGGGAGACGACGATGCCGCCACGCTGGGCCAGGCCGTGGGTATCCACCGATTTGACCGAAAGCCCGGCATGGTCGGCGGCGCGCAGCAGGACTTCACTGAGCAGCCCGATGCCCTGGCCGCCCACCCCGCTCATGTGAATATTGAAGGTCGTCATGAAGGGCTATGCTCCTGTTTTGGCGGGTTTGGTAATGGCCTGCGCCGGGCAGGTCTGGATGCAGGACCCATCGCCGATGCACAGATCCGGGTTGATCTCGATGCGACCGTCGGCGCCGCGCGTGAAGGTCGGGCAGCCGAACACCGCCACGCAGGCGTGAATTCGCTCGCAGGTCTGCTGATCGATATCCACCCGGCGGGGTTCGTAGCCCGGCTTGCGGCGCGCCTCCCGGGTGAACTTGAGCATGCAGGGGTGGCGGGCGATCACCACGCTGAAACCCTCCACGGCCATGGCCTGGCGCACCAGGTCGGTGAGCTGCCGCTGCTGGTAGGTGTCGGTCTCGAAAATGGCTTCCACGCCCAATCCCTCCAGAATCTTGCGGATGGGAAGCTTGGGGGCCGGTCCGTTGATGTTGCGGCCGGAGCCGGCATGGTCCTGGTGCCCGGTCATGGCCGTGGTGCCGTTCTCCATGACGATCATGGTGAGGTTGTGCCGGTTGTGCAGGGCATTGATCGTTCCCGGCAGGCCGGCATGGTAGAAGGTGGAGTCGCCCATGAAGACCAGCACCCGGCGGCTGGTATTGAACAGGGACATGCCCGCCCCGATGCCCGGGGAGGCGCCCATGCACATCAGCAACTGCCCCAGCTCGTAGGGCGGCAGGTACCCCAGGGTGTGGCAGCCGATGTCGGCCACCGTGATGTCTTCCGCGGCCAGGGCCTGCTTGATGGCGTGAAAGGCGCTGCGATGGCCGCAGCCCGGGCACATCTGGGGCGGCCGGTCCGGCACCGGGGCCATTTCGGCGGCCTCGGGCGGTGCGGGCACCAGATCGGGCCAGGCCTTGTGCAATATGCCTTTGACTTTGTCCGCCGTGTACTCGCCGAGCCAATCGCCGGCATCCATTTTGCCGAAGATTTTGGTGCGCAGCCCCAGGTCGTAAGCCTTGGCCTTGATCTCCTTTTCCAGCAGGTCATCCAACTCTTCCAGCACCAGTACTTCTTGATGCTCAGCGAGAAAAGCGGAGATCTGACCATGATCCAGGGGATAGACGATGCCCAGCTTCAAAATATCCGGCTTGGGCTGGACATCGCCGAGGGCGTCCAGGAGCGATAAAAAGGGCAGGCCCCAGGCGATGACGCCGCGCTGCCGGTTGCCGTGATCCAACTGGCGGTGCAAGCCGCAGGCGACGGCCTGGCCGCGGACCGCTTCCAGCCGGCCCAAGGCCCGCTGCTTGAGTTCGGGCACCGAGAACGGCAACGGAATGTAAGGGCCATTGTTCACGTCGAAGCGGGGCGTGCGATCCACCCGGGCCGGCGGCTGCCAGGCCGGAAAACTCACCTTTTGCTTGGCGTGGCACACATGCGTCGTCAGCCGCAGGATGATCGGCATGCGCAGTTGCCGGCTCAGGCGCGCGGCCTCTATATAAAAGGCGTAGACCTCGGCCGGGTCGGCCGGCTCGATGACCGGCGTATAGGCCAGTTGGGCAAAGTGGCGGTTGTCCTGTTCGTTCTGGGAAGAGTTGGCCCCCGGATCGTCGCCCAGCACCACCACCAGGCCGCCCATAAGGTTCATCAGGCTGAGCTGCACGAAGGTGTCGGCGGCCACATTGAGCCCCACGCTCTTGAAGAAGACGGTGGAGAGATGGCCGTTGACCGAGGCGCCGTAGGCCACCTCCGTGGCCACCTTCTCGTTGGTGGAGAACTCGAAGTAAAAGGGTCGCCGCTCGCCGGGGATGGACTGGATGGCAGCGGCGATCTCGGGGGTCGGGGACCCGGGATAAGCGGTGACCACCTGGGTGCCGGCCGCTACCATGCCGCGCACCAGGGCGGTATTGCCCATCACGATTTCGGCGAAGGGTTCCCGCCGCAGAAGCATTTCTCCCATGGACTTCATAATTTCTCCCGATGAATAGGTGCTCCGAGGGCCGGTGCCCCCGGAGACTTTAACAACTGGGTCTAATCCGATTACTGCAGTCGATAGGCCACAACCCGATTGTCGAAGAAGGTGGGGATCAGCAGTAAATTCTTCTCGGCGATGAACTCCAGGTCGGCGGCATTCACTTTTTGAGCGGTGGTGTCCAGCAGCACGATCGGTGGTTTGTCTTTTTCGATGATCTGGGTTTTGCCCGCCCAGTCGCTGACGATATAGCGGCCCGGCGCGAGCGGTTTGAACCCGTCGATTCCGCCTGTGTGGGCGATGCGCCGGGTGAGGGTTTTGGCGCCGGGGTCCACCTCGTACACCCCCTCGGCGGTGCCCACCAGCAGCCGGCCGTTCTCCATGAGCATGCCGTTGGGCTTATCCTGCGGTACGGCGAGCAAGAGCGCCAACCGGTCGTTCGAGAGGGTGTAGAGCGCCTTGCCTACCCAGTCGCTGATGTACACCGTCCCCTGGGGGTCGATGGCGATGTCGTTGAGAAACTTGGCCTCGGGGGCCTCCCAGGTTTTCTTGATGCTGCCGGCGGCGATATCGATGGCATGCACGCGGTCGATGTCGGTCACGTAGAGCGTGCCCGCCAGGATGCCCATGCCCTTGGGGGCGTTCATGCCCTCGACCCAGCGCAGCTTCTTGATCGCACCGTCCAGGGTCACCTGGGAGATGAACCCCTGGCCGTCCTTATCCGTGGGCTTGCCGACGATGTTGGCCACGTAAAGGATTTGCCGCTCCGCGTCGAACATCACCGATTCGGGCACCATCAACTCCGGCGGGGTCCGCCAGGCCTCCACGGCCTTGGGCGAATCGGCGAGGGCCGATAGCGGGCCGCCCAACCCGGCGAGAAACAGCAACGAAACAGCCATACCGGCTATCCTGATCATGCGCATATGCGCCTCCTTTCCATAAACGGTAAACGTCGCGACAGCGCTTCATTCCCGGGTCAGGCTGTCGGACATGAGGGCTTCGAAAAAATCGTCGGATTGATGATTGACCTGGGCCTGCAGTTTGTCAAATTGCCCCATGAGCCGTTCGGCGAACGGCGTCAGGCGCGATCCGTTGCCCTGGGTTTCGACCAGGGTCTTTCCCAGGCGCTCTTCGGACATACGGATGCGCATCCACACCGCCCGGTAGCTCATTTTGAGCGCCTTGGCGGCGGCATTCAGCGAACCGGTGGCGCGGACGGCGGCCAGCATGCGGTAGCGTCCCATCCCGAAAACGACATTTCCATCGGCATCTTCGATCCAGACCTTGGAGCGAATGGCAAAGAGTGTTGGTCGGGCGGGCATGGCCGCTCCTCCTGGTTGAATTTTGGCCTACGAATGCCATAGCAGCATTTTATCGTTTTTGGAACTGTCGGCCAGCCGCCTCTGTCGAAAAGAGATTGTGGTCATTAAAGGTAATTTTTAGTCATTTTTAAAATATTATGGGAATAGAAAGTCTCAATACTTTCGCTAATGAACTATATCAATATTGACACAGGCAACTCTTTCTTTATAGAGATGCCACTTGCGTGGGGGGTCCCGCGCCATTTCCGCTGATTCCAGACCAGGTCACGAATGGATTCGATCATGATACGTTACGCTGATTCAGAGCTCGGGGAGGCTGCCCAGGGCAGGGGAGGGGATGCCTTCGGGACAATTAACCGTCGCCTCGACCGAGTCGCCGTGCCCCATGGGGTCAATGAACCCTTTCTGGAAGAGATTCTGGCCCGGATTCAGGCCTCCAGTGGATATCAAGACAGCATCTATTGGCTGACCCTGGCGCGCTTGACCGAGGCGGCCATCCTTTGCGCCGGCCACTATGCCGACAACTGCGAGTTCCGCGCGGCCGGCGACCTGCTGCTCAATCCGCGCAAGGTCCGCGTGCAGGTTAAAGGCCGTGGCCCTTCCTTTATTAAAACCCGGCATGGACGTCTGACCGATCAACTGGCGCAACGCTTTGCGGGAACCATCGACAAACGCGAGGCAGAGTGCCGGGTTGTTGCGCCGGCCCTGCTGCCCGAGCTCTATCGCCGTCTGGCGACCTCGGGTTACTTCACCCAGGCGTATCTCGACCACGTGCAAACGCGCCTGACCGCCATTGCGGCCGCCATCGCCTTTCTGGCGGCCTGGCAGGTGGATGCCAACGAGGAGTTATATCAACGCCTGCAAGCGGTGGATGCCGCGCAACGGCAGTTCATCGATGAACATCTGTGCCATTTCGACGCCACCTGGTTTTGGCTGTTGGGGCACCGGATTCGGCAGGCCCAGAGTCAGAAGTCGTCATTGCCTGGCGCGTGGACGCCGCATGGTGACCAGGAGGAAATCCTGTCTCTGGCGCGACGTAATTAATGGATTTGCATCGGAAAGGATCGGATGAAAGCAGTTCCCGTTGAAGAGGCCGTGGGCTTGATGCTCGGCCATGACATCACCCGCATCGTTCCCGGCGGTGAAAAAGGTCCGGCCTTCCGCAAAGGTCACGTTATCCGGCTGGCCGACGTGCCGGCTTTTCTGGATATCGGCAAGCAGCATGTCTACGTCCTCGATCTGCCGCCGGGAGTCCTGCACGAAGACGAAGCGGCCCAGAGGCTGGCAAAGGCCGTGGCCGGCCCCGGACTCGCGCTCACCGCGCCCACGGAGGGACGCATCAATCTGGTGGCGGCCACCCCCGGCCTGCTCAAGATCGACGTGCCGGCCCTGCATCGGCTCAATGCCATCGAAGATATCGTTCTGGCCACGGTTCACACCGATCATGCGGTGACCGTGGGCCGGCCGGTGGCTGGCGTGCGCGTAATCCCGCTGGCCGTTCCCGCGGAGAAGATCGCGGCGGCGGAGAAGATCTGCGGCGATGCCTTTCCCCTGATCCAAGTGAAACCCTTCCAGGCCTTGAGGGTGGGCATGGTGACCACGGGCAGCGAAGTCTACCAGGGTCGCATCGAAGATCGATTCGGACCGGTCCTGCGAAAGAAATTCGAACAACTGGGCAGCACCATCACCCGTCAGATCCTGGTCTCCGACGACGTGGCCATGACCGCCCAAGCCATCCGGAACCTGATCGGCGAGGGAGCCCGGATGGTGGTGGTCACCGGCGGCATGTCGGTGGACCCCGACGACCGCACGCCGGCTGGCATCCGCGCCGCCGGCGGCCAGGTGGTCACCTACGGCGCGCCCACTTTTCCCGGCGCCATGTTCATGCTGGCCTACATCGGCGACATCCCGGTGCTCGGCCTGCCCGGCTGCGTCATGTACTACCAGACCAGCGTTTTCGACCTGGTGGTGCCGCGCCTGGCCGCCGGCGAGCGCTTACAGCGGGAAGACGTCACGACGCTGGGCCACGGCGGCTTCTGCCGGGGCTGCGATACTTGCCGCTATCCAGACTGCGGCTTCGGCTGCGGATGAAGCCAAATCTACACACGACCCTTCAACCCTTATCAAGGAGAAACTCATGATTAAACGCATGCTAAACATCAATGGCGTTCCCCGGATGGTGATCACCGCGGCCGAAGAGACGCTGGCCAATGTGCTGCGCGAGCAGCTCGGGCTCACGGGCACCAAGATCGGCTGCGGCCAGGCCCAGTGCGGCTGCTGCAACGTGATCCTGGACGACAAACTGGTGCGCTCGTGCGTCACCAAGATGGCCAAGGTGCCCGACGGCGCCACAGTGGTCACGGTGGAAGGCATCGGCGACCCCAACAACCTGCATCCCATCCAACTGGCCTGGATCGTCCACGGCGGCGCCCAGTGCGGCTTCTGCACGCCGGGCTTCATCGTCTCGGTCAAGGCCCTGCTCGACGAGAATCCCAAGCCGACCCGGGAAGAGGTGCGCGAGTGGTTCCAGAGCCACCGCAACGCCTGCCGCTGCACCGGCTACAAACCCCTGGTGGACGCGGTCATGGACGCGGCCAAGGTGCTGCGCGGCGAAATGAAGGCCGAACAGTTGCTCTTCCAGATGCCCAAAGACGGCCAGATCTGGGGCAGCAAGTACCCCCGGCCCTCGGCCGTGGCCAAGGTCACCGGCACGTTGGATTACGGTGCCGACCTGGGGCTGAAGTTGCCGGCCGATATGCTGCACCTGGCCCTGGTGCAGGCCAAGGTGCCGCACGCCAACATCAAAAGCGTCGATGTCTCCGAAGCCGAGAAGATGCCGGGCGTGGTCAAGGTGGTGACCGCCAAGGATGTCCAGGGCAAGAACCGCATCACCGGCCTGATCACCTTTCCCACCAACAAGGGCGACGGCTGGGACCGGCCCATCCTGTGCGACCGGAAAGTGTTCCAGTACGGCGACGCCATCGCCATCGTCTGCGCCGAGAACGAATACCAGGCCAAGCACGCGGCCGAAAAAGTCAAAGTGGAATTGGAAGCGTTGCCGGCCTACATGAGCGCGCCGGCGGCCATGGCCGAAGACGCCATGCAGATTCATCCGGGCACGCCCAACGTCTACTTCGAACTGCCGGTGGTCAAGGGAGAAGAGACCGCGCCCATCATGAAGTCGGCGGCCCATGTGGCCGAGGGCGAATACTACCAGCAACGCCAGCCCCACCTGACCATGGAGACCGACGTCGGCTTCGCCTACTTCGACGACCAAGAGCGGCTGACCATCCACTCCAAGAGCATCGCCATCCACCTGCACCTGG
The DNA here is from genome assembly GCA_021819735.1 of Deltaproteobacteria bacterium. Classification (GTDB taxonomy): domain Bacteria; phylum Desulfobacterota; class Desulfobacteria; order Desulfobacterales; family Desulfosarcinaceae; genus Desulfatitalea. Next base: position 14,881 of record JAKAFO010000020.1, read on the forward strand.
CCATGATCGCGCCGGGCATCGGCATCTCGCCCAAGAAGCTGCGCCTGGTGCAAAACCCCACCGGCGGCACCTTCGGCTACAAGTTCAGCCCCACCATGGAAGCTTTGGTGGGCGTGGCCTGCATGGCCACCGGCCGGCCGGTCTACCTGCGCTACGACTACCACCAGCACATCACCTACACCGGCAAGCGCTCGCCCTTCTGGATGAAAGTAAAGTTGGGCGCGGACAAGGACGGCAAGCTGTTGGCCATGGACACCGACTGGAGCGTTGATCACGGGCCGTACTCCGAGTTCGGCGACCTGCTCACCCTGCGTGGCGCCCAGTTCATCGGCGCCGGCTATGGCATTCCCCACATCCGGGGTATGGGCCGCACGGTAGCCACCAACCACGCCTGGGGCTCGGCCTTCCGGGCCTACGGCTCGCCCCAGAGCTTCTTTGCCAGCGAGAGTTTGATGGACGAACTGGCCGCCAAGATGGGCATCGATCCCCTGGATCTGCGGGCGCGTAACGTCTACAAGCCCGGCGACACGACCCCCACCGGCCAGGAACCCGAAGTATTTCCCTTCCCGGAGATGGTGGAGAAGTTGCGGCCGCTTTACAAGGCCGCTTTGGAGAAGGCCAAGCAGACCTCCACGGCCGAAGTCAAGCGCGGCGTGGGCATCGCCCTGGGCATCTATGGCTGCGGCCTGGATGGGCCGGACGGCTCCCAGATCCGCGTGGAACTCAACCCCGACGACACCATCACCATCTACAGCAGTTGGGAAGATCACGGTCAGGGGGCCGACATGGGCTGCCTCGGCACGGCCCACAAGGCCTTGCAGCCCCTGGGTATCGCCCCTGAAAAGATCCGGCTGGTGATGAACGACACGGCCACCACCCCGGCCAGCGGGCCTTCGGGCGGCAGCCGCCAGCAGGTGGTCACCGGCAACGCCATCAAGGCCGGCTGCGAACTGCTGATGGGGGCCATGCGCAAGAAGGACGGCACCTTCCGCACCCATGCCGAAATGACCGCCGAAAACATCGCCACGAGCTATACCGGTAAATGGACGGCCGCCAGCGCCACCAACTGCGACCTTGCCACCTCCCAGGGCAAGCCCTTCTCGGTCTACATGTACGGCCTGTTCATGGCCGAAGTGGCCGTGGAGACCAAGACGGGCAAGACCAGCGTGGAGAAGTTCACCGCCATCGCCGATGTGGGCACGATCAACAACCGGTTGGTGGTCGACGGCCAGATGTACGGCGGCATCGCCCAGGGCATCGGCCTGGCCCTGACCGAAGACTTCGAGGATCTGGAGAAGCACACTTCGCTGCGGGCCTGTGGTCTGCCCTACGCCAAGATGATCCCCGACAACCTGGAACTCATCTATATTCAAACCCCGCGGGAGCACGGACCCTTCGGCGCCGCCGGCGTGGGCGAACTACCCCTGACCAGCTCCCATGTGGCCGTGATCAATGCCATCCACAACGCCTGCGGGGCCCGCGTGCGGCACCTGCCGGCCTTGCCGGAGAAGGTTTTGGCGGCGATGAAGAAGTAAATGGATCAAACCGAACTCAGGCAGTGGGAACAGCGCTGTATCCAGGAAGAGCCGCCGGAGTGCACGGCCGCCTGTCCGCTGCATGTGGATGTGCGCGCCTTGAATGGCCATCTGCGCGAGGGGCGCTGGAACGACGGCTGGCACGTGCTGGCCCGGACCATGCCCCTGGCCGGCATCCTGGGCCGCATTTGCGACGCCCCCTGTGAAACCCGCTGCAAGCGCAACGCGGCCGGTGGCGCCATCCGCATCGGTGCCCTGGAGCGCGCCTGCGTGAAGCTGGCCGACGGCGGCTACAGGGTCGTGCCGCTGCCGGCCACACGCAAAGATATTGCGGTTTTGGGCAGCGGATTGAGCAGCCTGACCGTGGCCTGGGACCTGGTGCGCAAGGGGTATGCGGTTACGCTCTTCGAACCCGGTCCCCAGCCCGGCGCCGGTTTGGCGGCCCGCCACCCCGATCTGCTGACCACCGAAATCGTCCGCGCCGAACTCGCCTGGCTGGAGAAATGGGGGGTTCGCTTCGAAACCGGTCAACCGATCCACACCCAGGCGTTCCTCTCCCAAACCCTGACCCATTTTCAATCGATCTATATCGGCCTGGACGCGGTGAGTTCTCCGGAATGGGACTTGGACCGCATGACCCAAACCACCAGCGATTGCAAGGTCGTTGCCGGCGGCGCCGATCCATCCGTCATCTACCAGGCGGCCCAGGGCCGCTGGGCCGCCACCACCATGGATCGCGCGCTGCAAAAGGTTTCCCTGACCGCCGGCCGGGACAAAGAGGGGCCCTTCGCCACCCGGCTCTATACCAGTCTCGCAGGGGTCGTGGCCCAACCGGCCGTGGCCATGACCGATGTGTCCAGCGGCTATGACGCCGACGAGGCCCGGGCCGAGGCCGGCCGCTGTCTGCAATGCGAGTGTCTGGAGTGCGTCAAGGTGTGCCCCTACCTGGAACACTTCGGCGCCTATCCGCGCAAGTACGCCCGGGAGATCTACAACAACGAATCCATCGTCATGGGCACGCGCGCGGCCAATCGACTGATCAATTCGTGCAGCCTGTGCGGCCTGTGCGAAACGGTCTGTCCCGAAGATTTCGCCATGCAGGATCTTTGCCTGCAAACCCGCCAGAGCATGGTGGCCAAGGGCAAGATGCCGCCCGCGGCCCACGAATTCGCTTTGGAAGACATGGCCTTCAGCCAAAGCGACGCATTTCTGCTGGCCCGCCACGCGCCCGGTCTGGAGCGCAGCATCCACCTTTTCTTCCCGGGGTGCCAGTTGTGCGCCTCGGCCCCCGGACAGGTCGCCGCGCTCTACGACCACCTGCGGGCCAAGTTGGGAGCCGTGGGCCTGATGCTGGGGTGCTGCGGCGCGCCGGCCCACTGGTCCGGCCGCCAGGCGGAGAGCGAGCAGATTTTGGATCTGTGGCAGGGCCGGTGGGAAGCATTGGGCCGGCCCCAACTGCTCCTGGCCTGCGCCACCTGCCATCAAATGTTCCGCGAGCTGCGGCCCCGCATGCCCATCCAATCGGTGTGGGAGACCCTGGCGGCCATCGGGCTGCCGGAGATGGCGCCTGCGGTGCGCGTCGACCCTTTGGCCGTTCACGATCCCTGCACCACGCGCGAGGCGCCCCAGATCCAAGCGGCCGCGCGGCAGGTGCTGGCGGCCGTGGGGGTCGCGTCCACGGAATTGCGCCTGGGCCAGGACAAAACCGAATGTTGCGGCTTCGGCGGCCTGATGGAGAACGCCAACCCGCGGATCGCCCAGGAGGTGACCCGCCGCCGGGCGCTGCTCAGCAGCCACGACTACCTGACTTACTGCGCCATGTGCCGCGACCGTCTGGCGGCCGCCGGCAAGCGTGCCGTGCATCTGCTGGATTTGATCTTCCCTTGGGCCGATACCCCCGACCCGGCCGGCCGGCCCCGGCCCGGGTGGTCCCTGCGCCGGGAGAACCGCGCCCGGCTCAAAATCGATTTGCTCCGGCGGTTGTGGGGCGAGAGCGTTTCCCCCGGCGTGGGTTTGGACCGCATCGACCTGCACATGGCGCCGGGAGTGGCGGATCTTCTCGAAACCCGGCTCATCCTCGTCGATGATCTGCGCCAGACCATCGCCCATGTCGAACGCACGGGCCGGAAATTGCGCCATGCGACCACCGGCCATCTCCTGGCCGCCTTCCGGCCGCGCCATGTCACCTTCTGGGCGGAGTATGGGCCGGCCCAAGGGGGGTATGTGCTTTTCAACGCGTATAGCCATCGGATGGCCGTCGTTCCCCCGGGCGCTACGGGCCGCGCGGCAACCGGTGAAACCGGGCCGGAGCCTTGGCGTTGCGTCGCCTGCGATCAGGCCCTGGTGCCGGGCCAGATCGGGGTTTCCTACATGAACAACAGCTTTACGACGGAGATGCCCCGTTGCCCGCGGTGCGGCCTGGTGCTGGTGCCCGAAGCGCTCGCCCTCGGCAAGATGGCGGAAGTGGAGCAGTTGTTGGAAGATAAATGAACGCTGCGCGGAATTGAATTAGACCCGAAGTATGGTCGCCGCCAAAGGAGGGGTTGATCGTGGATGATCTTGAAATGCGCATGCTGCGCTGGGGCCGGCAAGGCCATAGCTGTGCGCAAATGCTCCTGCTGCTGGCCCTGGAGGCGCGGGGGGAATCCAATCCGGGCCTGGTGCGGGCCATGGCCGGGCTGGCCTACGGCTGCGGTTCGGGGCGGACCACCTGCGGCGCTTTGACCGGCGGCTGCTGTTTAATGGCCTATCTGGCGGTGGACGCCGGCGCCGGCGATCGTCCCGTCGAGCTTCTGCCCAGCATGCTCCAGGAACTCTCCGACTGGTTCGAGGCGCGGGTGGGCCAGGCCCACGGCGGCATTGCCTGCGAGGTCATCGTGGGCGCGGACGGTCCGGCCGCGGCCCGCCAGACCTGCGCCACCATCGTGGCCGAGACCTATGGGAAGGCAATGGAGATTCTGGCGGCCAACGGCGTAGCGATATGAAGAAAAGATGAAAGCCTACCCCACCGATAGCCTTTGTCCTGTCTGTCTGGAACGCATCCCGGCCTGCAGGGTCGCGCGGGGCGACGATGTCTTCCTGGAGAAGCATTGCCCCGTCCACGGATCGTTTCAAACGTTGATCTGGCAGGGCGCGCCGGAGATGAGCGCCTGGCACCGGCCCAAGATCGCCACCCAGCCGGCCGTGGAGGGGCACGGCGTCGAGCGCGGCTGTCCCTTTGACTGCGGGCTGTGTGCCGCCCACCACCAGAAATCCTGTACCATTCTGCTGGAGGTGACCCGCCGTTGCGATCTCGGCTGCCGGTTCTGTTATGCCGATGCCCGGGCCGAAGACGACGATCCGCGGCCCGAGACGGTGGCGGCCTGGTTCGAAACCGCCCGGCATGCCGGCGGCGCGTGCAACCTCCAGCTCTCCGGCGGCGAACCGACCCTGCGCGACGATCTGCCCGCGCTGGTGGCCCTGGGGCGCCAAGCCGGGTTTGCTTTCATCCAGATCAACACCAACGGGCTGCGCCTGGCCCGGCAACCGGGCTATGCCCAGGCCCTCCGAGCCGCCGGCGCCGCTTCGATCTTCTTGCAGTTCGACGGCGTGGACGACACCATCTATCGGGCCATGCGCGGCCGGGCGCTGTGGGAAGAAAAGCAGGCTGCCGTGGCGGCCTGCGCCCAGGCCGGCCTGGGCGTGGTGCTGGTGCCCACCCTGGTGCCGGGGGTCAATACCCAAGCGGTGGGCGCCATCCTGGACATGGCCCTGGCGTGGTATCCCACGGTGCGCGGCGTGCATTTTCAGCCGGTGAGCTATTTCGGCCGCCATCCAGGCCCGCCGGCCGACGCGCAGCGTTTGACCCTGCCCGAGCTGATGCGCGCCATCGAAACCCAGACCGGCGGACGCTTCCAGGCCGACCATTTCCGGCCGCCGGGATGCGAGCACGCCCTCTGCTCGTTTCATGCCCAATACCTGCTTTCTCCCGACGGCCGGCCGCGGCCCCTGCATCCGCTGCCCATGACGCCCATGGAGCGGGCGCCCATCCGCGCCGAAGAGGGCGCGGCCCGGGCCATCGGCGCGGTGGCACGCCAGTGGGCCGGCCCGGCGCCCCAAGCCTCGGCGGCCGGTTGCTGCGGTGGCAGCGGAGCGAACACGGGCAGCTCGCAACCCATGGCTCTGGACGATTTTCTGGAAGCCGCGCAATCGCGCACTTTTTCGGTATCGGCCATGGTCTTCCAGGATGTCTGGAACCTGGACCTGGAGCGCGTGCAAGGCTGCTGCATCCATGTCATGGCACCCGACGGCCGCTTGATTCCCTTTTGTCTCTACAACCTGACGGCCGCCGACGGCCGCGCATTGTACCGCCGATGACAGCCATCGCACGTACGCCCCTGGAAGCCTGGATCGGCGCCCGCATCGGGCTGGCCCGCGGTGAACGGTTGAGCGCCGGGCGTCTGGCCGCCTGGCAACTGGCCCAACTCAACGCCACCCTGGCGCATGTCTGGCAACACAGCGCCTTTTACCAAGAGCGTCTGGGGGGGCGCGCGCTTCCGCGCCTGGCCCGCCTGGAAGAGATCGCCACGCTGCAGTTTACTTCGGCCACGGATCTGCGCCAGGATGCCATGCGGCTGCTGTGCATCTCCCAGAGCGAGGTGGCCCGGGTGGTCACGCTGGGCACCTCGGGCACCACCGGTGATCCCAAGCGGCTCTTCTTCAGCGGCGCCGATCTGGAGGCCACCATCGATTTCTTCCACCACGGTATGTCCACCCTGGTGCGGACCGGCGAACGCGTGCTGATTCTGCTGCCCGGCGACCGACCCGACAGCGTGGGCGACCTGCTGCGCAGAGGGCTGGCCAGATTGGGGGCCGAAGGCATCGTCCATGGCCCGGTCATCGACCCGGCTGTGACGCTGCGGGCGATCCGGGGGCATGCTGTCCACTGCCTGGTGGGCATCCCGGTGCAGGTGCTGGCCCTGGCACGCCACCCCGAGGGCGCGGTCCTTGGCCCCGGCACGCTCCGCAGCGTGCTGCTCAGCACCGATTATGTGCCGCGATCCATCGTGACGGCCATCGAGACCGCTTGGGGCTGCCAGGTGTTTCAACATTACGGCATGACCGAGATGGGCTTCGGCGGCGGCGTTGAATGCGCGGCGCGTCAGGGCTATCATCTGCGCGAGGCGGACCTGCTGTTGGAGGTCATCGACCCGATCAGCGGCCGGCCGGCGAGTCACGGCCGGAACGGCGAAGTGGTGGTGACCACCCTGGCCCGCCGGGCCATGCCTTTGATCCGCTACCGCACGGGCGACCGGGCAGCCTGGATCGATGAACCGTGCCCTTGCGGTACGATGCTCCGCCGTCTGGCCTGGGTCCAGGGCCGGCACCAGGAAGCGCGCCGCCTGGCCGACGGCGTCAGGCTGGAGATGCACACCTTGGATGAAGCCCTCTTCGCCCTTGCCGGGGTGATCGACTATCAGGCCGTTTTGACGTGCGGCAAGGATGGCGAACATCTGCGTGTGAGACTCTATGCCTACCAGGACGACCAGCGTCTGCGGTCGAGGGCCGCTGCCGCCCTGGCACTTGTGCCGGCCATCCGGGCCGCAACGGCCAATGAGCGCTTTCAGGTGGACCCCATCGACGTGGAATTAAGATCTTCGTCCATTCTGCCCGCGGCCAAGCGTATGATCGGCGATCGCAGAACGAACGCTTCACCCCTAAGGAAGTAATGCTATGACGACCCTTGCCCAAACCGCATTGCAATGGCTGAATCGAGGAGAAGCACTGGTGCTGGCCAAGATCGCCGGCCGGCAGGGTTCCACGCCGCGCGCCGCCGGCACCCAGATGGTGGTGGCCCGGGGCGGCCGGATCGCCGGTACTATCGGCGGCGGCCTGCTGGAGGCCAGGGTGATGGCCCAGTGCCACGCCTTGCTGGGCGGCGGCGGGGGCCGCTGGCTGAGTTTCGACCTGAGCTTTACCGAGGTGGCCGGATCGGACATGATCTGCGGCGGCGGTTTGGAGGTCGTGCTGCTGCCCATGGCCCCCACGGCCGAAAATATTGCTCTTTTCGAACGCTGGGGCCGCCTGGAGGCGGCAGGTGGCGAGGGGCTGCTGATCTTCGCCGTCCGGCGCGAGGGCCAAGCGATCTCGTCCTGGCATTGCGCCTTGGCCGAAAGCGACGGCCGCCTCCTGGGCCGGCTGCCCCTGTCGGCCGCGGCCCTGGAAGCAGCGCTCCAGAGCGGCCGCGACTCGGCGGTCATGCAAACGTTGCATCTGGAAGATTGCGACCTTTTCGTGGAGCCGATCCGCAAACCCAAAACCGCATTTCTGCTCGGCGCCGGCCACGTGGCCCTTCCCACGGCCCACATGGCGGCCCTGGTGGGATTTCGGGTGGTGGTGCTCGACGACCGGGAGGCCTTTGCCAATGCGGCCCGTTTTCCCGAGGCCCATGCGGTGCGCGTGCTGGCCGATTTCGAGCACCCCTTCGAAGGCTTGCAAGTGGACCGGGATGGTTTTATCGTCATCGTCACCCGGGGCCATCTGCACGACAAGACCGCCCTGGCCCAGGCCTTGAAGACCGATGCGGCCTACATCGGCATGATCGGCTCCCGGCGCAAGCGCGACCAGATCTTCAAGCGGCTGCTGGCCGAAGGCTTCTCCGAAGCGGATCTCCGGCGCGTGCATTCGCCCATCGGGCTGAACATCGGCGCCGAAACCCCCGAAGAGATCGCGGTGAGCATCGTCGCGGAGATGATTGCAAAGAAAAGAAGTGTAAAGTTGAAAGAAGAAAGTTGACCGTAAAGGACCATCTATCCGCCATTATCCTGGCCGCCGGCTTCTCCCGGCGCATGGGCCGGTTCAAGCCGCTGTTGCCGTTGGGGCCGACCACGCTGGTGGGCCGCGTGGTGGCGCTCTACCGCGCGGCCGGCATCGAAGACGTTTGTGTGGTGGCCGGGCACCAGGCCGACGAACTGCAAGCCGCGCTCGCTCCCCTGGGGGTGCGCTGCATCGTGAACCGGGGGTACGCCCAAGGCATGTTCTCTTCCCTGACCGCCGGGGTGGCCGCCTTGCCGTCCGATGTCCGGGGCTTTTTCGTCCACCCGGTGGATGTGCCCCTGGTGCGACCCAGCACGCTGGCCGCGCTCGTCGCCGCTTTCGGGCAGTCCACGGCCCGTGTGCTGCACCCCTGCTTCGATGGCCGGCGCGGCCATCCGCCCCTGGTGTCGGCGGAGCTGGCGCCCGCCATCCTGGCGTGGTCGGGGGAGGGCGGGTTGCGCGCCTTCTGGGAGCAGGGCGGGGAGAGCGCGCAGGAGGTGCCCGTGGCCGACGAGGCCATCCTGCTCGATGTGGACACCGCTGAGGCCTACCAGCGGCTGGTGGCCCGCCTGCAAAGCGAAGATGTGCCCTCGGCCGACGCCTGCCGGGTGCTCATGACCCAAGTGGCCCGGGTGCCGGACGCCGTTTGGCGCCACTGCCGGGCCGTGGCCGCCGTGGCCGAGGCCCTGGTCGCGGCCCTCAACCGGGCCGGCGCCGCCCTGGATCTGGATGTGGTGCGGGCCGCAGGCCTGCTGCACGACATCGCCAAGACCCGGGCCGACCACGCCGCGGCCGGCGCCGCGATGCTGGCGGCGCTGGGATATCCCCGCGTGGCGGCGGCGGTGGCCGCGCACATGGATCTCGACACCGCGCCGGATCGCCCCCTGGACGAAGCCCAGTTGGTCTTTCTGGCCGACAAACTGCTCGAAGGCGAACGGCTGGAGGGCCTGGCGGCGCGCCAGGCGCGCAAGCTGGCCAAATACGGCCAGGACGCCCCGGCCAGGGCCGCCATTGCCCGCCGGTTCGAAATCGCGGGCTGCATCGCGGCCAAGGTCGAACGCGTCACCGGCCGCCGACTGGCCGAGGTGCTCGCCGAGCGCCCCGGCCGCCAGGAGTAGTGCCCGCCATGCCCGAATCGGAGCGACGCATTTATCTGCTGCGCCACGCCCAACCCCGGCTCCAACCCGGCGGCCGGCGCTACATCGGCCAGAGCGACCCGCCGCTCTCGCCCGAAGGAACGGCCCAGGCCGAGCGCTGGCGAAAGTACTTCGGCGACATCGCCCTGACATCCATTTTTTGTAGCGACCTGCGACGCGCCGTCCGGACCGCCCGCATCGTCGCCCGGGACCATGGCCGGGAAGTACTTCTCGAAACCGGGCTGCGGGAGATCCATCTGGGCACCTGGGAGGGGCGGACTTTCGAAGAGGTCCAACGTCAAGACCCCCACGGCTTCGCTCAGCGCGGCCGCGATCCCGTCCACTTCCGGCCGCCGGGCGGCGAATGCTTCGACGATCTCCGCTTACGGGCGGTGCCGGCCTTCGAGCGTATCGTCGGCCAAACCGCGGGCCCCATCCTCGTCGTGGCCCACGCCGGCGTCAACCGTGTGCTGCTCTGCCACCTGCTGGGCATGCCCCTGGCCCATCTCTTCCGCCTGGGCCAGGATTATGCTGTGTTGAACATCCTGGCGCCGACTGCCGCTGGCTGGCGGATTCAGGCGTTCAACATAACCTTGTCCGGATAGAGACAATCCCGCTCAATCCGTCGTGGCCGGCAATGCGCTGAGTCCGGCCTCGTCGCCGGCCCTTCTTCACTTCTTTTTCTCCAGCCGCTTCCTTGCGTTTTCGATTTGTTTGATGCTCTTGCCTGGTGTGGGCAGGGCCTCGGGCATGGTGCCGCCTAACTCCTTGATGGTCTGGCGGACTTTTTGCCCGACGTTGAAATGGGTCTGGTTGGCTTGCTGTTTGCCGCGGACTTTTTCCCGCCGTAGCTTTTCTTCGGTCTGGGTGGCGCGGAACAGGTTAGCGGCCAGTTCAGTACTTCCCATGTGGTCGAGGATTTTCTGGCTTTTCTTGAGCCCCTTGCGGGCATGGATCTCCCTGGCGGACAAGCCGCCATACAAGCCCTTGTAGCCGTGGTCCTGAAAGATGGCATAATCCAGGCTGGTCTCGACCCCGGCGTCTTTGGCGGCCGCCGCGAGATGCTTGTTGTGCTGGGCCAGTTCGTTGCGGATGGCCAGCCGCTTTTCGTTTTCGCTGAGGCGGGCGAACGTTGCGTCGTCGGCCAGCTCCTGCCGCCGGGTCTGGATGGCGAAATAGGTTTGCCCGTTGGCAATTACGGGTTTGGATGGATCGCCATTTTGCACGATGAGGTAGCAGGCATACCGCGACAGGCGGATGTCGGGCAACTCCCGTTTGGCCCCCGAGCCGATCTCGACCATTTCGAGGATCTCCTCGAAATGGTCCTCGGGCACACGTCCACTGTTGCGGCACGCACCGCGCGCCCGTTCGATCACCGGCTGGAAGTGCCGGTATTCGGAGTATTCGAGTACCTTGGCCAACTGCCGGGCCAACCAGTACTCATTGCCGTCCTGGTCCACACGCCGTAAACCCTCAAAGGTCACATGGTGTTTCTCACTGATCCGTTTCTCCGTCACGCGGATTGCCCTCCGTTGTTCGTCTAAAAAGCCTGCGCCAGGAATTTTCGTGGCAGCAGGTTGATGTCGCGCAATTGCCTCAGCCGCCTGGCGGGCCTTGGGCACTTCGTCCAGTTGAGCTTTCAAACAGGCGGCGGTGATGGTCTATCCCCGAGCCGGTGGCCAGGGCGAATGTGGCGATTGGATTTTTAAACATACGGTTAACAATACAAAGCCGAATTTAAATAGAATATTTACAGCGGTATGGGCAAGGATAAATTGATCGATGGAAACAAATGCGGCTGCGCCGGTGCCGTCGATAATATCATTATCGTCAGGGGACGGTTGGGAAGACGATTGGGACGCGTGCCGTATCGGCAATGCGAGGTGGCCATCGCGTCGCTATCGCTCGCAACTGGGCCCCTGAATGCAAACTATCCCAGCGCAGGCTTGATTTCGGCAACCAACCGGCCGGTGACCGAGCCGTCATAGCCGGGCAAGGCGTCCAGTTCCCGGCGCAAGGCCGCGCTTTGGAGTACATCCAGAAGCACTCTGATCGTGGGGTGGCGCTCCAGATCGCTGGGGATGACCAGGTCGCAGCGGGCGCTGGTGATCGGCACGAAATCCAATCCATAGGCTTCGGCAACGGCCCGCAGGCCCAGGGCCGCATCCGCCACGTCGCAGGCGATGCGATAGGCGCCGGCGCGGTGGGAGGCCACTTCATTGCGATATCCGTTGATGGCTTGCGCGCCCACGCCCACGCGTTGCAGGCAGTCGTCGAGCAGCGCGCGCAGGGCCGCGCCCGATTCGCGATTGACGAAACGCACCATGGGCCGGGCCAGGTCGGCCACCGTGCGGATGCATAGGGGATTGCCGCTGGCCACCATCAGGCCTTCTTCCAGCAGCGAAAAGCCCAGAATGCGACCCGATTGACCCTGCAGGCGTTTTTCGGCCATGACCACGTTGGCTTCGGCCATATCCGTGTTGTGCAGATGGGTGCCGGCCACATGGGTCAAGCCCTGGGCCAGGCTGTCGATGGCCCGCCGGCTGGAAGCGAAGCGGCAATGGACGCGGGCTTCGGGCGCCGCGCGCGCGACGTGTTGGCCCAAAATTTCGAAGGCCGGATCGCACCCCATGAGGACGATGGTATTGTCCAGGCGCTGTCGGCTGATGAAGATCCGCGCGTGCTTGCCGTCCGGGTCGAGACAGCCGTCCGCCGAGCGCAGGCCGAAGGGCATGGCTTCGGGGCCCTGCAGGGGGAGGGCCACCAGCCGGTCCCGGACTCTGCCCAGGGCCAGACGCGCGGCGGGGCCGGCCGCGCCGTCCACGACCTGCACGGGTTGCAGCTCCGGCGTTTCCTGTTCGACGAACAGATCCTCCACCCGGCAATCGAACAGGCGGGCCAGACGCAGCGCGATGGCCGTGTTGGGAAGGTAGCGCCCGGATTCGATGTCGTAAATCGCCTGGCGTCGGATGCGGACCTTCTCGGCCAACTCCTCCTGGGACCACCCCCGGGCCACCCGGTAGCGTTTGACGCTGCAAAGGATAGCGCTCTCGTCGCCTGTCATCCCGGTCACTCCTTTCAAAAATATTGACCTTCCCCATAGCATGTGCAATTAGAACCGGTCAAATGACATTTAAAAACGTCAAATGCGCACACAGTAAAGGAGACGCTGGCAATGGCTTTCTTGAAACGCATCCGGCATCTGTGGGTCTTGGTTCTGCTGCTTTCCTTCGGTCCGGGTATGGGGAGTGGCATCGCGGCTTCGGCCGTTAACGATCTGGTGGTCTTCGCCGCCGCCTCGACCACCAACGCCCTCGGCGAGATCGGGACGCTGTACGAGGCGCGCGGCATGGGTCATGTGACCTTTTCCTTCGCTTCCTCTTCCACCCTGGCCAAGCAGATCGAGAGCGGGGCGCCGGCCGACGTTTTCCTTTCGGCCGACGCGCCGTGGATGACCTATCTCGAAGAGAAACAGCGGGTGGCGCCGGGCCAGGCCCAGGATCTTCTGAGCAACCGCATCGTGCTGATCGTTCCCGTCGACAGCCCGACGAAGGCGATCGAGATCAAGCCCGGCGTTTCGCTGGTCGCTGCGTTGGGCCGGGACGGGCGTCTGGCCACGGGCGATCCCGAGCATGTGCCGGTGGGCAAGTACGGCCAAAAGGCCTTGGAAAAATTGGGCGCCTGGGCGGCGGTCAAGGATCGGCTGGCGCCGATGAAGGATGTGCGCGCGGCCCTGGTGATGGTCGAACGGGCCGAAGCGCCCCTGGGGCTGGTCTATGCCACCGATGCCGCCGTTTCCAAGAAGGTGCGGGTGGTGGGCACGTTTCCGGCGGATAGCCACGCGCCCATCGTCTATCCGGTGGCCGCGGTTTCCGGCGGTAAAATGGATGCGGCCAAACAGTTCATGGCGTTCCTGAAATCCCCGGAGGCCCGGGCGATCTTCGTCAAATACGGCTTCGACGTGCGCTGATGGGCTTTTGGCACCTGACAGCGGTGGAGTGGGAGGCCCTGAAGCTGAGCCTGTGGGTATCGGCCTGGGCCGTGGCCGTGAGTCTGCCGGTGGGGGTCCTCACGGCCTGGGTCCTGGCGCGGGCGCGCTTTGCGGGCAAGCATTTCCTGGATGGCCTGGTGCATCTGCCCCTGGTGCTGCCGCCGGTGGTGATCGGCTATTTGCTGCTGGTGTTGATGGGCCGTAACGGCATCATCGGCGCGCTGCTGTACAAGTACCTGGGCGTCGTGGTGGCTTTCAACTGGAAAGGGGCGGCCCTGGCCGCCGCGGTCATGGCCTTTCCGCTGATGGTGCGCGCCGTGCGCTTGTCGCTCGAATCGGTGGACCAGGGGCTGGAGGCGGCCGCGCGCACCCTGGGCGCCGGGCCGTGGCGGGTCTTCTTCACCATCACCCTGCCGTTGATCGTGCCCGGCATCATTACCGGCGCCATCCTGGCCTTTGCCCGCAGCCTGGGTGAGTTCGGGGCCACCATCACCTTTGTCTCCAACATCGCCGGCCAGACCCAGACCTTGCCGCTGGCGCTCTACACCCTGACCCAGGTGCCCGACGGCGAGGCGGCCGCGCTGCGGCTGTGCGTGCTTTCGGTCCTGATCGCCATGGCGGCCCTGATCTTTTCCGAGCAGGTGTCGCGCCGCTTCACGCTGCGCTTGCGAGGCGGGCGATGATTGCCATCGACGTGGAGAAGAACCTAGGCGGTTTCGTGATCCAGGCCCTCTTCCACGCGCCGGCCAAGGGGGTGACGGCCCTGTTCGGGCCATCGGGGGCCGGCAAGAGCTCGATCATAAACATGGTGGCCGGATTGCTGCGCCCCGACCGCGGCCGCATCCAGGTCAACGGCCATTGCCTGTTCGACTCCCGGCAAGGCATCGATCTGCCCCCCGAGCGGCGCGGGGTCGGATACGTGTTCCAGGACGGCCGCCTCTTTCCCCACCTATCGGTGCGATCCAATCTGACCTACGGCCTGCATCGGGTCCCCAAAGATCAGCGCTACGTGACCTTCGAGCAGGTGGTGGCGCTGCTGGGCATCGACCATCTGCTCGAGCGCCGGCCGGCCCGGCTCTCGGGCGGCGAAAAACAGCGCGTGGCCATCGGCCGGGCCCTGCTCTCCAGCCCGGCCCTGCTGCTCATGGACGAGCCCCTGGCCTCGCTGGACGGCCCGCGCAAGGCCGAAGTACTTCCCTTCATCGGCCGCCTGGCCGAAACGGTGGCCGTGCCCATCCTGTATGTCAGCCATGCCCGGGAGGAGATCGACGCCCTGGCCGGCACCGTGCTGAACGTGGCCTCCGGTCGCATCGTGGGGGCCGCCGGCGCGGGAGGCGTATCGATCTTTCAGAGGGAGTGAAGGTCGTTTCCGGCTGGATGCAAAGCAGCTATTCCCACTTTGGGAACAACTCGAAAAGCACTAAACTTCAAGATACCCTCAATGGACGAATCCCTTGTGCGCAGGGAGCCTCTCCGGCGCACCGAGGCCTATGCGTACTTTTGCACGCTCGCGGACATAAACGGGCTCAACATCGGGGGCAGGCACCAATGGGTCAATTAAATGTCATTTTGAGTTATGCCGAAGAGATGCTAAGAATGGCACCAAATGACAGTCATGGTGCTGGCCCGGACCCTTCTCGAATTTGGAGCGCCTTGTATGTTTTTCCCTGTTTCAGGTATCGAGGTGAATCCGCTCATTCCTTTTGGGGTGGCCTTTGTGGTTTCTTTTTTTACATCGATGGGGGGTGTTTCCGGGGCGTTTCTGCTGCTTCCCTTTCAGATGAGCGTTCTTGGATACACGGCGCCGTCGGTGAGCGGGACCAACCAGGTCTTCAATATCGTGGCGATTCCCAGCGGGGTGTACCGTTTCATCCGAGAAGGGCGGATGCTGTGGCCTTTGACCTGGGCGGTGATTGCCGGCACGTTACCGGGAGTGATTTTTGGCGCCTGGGTGCGCATCAAGTATTTGCCGGATCCAAGAAATTTTAAATTGTTTGTGGGGGCGGTTCTTCTATACATCGGCGCCCGGCTGTTCCTGGATGTGGTTAAAAACCAGGAACGAAAAAAACTATCGACGGGCGCCGGCAATACCCTGGATCGACATTCGGTGAAGCTTATCGAATCGACTTTTCGAAGGGTAGAATTCGCTTATGATTATGAGCATTATCACTTCTCACCTATCCTTGTGTACCTGATATGCTTCTTGGTGGGTATTATCGGTGGGATTTACGGTATCGGCGGCGGAGCAATTGTCGCACCCTTTTTTGTGACCATCGTCGGTCTTCCCGTATATACTATCGCCGGTGCCGCACTGATGGGCACATTCATTACATCCGTTGCCGGTGTGGGCATTTATCAATTGTTCTCCATGATTTATACGAATGCCGCCGTTGCACCGGATTGGATTTTAGGGGCCTTGTTCGGGACCGGCGGATTTTTTGGGATGTATTTAGGGGCGCGGGCTCAGAAGCATGTACCGGCAAGGGTTATCAAGGGTATACTTTGCGCGTGCGTTCTTTACGTAGCAATTCAATATGTTGTATCTTTTTTTAAATAAATTCCGGAATTAATCCCGCCTTTATCCCACGTCCGGTCTCACGAGAGTCCGGCCAAATCGCTTTCCGGCTTTTTTTTCGGGGCGATTTGCCGATAGATGGCGGCGAAGAGCTGTTCGGGCTGGATCGGTTTGGAGACATAGTCATCCATGCCGGCTTTCAGGCAGTTTTCGCGGTCCCCC
>JAKAFO010000275.1 GCA_021819735.1 Deltaproteobacteria bacterium
GCGGACCTTTCCCGCGCCCGGTTCAATCAGGCCGTTTTCCAAAAGGGCGTGTTCGCCCAGGTCTGCCTGCATCAGGCCGATCTGCGCTTGTCGATCGTCTCCGACACCAGTGCGGCCGGATTGCGGGCCGCGGGGGCCCGCTTCGAAAAGTGCGTCTTCAAAAAGGTCGATCTGAGCAAGGCCGCGTTGGGCGGCATCACCACCGATGCGCTGCTGTGGCACACCTGCACTGGTGAAAAGGTCACCCTGGCCGGCTCCGACCTGTTCAAATTCCGGATCTCCCATGACTCGGTCTTTCCGGGGCTCAATCTGTCCGGGGTCACCTGGAAGCAGGGTTATTGCCGCAAATCCAACCTCTCCCAGGCCGATTTTCAGGGGGCCATGCTGGAACGCACCATTTTCGAATCCTGCGATCTGACCCGCGCCAATCTAAACAAAGCCGGCCTGGTGCGCTGCCGCTTTCTCAAATGCGACCTCGAAGCCGCCAACCTGCGCCATGCCAATCTGCACCTGGCCTCGGTGCGCAAATCGCGCCTGGTCAACGCCGATCTGGACGGGGCCAACTGCTTTGCCGTGGATTTCTGGCGCGCGGTGCTGGGCCAAACCCGCATGGAGGGCACCAACCTCAAGCGCACGCTTTTGGCATCCCACCAGGACGCGCTCCAACGGGAGGGCCTGATCCGATGATCTCCCCGCGCCAACGCATGGACCTAATCACACTGCGGGAGCTGCTGGCAGCCAAAAAGCCCATCCGGGAGGCCGATCTCTCCGGGTTGGACCTGAGCGCCGAAAACCTGCACCTGGCCAACTTTCAGGAGTGCAATCTCAACGGTGCGCGCCTGGCCGGCCTGCGCCTGGAGAAGACCGGTTTTAAGGCCTGCACCCTCCAGAAGGCCGACTTTTCGGGCTGCACCTTCACCGACATGCTGCTGCGCGGCCTGGACTTCAGCGGCGCCAACCTGGCGCGCTCCTTTTTCCTGCGCTGTCACTGTTCCGGTTCGACCTTTAGCGGCGCCGACTTTACTTCCGCCAAGATTCATTGGACTTTTCTGGACAAGACCAATTGCACCGCCGCTGTGTTTCGCGGCGCCCAATTCCTGAAATCCGTGGGTCTGGAGGCGGACCTGAGCCGGGCCGATCTGCAAGGTGCCACCCTGGAGCGGGTCACGTTGCGCAAGGCCATCCTTGAAGGAGTCAACTTGCGGGGCGTCACCTTTGACCGCGTCAATCTCTCCGCAGCCAAGCTGACCGGCCATGACTTTTCCGGCCAGAAGCTGCGCTCGGTGAACTTCATGGGCGCGGACCTCTCCGGTGCATCGTTCAAGGGGGCGGACGTCAGCACCTGCGTCTTCCAGGGGGCCGATCTCACCGGCGCCTTGCTGGAGGGTGTCACGGCCCGGCAATGCATGTTCGCCGGCGCCAAGCTCGCCCGCTCCAAGGCCCAAGGCGGCGATTTCGCGCAATCTTTCTTTGGCGAAGCCGATCTGACCCACGCGGATTTCCGTAAGGCTTCGCTCAAGGGCGCCCGGTTTGCAAAGGCCAAAATCATCGAATCGGCCTTCATGGAGGCGGACTGCTTCAACAATGACTTCAGCCATGCCGATTTAAGCGGGTCGGACTTCTCCAGGGCCAATCTCTTTCTGGCCTGTATGCATGCAACGGTCCAGGAGAAAACCCTCTTTGCCGGGGTCAACACGCTCCATCTGCGCGGACCGGACCCGGAGATGGCCCAAGCCGAAGCCTTCCGTCCGCCGGACGGAGATTGACATATTCACGGCCGAACCCCGGCCGTCAGCGATGATACAGGGAGGTCCCGATGCAGACGACAACTTGTGCGCCTGATCAGAAAGCAAACGCTTATGCCAAGGAAGAAATGTCCGGGAGCATGCCCCCGGAGATGCGCTTGATCCGCGGGCGCATCCTGGTGGCTGAAGCAGAGCTGTTGACGGTCATGACCGAATCCGGGCCGCTCACCGGCCGCGCGGCCGCCAGTTGCCTCGTGCGGCCCGAGTGCGGCGATCTGGTGCTGCTGGCCCTGCCGCTCAACAAGAAAGAGGCGGCCTATGTCCTGGCCGTGCTGGAGCGCGCGGCGGCGGAAACGGCCATGCAAATCGATCTTGGCGCCGGCGCGCGCCTGAGCGCGGATAAGGGGGCAGTGGAGATCGCGGCCGGCACGGACCTGCGGCTGAGTGCCGGAGGCCGGATGGAAGCTTCGGCCCAAACGGTCACCTTTACTTCCGCTGCCGTGCACTGGTTGACCCATACCTTTTGCCTGTTGAGCAAAACCGTGGAAGCCGTATGTTCGGTCTGGAAGGAATCGAGCCGGGAGCGGGAAACCACCTCGGAAGTATGGACCCAGCGGCTGGGGGACTCCTACCGGCATGTGCAGGATCTGGACGAAACCCAGGCCGGCATGAGCCGCACCCTGGCCCGGGAGACGGCTCTGGTACATGGGCGCGTGACCTATGTCCAGGCCGAAGAGTTCGTAAAGATCGATGGGGGCGAGGTCCATCTGGGGTAGAAAAGGTTTTGCACCACTCTTTAACGGATCATTAACTGATTTTGATCAAGGAGCGATCATGTTTCAATTGAATATGGGCTGCGGCATGGATCTGGGATTTCCCGATGTCTGCCTGACGCCATTGCCGGTCCCTGTGCCGATCCCCTATCCGGACATGGCTTTTTCCGTGACCTCCGCGCCCGCGGCCTACAACATTCTGATTGAATGCATGCCGGCGTTGAACCAGCTCTCCGAAGGACTGGTCAGCGTGGGCGACGAACCCGGCATCCTTATGGGCGTGGTCTCCCACATCGAATCCGGCGAGGCCGCTTACATGCTCGGCTGTTTCACCATCTTCGTGGACGGCCCCCCGGCCCAGCGCCTCACCTCCATGACCGGCCAGAACTGCATCGGCATGCTGCCCAACGCGCCGGGAATGTGCCTTGTGCCTAGCCAATTTACCGTGCTGACATTGGGGTGAGGCAACTGCGTTCGGGGGAGGCCGCTCCAGCGGCGGAGTGATTCGTCCGCGAGAGAAGAGGTCGTCCGGGGATTGAAATGGAATTGGTTTGGATCGTAATCGAAGGCTTGGGTGTTTTGTTGGATATCCTGAATGCGCTTTTCGTGTTTGCGGACATCGTCTCCTGGGTTAAGGGCAAGGAAAATCGCGTCGAACGGAAGCTGTCGAAGCAAAGCGGCATGCAGCCACCGTGTTCTCCTTTTCACCGGATTGATTGTTGTTCGTGCTTTACAAAAGCAAACTGCCTAAATCTGTTTTTGCAGAGGCTGCGATATGCACCGCGGGTGTGCGGGGGGCCACGCATCCGGACTCTAAACCGGACAAAACAGCTTGCATTATGATCTATAAACTAATAAAAATCGGTAAATTAAACCGGACATACAACCGGACATAAACGGCGGTTGGCCCAACTTATTAGAGCGGATATTGAAAGCATGCCTGCCCAACCTACAACGCCAAGTTTCCACCCGGCCCTTCCGTCGCGCCGTATGGGCGAGATCAAGGATCTGGCGCAGCAGGTGATCATCGCCTCTTCCACGCTGGAAGGCCGGATTGCCCCCGAAACGGCCAAAGCTCTTGGCGACCGGCTGCGGTTTCTCAACAGCTACCATTCCAATCTCATCGAAGGGCATAAGACCTCCATCCTGGACATTGAGGCGGCCATGCAGAAGGATTTCTCCAAAGATGAGGATCGGCGCTATTCCCAGGAGCTGTGCGCCGCCCATGTGCGCACCGAGAGAAGGCTCATGGAAGAAATTCTGGCAACGCCGCCGGCCAATATCTGCGCGTTGGAATTCGTGGGCCGGATTCACAAGGTTTTTTACGAGCAACTGCCCAAGCGGCACCAGTTCGCCCACAGCCAGGGCGGCTTTACCAAGCACTCCGTGCGGCCCGGCCAACTGCGCGACAGTGCGATCTCTTTGGACGGCGGACGCACCGCCCACGGTCCCGATGCGTCCCTGTTGCCCTCATTGTTCGAGGCCTTCAGCCAGGCGTACGCTCCGGCCCATTTTCATGGCGATGAGCGCCTGATCGCGGTGGCCGCAAGCCACCATCGCCTAATGTGGCTGCATCCGTTCCGCGATGGCAACGGCCGGGTAGGGCGCCTTTTTTCCGGGTTGTATATGGCCCATATCGGGATCAACCGGGGCAATCTATGGTCCCTATCCAGAGGGTTTTCACGAGACAAGCAATGGTATATGACCAATCTGCAATCCGCGGATTCGCCCGCCAAAGGGAAAAAGAGCTTCGATCAAGACTTTTTCGCCGATTACTGCCTCTACTTCCTGGAAGTCTGCCTCGACCAAGTCCAATTCATGGACACGATCCTGGGACTCAACCGGATCGATGCCCGAATCGAAGGCTACATAAAGGACCGGGATAAACACAGGGGAGCCATCGAGCCCTTGGACCCGCGCGCGGCCGGGTTGCTGAAGGCCTTGTTCCTGCAAGGTGAAATCAAAAGAGGCGAGGCCAGATCCTTGCTGGGAATGGACGATCGAAGCGAACGGCATGCCAGGCGCATCGTAAGCCAGATGCTTCAAGAGGGGCTGGTGCGTTCCGAGTCCCATCGCGCGCCCCTTACCATCGGTTTTCCAGCCAAGGTGTTGCGCTACTATTTTCCGGATATATTCGAACCGTCCGTATTGGGAGAAGAATAAAGCGGGTCGGGCCAGTGAAGTAAAATCACAGGTGAAAGTGTTTCGTTTCGAGAATGGAGTTACAACGCCATGAATCAAAGAAGGAAATTCTTAAAAGCGGCCGGTCAATTAACCTTTGCATTGTCCCTTGCGCCCGTGGGGTGCAAGTATATGCGCGTCATCAGCGCCGATAGCCGCATTACGCCCAGGAAAGTAAACCGCGCCGCGGTCCTGTGGTATAGCCAAACCGGATATACCCGGAGAAGCGGCCGGCTATTGGCCAGGACGATGGAAAAAACGGGGGTGAAGACATTGTCCGGCGAGATCCGGGAGATCGACCCGCAGGAACTTGCAGATTTCGACCTGTTGATAGTCGGTTCGCCCGTATTTTACTATGACGCGCCTGAATTTGTGAGGGATTGGATCGAATCGCTGCCGAAGTTGAACGGAACGCTGGTGGCATCTTTCGTGACCTTTGGCGGTCCCGAGGGCAATCAGCACAATGCCGCCTGTTCCATCCTCGAGGGCCTGACGGAACGCGGCGGAATCCCTTTGGGCCTCGAGACTTTCATGAATATGGCGGCCTATCCACTCTCATGGTCCGAGGATAGCGTGAGCGACAATGTCTGGCGTGCCAGACATCTTCCCGACGAGGCGACCTATGAACGCATCCGCGCCTATGCCAGGCTTCTGCTCGCGGCCGCCGAGCAGGGCAGGGGGGTGGAATACTCCAAGAAATTGACGATGAGAGAACTCGTCACCTTCATGAACCCCATATGGTGGACGAAGCTGTCGGTCCGCAACCATTCGATCGATGAGGAGAAATGCATTGCCTGCGGCCTTTGTGAAGCCAAATGCCCGGTCCATGCCATCGACCTGTCAAAGCTATCGATCGACACCCAAGCCTGCGTCCTCTGCTTCGGCTGCCTCAACAACTGCCCGGCGAGCGCGGTACATATGGAGTCCGGCGGCAAAACATTGATCGGCTACCAAGAATTCATGAAGATAAAGAATTTGAGCATCACCGAGCCGGCAGAGTTATGACTTTCGCCACCGTCTTTCGCAGACGCTAAAGAAGTGCGATGCCCCCTGGATTTATCCGCGGGATTGCTTCCTTTGCTCTTGGACTATTCTGATAAAATCGGGCAGCGTGCTCTCTTTGTCGAATCGCAGATTATGGATCGCGCGGGTCATGGCCACGTAGATGAGGTTGAATTCATCGGGATCGACACCCGCGGGATTGATCAGTTGCCCGTCTTTGACCAATTCCAGGAAATCGCCCAGCATCAAGACATTGGACCATTGAAGGCCCTTGGATTTATGGGCGGTGGTGAGCGTGATCTGGGCCTTGGCGGCATCCACCGCTTTTTCGGTGATGGCATCGATCAATTTGGGCAGGCGCCCGCCGTAGGTTTCGACCACTTTGCAGATGCCGAGCAGCTCGATCTCTTCCACGGCCTCCGCGTAGGCTCTTAAATGCCCATAATCGTAAAAGCCCTTGATGTAGGCATCCGAGATCCCATCGGACAAGCCGGCATACAGGTAATAGACATCCTTGAGGCTGTTGAGGCGATAGCCCTGAAGGCCGCCGGCAAAGCCGAGCGTGTGGGTTTTGCTTAACTGCACGGCCCGATCGAACACGGCGGCATTGGTGCGGGCGATGACCGTGTAACGATCGGGGTCCCAGTTGGGTTTGGCGTCATCCCGGGGTGTGCCCGATAGACGCCGTTTTTCGCCTTTGAAGGTGGACAGCACCATGTTGGCGACCCGGGCGATGTTGTTGTCGAAGCGGAAACTGCGCGTCAGGTACATGGTTTGGGAGGTCTTGATCTTTTTGAGGCTGTCCCTGGCCCCGCGGAAGCTGTAGATTTGCTGGTGGCTGTCGCCGACGATAATAACGGACGCGGGTTGGCGTCCATGGCCCGATTGGGCCTGGGAAAGGACGATGGCGCCGGTGACCGGATTGATGTCCTGGGCCTCGTCCAGCAGGATGCAATCGTAGTCGAGCACCGGATTGGAGAGTTGATAGAGCTTCAAGTACCCATCGTGCAGCATGCCGACGGTCGCATCGGTCGGGTCGCACATGCTCCGGCCGAGTTGGTTGGCCAGATCGACAAAATCGGGAATCCTGCCTTTGCGCTGCTGATAAAAAGCCTGCACCTGATGGGGAACGTGCGATGTCTCGACTTTGGGGGCCGCCGAGACCAGGTAGTTGTGCAGGGTCTCGATGGTGAAGCGAGCCTCCTCATAGTGGTTCAGCCCCAGGGCCTGCATCACCGTGTTGGCCCGCAGGCTCGGCACCAGGCGGTCTTTGTGGGCATGGCCATGGGTTCGAAAAGCCAGGGCATGGGCGGTGCGCGCAACGACGTTGGCCGGAAACTTTTCGGCGGCTTCCAGTTGAACGCTCTTGTTGAAAGCCACATATAGAAAGCGCAGATGCGGCCG
>JAKAFO010000276.1 GCA_021819735.1 Deltaproteobacteria bacterium
GGATCATGGCCTCATAGGCCTCCATATAGGCCTGCCAGTGGTTCCGTTCCTTGGCGTCGGCCGTGGAAAACTTCCAGTTCTTGTCCGGATTGTCCAACCGCTCCAGGAAGCGTCGCTTCTGCTCGTCGTGGGACAGGTTGAGGAAGAACTTCAGGATCACGGTGCCGTTGCGCGCCAGGTAGCGCTCGATGTTCACGATGTCTTCGTAGCGCTGCTCCCAGATCTTCTTGGTCACGAGCGGCTCCGGCAATTGCTGCCGGGCCAGCAGCTCTTCGTGAACCTTGACCACCAGCACCTCTTCGTAATAGCTGCGGTTGAAGATGCCGATGCGCCCGCGCTCGGGCAGGGCCTTCATGCAGCGCCACATGAAATCGTGGTCCAGATCTTCGCTGGAAGGGGCCTTGAACGAGGAGACCTGCACCCCCTGGGGGTTGATCCCCGACATGACGTGCTTGATGGTGCCGTCCTTGCCGGCCGCGTCCATGGCCTGGAAGACGAGCAGCACGCTCCAGCGGTCCTGGGCGTAGAGCTTGCCCTGGGCCTCGGCCAGCCATTCGACGCCCCGGCTCAGCAGCTCTTTGGCTTCACCTTTGCTTTCGGAAGTAAAGCCCCGGGTGTCCGCCGGGTCGTGATCCTTGAGCCGGAACGCTTTGCCCTGGGAAACGCGGTAGGGCTCCAGGAAGTCGAGAATTCTCTTCTTCTGAGACTTGTCCATAAGCACCCTCCCTTCAGTCTTCAGCCTCTTTCCTATGGAATGAACCCCGCCTCTTTTTCCGGCTTCACCGGGATCTGCTCCTCGGCCAATGCCACCCAGCCGCCGCCCATGGCTTTGTAGATATCGATCAGGCGGCGGAAGAGTTCGTCCTGGCCGGTGGCATAGGCCAGTTCGACGCTAAACAGGCTGCGTTCGGCGTCCAGGACCTCCAGGTAGCTGGTGTAGCCGCCTTCATAGCGCATGCGGGCCAGCCGGGCGTAGTTGCGCAGGGCCTTGAGCTGCCGGCCCAGGGCTTCGAGACGCTCGAAGGATTTGGCGCGGCCGATCAGGGCATCTTCGGTTTCGCGGAAGGCGTTCTGGATGGTCTGCTGGTAGCCTTCCAGGGCCTGCCGCTGAAAGGCTTCGGCCGCCTTGACGTTGCCACCGATGCGCCCGGCCGAAAAGATCGGCAGGGTGATGGGGGCGGCCAGGCTCCAGGCCTCGGCCGGACCGGTGAACAGATCCGACAGATCGGTGCTCACCGAGCCGAAGGCCGCGGTCAGGGAGATGGAGGGGAAATAGGCCGATTTGGCCACGCCGATGCTGGCGTTGGCCGCGATCAGGTTCTGCTCGGCCAACAGGATGTCGGGCCGCCGCGCCAGGACGTCGGAAGGCACGCCCGCCGGAACGGCGGGCAGCACCAGTTGGTCGATGGTCAGGCCGCGGGCGATCGGTCCAGGGTTGCGGCCCAGCAGAATGCTCAGGGCGTTTTCGGTGCGGGCGATGGCGGCCTCGTAATCGGGGATGCGCGCCATGGCATCTTCATATTGGGATTCGATCTGGCTCAGGTCCAGTTCCGAGGTGACCCCCTGCTTGAAACGCATGGAAAACAGATCCAGGGAGGCCTTGCGGCTGGCGGCGGTCTGGCGGGTGATCTCCAGTTGCTTGTCCAGGGAGCGCAGATCCACGTAGGTGCCGGCGATGGCCGTCACCAGGGTCAGCACCACGTTGCGCCGGGCCTCTTCGGTCGCCAGCAGTTGGGCCCGGGCCGCTTCCGAGGCGCGGCGGTACTTGCCCCAGAAGTCGATCTCCCAGGAGGCCCCCAGGTTTACTTCGTATTGGCTGTAGGGATTGTCCAGGCCAGTGGCGCCATAGGGCCCACGCTCGGAGACCTGCTGGCGCGAGGCGCTGCCCCCGGCGCTGGCGAAGGGGAATTGATCGCCGCGGGTGGAGAAGTAGCGTCCGAAGAACTCTTCCACCCGGGCCGTGGCGATGCGCACATCCCGGTTCTGGGCAAGCCCTTCGGCCACCAGGGCCTTGAGGGCCGGGTCGTTGAACTGCTCCCACCAGGCGGTGTTGGCCAGCTCCCGGACCTCTTTTTCTTCGAAGCGCCAGGTGGCCGGCGTTTGCGCTTCGGGCCGCACGTAATCCGGACCCACCGACCAGCATCCGTTCAGAAGCAATAGTAGAATGACGAAAAATGCGCGGCTACGCATGGTGCTCTCCTTTCTCGGCTTGGGGGCCGGGCGCGTGGGAAGCATTGGCATCGCCGGCCCCCTTGCGGTGGGCCAGCTTTTCCACGATGTAGAAGGTCATGGGGATCAGGAAGATGGCGATGAAGCTGGCCGCCAGCATGCCGCCGATGACGCCCGTGCCCATCACCTGGCGCGAGACGGCGCCCGAGCCGGTGGCGATGGCCAGGGGCACGCAGCCCAGGATGAACGCGAAGCTGGTCATCAGGATCGGCCGCAGGCGCAGCCGCGCCCCTTCCAGGGCCGCTTCCATCAGGGGTTTGCCTTTTTCATACTCCACCTTGGCGAACTCCACGATGAGGATGGCGTTCTTGGCCGCCAGGCCGATGAGCATGATCAGTCCGATCTGGGCATAGAGGTTGAACTCCATCTTGCGCAGCAGGATGCCGCCGAATGCGCCGAAAACGGCGATGGGCGTTCCCAGCAGGACGCTGAACGGCAACGACCAGCTTTCGTACTGGGCCGCCAGGATCAGAAAGACGAAGAGCAGCGAGAGCCCGAAGATAATCGAGATCGGGATGCCCTCCTGGGCCTTTTTCTCCTGGAAGGACATGCCCAGGTAGTCGTAGCCCATCTCCCGGGGCATGGTCTGGGCGAAGACCTCTTCCAGGGCGGCCATGGCCTGGGCGCTGCTGTACCCCGGAGCATTGGTGGCGTTGATCTGGGCCGAGCGGTAGAGATTGTAGCGCATGGTGAACTCGGGACCCGATCGCTGCTCGATGGTGGTCAGAGCCGAGAGAGGCAGGGTTTCGCCGGCATCGTTGCGCACGTAGAACTGGCCGAGCTGCTCGGCCTGGGTGCGGTAATCGCCCTCGGCCTGCACGTAGACCTGCCACTGGCGGCCGAAGCGGTTGAAGTAGTTGACGAAGATTCCGCCCATGAAGGCCTGCAACGTCCGGTAGACCTGACCCAGATCCACCCCCTGCTTGAGGGCCTTGTCGCGGTCCACCTCCACGAAGTACTGGGGCACGGTGGGCAGGAAGGTGGTCGAGACCCGGGAGATTTCGGGCCGCTTGCGCGCCGCGGCCAGGAACTTCTGGGTGTGGTCCCACAAGAAGCCGATATCCTTGCCGGCCCGGTCTTCGAGCAGGAAGGTGACGCCGCCCGAGGTGCCGATGCCGGGAATGGCCGGCGGCGAGAAGGCAAAGGCCACGCCCTGGGGCAGCCGGCTCAGGCGCTGGTTGAGGCCGGCCATGATGGCCGCGTACTGCTCTTCGGGCGCCTTGCGATCGTGCCAGGGCTTGAGCGAGACGAAGAAAAAGCCGCTGTAGGTGTTGGTGACGCCTGAAAGCATGCTGTAGCCCGAGACGGTGGTGACATACTCCACCCCCGGCGTCTCCATGATGATCTTCTCGGCCGCCGCGCAGGCGGCGTTGGTGCGCTGCAGCGATGCGGCGTTGGGCAGTTGCACGCCGGCATACAAGTACCCCTGGTCCTCTTCGGGCAGGAAGCCGCCGGGCACCATCTTGCCCATCACCCCGATGGCGCCGGTCATGACCGCCAGCAGGATCAGGCTGATGACGAACTTGCGGATGAAAAAGCCGGAGAGTTTCACATAGCCGTTGGTGGCCCGGCCGAAACCGTTGTTGAACCAGCGGTAGAAGGCGCCCAGGGGGCCGCGGGCCTGCTTCTTGGGCTTGAGGATCAGGGCCGACAGGGCCGGGCTCAGCGTCAGGGCGTTGAAGGCCGAGATGATCACCGAGATGGCGATGGTCACGGCGAACTGCTGGTAGAGCTTGCCGGTGATGCCCGGAATGAAGACCGTGGGCAGGAAGACCGCCGTGAGCACCAGGGCGATGGCGATCACCGGGCCCGAGACCTCTTCCATGGCCTTGAGCGTCGCCTCTTTGGGCGACAGTCCGTGTTCGATATGGTGCTCCACGGCCTCGACCACCACGATGGCGTCGTCCACCACCAGGCCGATGGCCAGCACCATGCCCATCAGGGCGATGGTGTTGATCGAAAAGCCGAGCAGCGGAAACATGGCGAAGGTGCCCACCAGCGAGACCGGCACGGCCAGGGCCGGAATCAAGGTGGCGCGCCAGCCCTGCAGGAAGATGAAGACCACGATGATCACCAGGATCAGAGCCTCATAAAGGGTTTTGACGATCTCTTTGATGCCTTCGCGGACCGACTGGGTGGTGTCCAGGGGGATGGTGTAGGCCATGTCCGGCGGGAACGAAGTGGTTTTGACCTGCGCCATGAGCTTTTTCACGCCGTCCACGGCCGCGATGGCGTTGGTGCCGGGCAACTGGTAGAGGGCCAATACGGCCGAGGGCTTGCCGTTGAGCCGGCCCGTGAGGCTGTAGGTCTGGGAGCCCAGCTCGATGCGGGCCACGTCTTTCAGGCGCACCATGGAGCCGTCCGGATTGGCGCGCACCACGATCTTCTCGAACTCCTCGGGGCTCTCCAGGCGGCCCTGGGCCCGGATGGCATAGGTGAACTCGATGCCCGGCGGCCCGGGCTCGGCGCCCACCTGGCCGGCCGGGTTGACCGTGTTCTGCTTCTTGATGGCGTCCACGATCTCGGCCACCGTGAGGTTGAGCTTGGCCAACTGGTCGGGCTTGACCCACATGCGCATGGCGTACTGGCCGGCGCCGAACACCGTGACGCTGGCGATGCCCGGCACGCGCGTCAACTGATCGTTCAAGTTGATGTAGGCGTAGTTGGCCAGGAAGGTGGCGTCGTAGGTGCCGTTGGGCGACGAGAGGGCGATGAGCATCAGGGGCGCGGCCGTGGATTTCTTCACCGTGATGCCGTAGTCGCGCACCTCGGACGGCATCTTGGAGTCGGCCTGGGACTTGCGCATCTGGGCCAGCACCTGGTCGATGTTGGGATCGGTCTTAACGTCGAAGTTGACGAAGAGCTTCATCTCGCCGTTGTTGGCGTTGGTCGAGTACATGTAGTTCATGTTGTCCACGCCGCTCATCTCCTGCTCGATGGGCGTGGCCACGGACTGCTCCACGGTCTGGGCGTCGGCGCCCACGTACACCGTATTCACGACGATTTCGGGCGGCACGATGTCGGGATACTGGGCGATGGGCAATCCCAGCAGGGCCACGATGCCCACGATGACGAAGATGATCGAGATGACGATGGCCACGATGGGCCGGTTGATGAAAAACTTAGCCATGGCATAGCCCTTTCGGCGTTCACGTTAGCGGGGATCGGCGCTTGGGCCGGCAAAATTTACTTCGCCTGGGGTGCGGGGGAGGCCGCCGTCTTGGGGTTCACCTTGACGCCGTCGCCCACCTTCTGGATGCCTTCGGCCACCACCCGGTCGCCGGGGGCCAGCCCCTCCTGGATCACCCACAGGTCGCCGGCCCGGCCGCCGGTCTTCACGTTGCGCAGGTGCACCACATTGTCGGCGTCCACCACGGCCACCTGGAAGTTGCCCTGCAGCTCGCCCACGGCCCGCTGGGGAACAAGCAGGGCATTCTTGGCCGTGCCGATCAGGGCGCGCACCTTGGCGTACTGGCCGGGCTTCAAAATGTTGCCGGGGTTGGGGAAGGTAATGGCCACGCGCAGGGTGCCGGTCTGGGGGTCCACCTGGCGGTCGGCGAAGGCGAATGTGCCGGGCTGGGGCCAACTGCTGCCGTCGGCCAGGACGAGGGTGAACGAGGCGCGCTCGCCCGAGCCGCTGGCTTCGCGCTCTTTTTGGCGCTCGACGGCCTCCAGGTACTCCTTCTCGCTGATGGGGATGTAGACCTTGACCGGGTCCACGGTGGAGACGGTGGTCAGCGCCTTGGCCTGGGGAGTGCCCACCAGGTCGCCCATCTGGGCCGTGGCCGCGCCGGCGATGCCGTCGATGGGCGAGGCGATCTTGGTGAAGCCCAGCTCGAACTCGGCCTTGCTCACCGCGGCCTGGGCCTGCAGCACCTGGGCTTCGGCGGCCTGCACGCGGCCCAGGGCATCGTCTTTATCTTTCTGGCTGACCGCATTGGCGGCGGCCAGCGGCTCGATCCGTTTCAGATTGGCCCGGGCGGTCTGCAACACGGCCTGTTGCTTGGAGAGCACCGCCTTGGCCTCGTCCAGGGAGGCCTGGAACGGGCGCGGATCGATCTCGAAGAGCGGCGTGCCGGCCTTGACGAAATCGCCCTCCTTGTAGTTCTGCTTGACCAGGTAGCCTTGCACCTGGGCCAGGATCGTGGCGTTGACCGATCCGTCCAGGGAAGCCACCCACTCGCGGTGCACGGGAACATCCTGTTGCACCACCGTCACCACTTCCACTTCCGGGGGTGGCGGCGCGGCAGCCTCTTTCTTTTCCGAGCAGCCGCCCAGAGCGGCCGCGGCCAGTATCAACACCATGGGCACGAATAGGGTTTTCTTCACAACGCCTCCTTTTGACTTGTATGCCGGCATTTCAGATGCCAACGTATATTTCACCCGCACCTCAATGTACAATACATTCCGTCGCGATCGCACGCGCACCATCCGAATTACAATCGAGCATGCGTGCGGCTATCCTCATTGCAACGTAAAAGCATAATAGCTCCAGCCCGGCACATCCAGATAGAGCCCGCGGGCGCGCAGCTCCTCTCCCTGCCGGTCGTAGCGTTCGTTGCTGAACAAATCCTGAAGCCGCCGCTCGCCGTCGGCCAGATCCGCGAAGGGCAGCCGCAGGTAGCACTGGCTGGCGTGGGGTGCGTAGTTGACCACCACCACCAGCCGCTCTTCTGCTTCACCGCCTTGCCAGGCAAAGGCGATGAAGCAATCCCAGGTCCAATT
>JAKAFO010000277.1 GCA_021819735.1 Deltaproteobacteria bacterium
GATGTTGCACCGGCCAGTCGATGCCCAGGTCCGGATCGTTCCAGCAGACGCCATTTTCACTCGACGGCGCATAGTAATCTCCGCACTTGTAGCTGAAAAGGGCCGTGGCGCTTAATACGCAAAAGCCGTGGGCGAATCCTTTGGGAATGTAAAGCTGGCGGGGCTTGGCCGAAGACAACGTCACGCCCACCCATTGACCGAAGGTGGGCGATCCGCGGCGCACATCCACGGCCACATCATAGATCTCGCCCTCCAGCACCTGCACCAGCTTGGCCTGGCTCTGGGGATTCTGGAAGTGCAGGCCGCGCAGGATGTTGCCCTGGGAAAAGGAGATGTTGTCCTGGACAAAGGCGACATCGATGCCGGCGGCGGCATAGCGTTGCCGCTGGTATGTTTCCAGGAAATAGCCGCGCGGGTCGCCGAAGATCACCGGCTCGATGAGCAGTACTTCTCTTAAACGGGTGGGGATAATCTTCATGGGCGCCCATCCTTCTGGGAGACCATGTCGAGCAGATACTGGCCGTAGCCGTTCTTGGCCAGCGGCGCGGCCAGGCGCAGGACCTGTTCAGCATCGATCAGCCCCATGCGGTAGGCGATCTCTTCGATGCAGGCCACCTTGAGTCCCTGGCGTTCTTCGATGGTTTCGATGAAGGCGCTGGCCTGCATCATGCTTTCATGCGTTCCGGTGTCCAGCCAGGCGGTGCCGCGGCCCAATTTTTCAACGAACAGCTCATTGCGGGACAAATAGACGCGGTTAACGTCGGTGATCTCCAACTCGCCCCGGTCCGACGGCTTCAGGCCGGCGGCGATTTCTACGACCTGGCGGTCATAGAAGTAGAGCCCGGTGACGGCCCAATTGGAGGGCGGCTGCTTGGGCTTTTCCTGGATATCGATGGCCCGGCCGGTCGGGTCGAAGGCCACCACGCCGTAGCGCTGGGGATTTTTGACCCAGTAGCCGAAGACCGTGGCCCCGCTTTGCCGGCGTGCGGCCGCGGCCATCTGGGCCGTCAAACCATGACCGTAGAAAATGTTGTCGCCCAGGATCAGGCAGACCCCCTCGCCATCGATGAAATCCCGGCCAAGGATGAACGCCTGGGCAATGCCTTCGGGCCGCGGCTGGGCGATGTAGTCGAAGGTGAGTCCCCACTGCCGGCCGTCGCCCATCAGTTCCTGGAACTTGGGCAGGTCCTGGGGCGTGGAGATGATGCAGATCTCGCGGATGCCGGCCAGCATCAGCACCGACAGCGGGTAGTAGATCATGGGTTTGTCGTAGATGGGCAGCAACTGCTTGCTCACCACCCGGGTGATGGGGTAGAGGCGTGTGCCGCTGCCGCCGGCCAGAATGATGCCTTTCATGGGCTGTTCCGCTCCTGTGGGTTCAGTTGATGTCGGCCCGCGCGCGGGCCGTCCCGTAGTTGAGATCGATCCATTTGCGATATTCGCCGCTGCGCACGGAATCGACCCAGGGGCCATGGGCCAGGTACCAATCCACGGTGGCGGCCAGGGCCTGTTCGAAGGCAAAGCGCGGTTGCCAGCCCAGCTCGCGTTGAATCTTGCCGGCGTCGATGGCGTAGCGCCGGTCATGCCCCGGCCGGTCGCTGACATGGCGGATCAGGCGGCGGCTGGATCGGTCGGGGCCGCGCCCCAGGCGCGCGTCCAGCAGGTCGCACAACTGGTGGACCACATCGATATTGGCCCGTTCGGCGTGTCCGCCGATGTTATAGGTTTCCCCCGGCCGGCCCTTTTCCAAAACCGTGGCCAGGGCTTCGCAATGGTCGATGACATAGAGCCAGTCGCGCACGTTGCGGCCATCCCCATACACCGGCAGCTCTTTTTCCTCGATCATGTTGAGAATCATCAACGGGATCAGCTTTTCCGGGAACTGATAGGGGCCGTAGTTGTTGGAGCAGTTGGTGACCAGGGCCGGAAAGCCGTAGGTGCGCTGCCAGGCGCGCACCAGGTGGTCGCTGGCCGCCTTGGAAGCCGAGTAGGGGCTGGAGGGGTCGTAGGCCGTGGTCTCGGTGAAATAGCCGTCGGGGCCCAGGCTGCCGAACACTTCGTCGGTGGAGACATGCAGAAAGCGGAAATCGGCCGGCCGGCCTTTTTCTTCCCAATCGTTGCGGCAGGCCAGCAGCAGGCGGGCGGTGGCGAGCACATTGGTCTCCACGAAGGCCAGCGGACCGACGATGGATCGGTCCACGTGGGACTCGGCCGCGAAGTTCACCACGGCCTGGGGGCGCTCCTCGGCCAGCAGTCCGCGCACCAGGGTTTCGTCGCCGATGTCGCCGCGCACGAAGCGGTAGCGCGCGGGCGCCTGGGCGGCCACGTCCGCCAGGTTGGCGGCGTTGCCCGCATAGGTAAGGGCATCCAGGTTGACGATGCGCCAACCGGGCCGGATGTCCAGCAGGTGGCGGATGAAATTGGTGCCGATGAACCCGGCACCGCCGGTGACGATGATTGTTGGCATCTGTTGCTCCAATAACGAGTTAATCGCCTTCTTCCCCACCATGCCGCCCATACACATCGTCCAAACGCACCACATCGTCTTCGGCCAGATAACTGCCCGATTGAATCTCCACCAGCTCCAGGGGGATCTTGCCGGGGTTTTCCAGGCGGTGCACGATGCCCAGGGGAATATAGGTCGATTCGTCTTCCTTGAGGATAAACTGCTCCTCGCCCCGGGTGACCAGGGCCGTGCCCTTGACCACCACCCAATGCTCGGCGCGGTGGAAATGCTTCTGCGTGGAGAGCTTGGCCTTGGGCTTGACCGTGATGCGCTTGACCAGGAAGCGTTCGGCCACATCCATGTCTTCATAGGCGCCCCAGGGGCGGTAGACCTTTTTGTGGTTGACGGTCTCCGGCCGGTCGGCGCGCTTGAGCCGGTCCACCAGGGCCTTGACCTGCTGCACCTGGTCGCGCGGGGCCACGAAGACCGCGTCCTTGGTCTCCACCACCACATGGTGGCTCAGACCCACGGCCGTCACCAGCCGGCTGGAGCTGTGCACGAACGAATCGTGCACATCCTGCAGGCAGACATCGCCGTGCACCACGTTGCGCTGGGCGTCTTTTTCGCCGGCCTGCCACAAGGCTTCCCACGAGCCCAGGTCGCTCCAGTCGCTGGCCAGGCTGACCATGACGCCGGCGCCGGTTTTCTCCATGACGGCATAGTCGATGGAATCCGACGGGCACCGGCTGAAGGCCGCCTTGTCCAGGCGGAAGAAATCCAGGTCGCTATGGCCGCGCGCCACCGCATCGCGGCAGGCCGCCACGATGGCCGGGACATGCTGCTCCATCTCCTTGAGCAGTTTGCCGGCCTTGAACATGAACATGCCGCTGTTCCAGCAGTATTGGCCCGAGGCCACATACTGGCGCGCCGTGTCCAGCTCCGGTTTTTCCACGAAGCGGTCGATGGTCCAGGCCGCCGGCGGCTCGTTTACCGCCAGGGCCGTTCCCTTGCGAATATAGCCGTAGCCGGTCTCGGGGGCATCCGGTTCGATGCCGAAGGTGACCAGATAGCCCTGCTCGGCGTAGCGTGCGCCCTGGCGCACCGTGGCCAGGAAGCCTCGGGTGTCGCGGATGTGGTGATCGGCCGGCAGCGCCATCAGGATGGGGTCCTCTTGCTGGGCCGTGGCCATCAAAGCGGCCACAGCCAGGGCCGGAGCGGTGTTGCGGCCGGCCGGCTCCAGAATGATGGCCTTGGGTCGGACATCGATCTGGCGCAACTGTTCCGCCAGGATGAAGCGGTGGGCGTCGTTGCACAGCACGATGGGCGCCGCGGCAGCTTGCATGTCAACGAGCCGCAGCAAAGTGCTTTGCAACAGGGTGTGCTGATCCACCAACTGCATGAATTGCTTGGGATAGAGATTGCGGGACAAGGGCCACAACCGCGTGCCCGAACCGCCGGCCAGAATAACGGGTGTAATCACCATGGGTCCTCCTGCGTTACTTGTTCGCGGTTTGGGTCAGATACCAGGCATAGGTGCGGCGCAGGCCCTCTTCCAGGGATATGCCCGGTTGCCATCCCAACTGCCTCAGCCGACGGCTATCCAACAGCTTGCGCGGTGTTCCATCGGGCATGGCGCTGTCCCAGGTCACGGCTCCCGCATAGCCCACCGTAGCGCATGCGATCGAAGCCAATTCCCGGATGGTCTGATCCAGGCCGGTGCCTACGTTGAACAGCACGGCCGCGGGATCGGCGCACGCGGAAATCACGCTTTCCCAGGGAATTTGCATGAGGTAGAGACAAGCATCGGCCAGATCGTCCACATATAGGAATTCCCGGCGCGGCGTGCCGCTGCCCCACAGGACTACCCTGGGCTCCCCGCTCTGCCCATCGATGCCCAAGGCGCGTCGAAAGCCCGGGTCCAGCGGGCCGAAGCGGCCTTCATCCGCGGCGATGGCGGCCATGTTCTTCGCGCTCGCCAGGCGGGCCAGGTGGAATTTGCGCAGCATGGCCGGCAGTACATGGGAGGTGAGCAGATCGAAATTGTCTCCGGGGCCGTAGAGATTGGTGGGCATCACCGGAATATAATGGGTTTTGTACTGCTGGTTGTAGGCCCAGCACATCTGGATGCCGGCGATCTTGGCCACGGCGTAGGCCTGATTGGTCGGCTCCAGCGGGCCGGAGAGCAGATGCCGCTCCTCGATGGGTTGGGGCGCCAACTGGGGATAGATGCAGGAACTTCCCAGGAAGAGCAGTTTGCGCACCCCATGCAGGTGGCTCTGATGGATGACGTTGGTCTGGATGGCGAGGTTCTGCTGGATGAATTCGGCCGGAAAGGTGCGGTTGGCGTGAATGCCGCCCACCCGCGCCGCGGCCAGAAAGACATAGGCCGGCCGGACGGTCGCGAAAAAGTCGGCCACGGCGCGTGGATCGGATAGATCCAACTCCGCGTGAGAACGGGTGATCAGGTTCTCGAATCCGGCGGATTGCAGACGGCGCAGGATGGCCGAACCCACCAAGCCGCGGTGACCGGCTACGAATATCTTCTCGTCACGATTCATAAGGCTGTGAGGTCAATCAAAGCTTTCGTATGTTGGATAGCCGCCCTGACGCACGAGGCGCTCTTTTTCGGCCGCCTTCAGGTCGCTGGCCACCATGCCGGCCACCATCGCGTCGAAGCTGATTTTGGGTTCCCAATTCAACTGCCGACGCGCTTTGGAGGCGTCGCCCAAAAGAAGATCCACTTCCGTCGGTCGGAAGTAGCGCGGATCGATGCGCACCAGGGTCTTGCCGCTGTCCGGCGCGATGCCGATCTCTTCTCGCCCCTGGCCCTGCCAGCGGAGGGCGATGTCCACGCGGGCAAAGGCTTTTTCCACAAACTCACGCACGCTGCGGCTTTCGCCGGTGGCGATAACGTAATCTTCCGCCCGGGGCTGTTGCAGCATGAGGTACATGGCGCGCACGTAATCCTTGGCATGGCCCCAGTCGCGTTTGGCGTCCAGGTTGCCCAGGTAGAGCGCCTCTTGCAGGCCTAACTTGATGCGCGCCACGGCCCGCGTGATCTTGCGCGAAACAAAGGTTTCGCCGCGCATGGGAGATTCGTGGTTGAAGAGAATGCCGTTGCAGGCGAACATGTTGTACGCCTCGCGGTAGTTGACCGTGATCCAGTAGGCGTAGACTTTGGCCGCCCCGTAAGGACTGCGCGGATAAAAAGGTGTCGTTTCCGTTTGGGGAACTTCCCGCACCTTGCCGAACATCTCGCTGGTGGAGGCCTGGTAGAAGCGCGTTTTGCGCTCGAGCCCCAAAATGCGGATGGCTTCGAGCAGCCGCAGCGTGCCCAGGGCATCGGCATTGGCGGTGTATTCGGCGGTTTCGAAAGAGACCATGACGTGGCTCTGGGCGCCCAGGTTGTAGATTTCGTCGGGCTGTACTTCCTGGATGACCCGGATCAGGTTGGTGGCATCGGTCAAGTCGCCGTAGTGCAGGAAGAGCCGCACATCGGCATCGTGGCGATCCTGGTAGAGATGATCGATGCGGGCCGTGTTGAACGACGAGGCCCTGCGCTTGATGCCGTGCACCTCATAGCCTTCGGCCAACAACAACTCCGCCAGGTAGGCGCCGTCCTGGCCGGCAATGCCGGTGATCAATGCTTTCTTTGTCATGGCGCTCAAGATAGGGGGATTTAACGGCATGGTCAAGTAGAAAGGCAACTTTGACCTGCCCCGGGAAATGGGCTATATGCTTCTTGGCAGCCGCGAAGGAAGGGGCCTGGTCGTTGGATCGAGAACCGTTGGAGCCATGATGACATCAAGCCGAAATCTTTCCATTCGCGGGCGCTCCCTCGGTCCCGTGGCAGCCGGCCTGGCGGCCACTCAGGTGATTGCCACCCTTTTCGTTAGAGACACCAGCAGCCGACTGAGCCGCGGCGTGGCGGCCATGGAACACGCCGGCTGGCTGCCCGTACCCGCCGGACCGGCTGCCGATACGCTCCGGGATTGGGGCGCTGCCTTGGGCGGCGGTTTTTTCTTCACCCTGAGCGTCGGCATCGGCCTGACGCTGGCCACCTGGTCGCTCCTCTATTTATGGCAGCGCCTGTTTTCTGCCCGGCCGAGGTTGCTCTGGAGTGCGGCGGCGGCCTGGGCGGCACTGGTGGTCGCCGTGAACCTCAAGGGATGGGTGCTGTTCCCGACCCTGCTGGTTGTTTTCACGCCATTGGTCACGGCCATGGCCGCCTTGCACCGGACGCCGTCGGCCGCGCCGGCCCGGGCCGGCCGGCTCTGGCCGGTGCCGCTGCTCACGCTGGTGCTGTTGACTGCCATGTGGGCCACCCAATTGAATACACAGCTTTTTGTCACCATTCGGGATCAACTGCTGCTTTCCAGCACCGTCGGCCGCTCGGTGAACGATTTCTACTACCGCTATACGCTGCATGCCGCGGAATGCTTCAAGTCGTTCGCCCAGAAGACA
>JAKAFO010000278.1 GCA_021819735.1 Deltaproteobacteria bacterium
CACCACCTATGTGGCCAACTCGAACAACAGTTACTGGCTGGCCAACCCCGAAACACCGATCACCATGACCGCCCCCAACCAGCTTTGGGGAACCGAGAGGACGGATGTCGGGCTGCGACCGCGCATGGGACTGACCTTTCTCGCGGAGGTGGCCGGGCCCGGCAAACGGGTGAGTTGGAACACCTTTAAAAATATTCTCTTCAACGACCGGGTCATGGGCGGCGAGTTGCTGGCCGATGACCTGGCGGCACTGTGCTGGGAGGATGATGCGCTGGTGGCCAGCGGCGCCTGCGACGCGCTGGCCGATTGGGATAAGACCTATCGGCTGGACAGCACCGGGGGCCACATCTTCCGGGAGTTCATGACCTATTTCGAAAAACCGGCCGCATATACCAGCCTGTGGGCGGTTCCCTTCGACCCCGACGACCCCGTGGCGACCCCCAACACGCTGAACGTTATCGGCAATGAAGCCAATATCCTCAAAGCCTTGGGGGATGGCGTGAAGAGGTTACAAGAGGCCGGGATTGCCCTGGATGCGCCCCTCGGAGAGATTCAATTCACGCGCCTGGGCGACGAACTGATCCCCATTCATGGCGGACCGAGCCAGGACGGCGCCTTCAACATGCTCTACTACAACAAGGATGGCAACGGCACGCTGCTGCCGCCCGACATCTCCCTGGGCGGTCTGCCGTCCGCCTCCCTGTTCGACCAGGGCGGCTACCTGATCAATTACGGCAGCAGCTATATGCAGATGGTGGAGTACCCGAAAGCCGGCAGGCCCCGGGCTAAAGTATTGATCAGCTACGGCCAATCCACCGATCCGAATTCGCCCCACTTCAGCGATCAGACCTACCTGTTCTCCCAGGGCCGCTGGCGGGACTGCCTGTTCAGCGAAGCGCAGATCGCCGCCGACCCGAACCTGATCGTCGAAAGAGTGAAAGAATAGCATCCATCCACCCGGGGGCCGCCAGCGTGCGAGGCGGCCCCCCAATCCGCCCCTATGAAGGCTAGACCACCGCCCGCTCCCCCAGATTCCCATAGCGGTGGTAGCTATCGCATACGCTCTGATTCTGAAGATAGTGCAGCAGTTCCAGGCGGCCTTCCATGAGCACCGGGGCGCGGGCGATGTAGTATCCGCTGCGCGCGGCGCATTGCAGCAGTTCCGGCGGCACGCGCTCCGGTGCGGCGTAGCGTATGCGCTGCAGCACATCAAAAGAAGCACTCAGCTTTTGGTCCGACTGCCGGCGCACGGGAGATGCGCCGAGCAGATCGCGGGCCTCTTTTGTGTCCAGAAAAGCAGTGACCGGATTGTGCAGATCTTCGGGGATGCTGACCACGGCCGTGTTTCCGGTGATGCGCGCGGCCGCAATGCGGGCCAGCAGGTCGAAGAGGCTGTCCCGGGGATGCAGCCGGATGCCGATGGCGCCCAGGGGCAGGTAGCGGTGCAGGTTGTCCTGGCCGCGCAAGTGGAAGTAATCTTTTTCCAGGCCGAACTCCTGCTCCCATTGATAGCAGTAGCTCTTGATGGCACGGATGAGCCGGGACAGATCCGGAGCGTAAGGCGCCAATCGGGCCCCCAGGAGTTTGCCGCGCATGGCCAGAGCCCAGCGCAGCAGCGCGTTCTCTTTGCGGATGGCCTGAATGACCGGCGGCCCGAGTTCCTTTACTTCCATGAATTGGGTGACATAATTGGGCCCCCCGGCTTTGAGCGCCGGCCCCAGGGCCGATTTGCCCAGGCCGCCGAAGGGTTGGCGCAGGGTGATGGCGCCGGTGGTGCCGCGGTTGAGGTACAGATTGCCGGCGCGCAGGCCGGCTTTCCAGCGGGCCTGCTCCCGGGCATCCAGGCTTTCCAGGCCGGCGGTGAGCCCATAACCGGTCTGGTGGACCAGTTCGATGGCGTGTTCCAGGTCGTCGGCGCGCATCACCCCCAGCAGCGGCCCGAAGAGTTCGGTCATGTGGGTGAAACTGCCGGGCTGCACGCCGTATTTGATGCCCGGTGTCCAGAGGTGCGGGTTTTCGTCGTCCGGGCGCGGCTGGAGGGCCCAACTCTCCAGGGGTTCCAGGCGGGTCAGGGCGCGCAGCAGATCGCCGGCCGGCGGCCGGACGAGCGGCCCCATTTTGTTGGCGAACTCCCAGCAGGAGCCGGTCGCGAGGCTCTGGGCCGCATCCACCAGTTGGCGTTTGAAGTCTTCGTCGTCATAGACCTCCTTTTCCAGGATCAGCAGCGACGTGGCCGAACACTTCTGCCCGCCGTGGCCGAAGGCCGAGTAGACCACATTCTTGATGGCCTGCTCGCGATCAGCCATGGCCGTGACGATGGTGGCGTTCTTGCCGCCGGTCTCGGCCGAAAGCAGCATGGCGGGCTTTTGCGCCAGCATGGCCAGGCCGGTGGCGGTGCCGCCGGTCAGGATCACGAAATCCACGCCGGCATGGGTTACCAGATGGGACCCCACCGGATCGCCGGCACAGGGCAAGAACTGCAAGACATTCCGGGAGATGCCGGCTTGCCAGAAGCATTGGCACAGCACCCAGGCGGTCAGCACGGCCTGGCTGGAAGGTTTAAAGAGCACGGTGTTGCCCGCGGCCAGGGCGGCCGTGATGCCCCCGCAGGGAATGGCGATGGGAAAATTCCACGGGGAGACCACCGCGCCCACGCCCTTGCCTTTGACGTCCAGGGTCCGGATCTCCGTGAAGGCGCGCGCCGAGAAAGGGTAGTATTCGGCAAAATCCACGGCCTCGGAGACCTCCACGTCTGCTTCGCTGAAACGTTTGCCGGTATCGGCCGCGGCCGCGCCGATCAGATCGCCCCGGGCCTTGCGCAGTTCCAGGGCCACGCGGGAAAGAGCGCGGTGGCGCTGGTCCATGGAGAGCACGCGCCAACCGTCCGGATCGCTCTGGGCCACGGCCGCGGCCGCATCGATATCCTCGACCGTCGCCAGTCGGAAAGTGGCGGTCACAATCTTCCGGGGCCATTGGGAAGGATCGATGCCGTCGCGTGTTTCCCGATGGTCGTAGATCTCCCGGCCGGCCACCACCAGCGGGATTTGAAGCGCCGGGTCGTTGGCCGTTTTGCGCCATTTGCTTCGGATGGCCTGCGCCCATTGACGATTGGCCGCCAGGGACCAATCCGTATCCGGCTCGTTGTTGAATTCGCCTTCGAAGTAAGTGCCTGAAGGTTCCGCGAAGTGCTCCGTGGCGCGGTTCTGGACGCGGTGCGGCTGGGGCGCGGACTGATCGTCAGGGGCACACGAGGCCACAAACCGCTCTTTGAGCGAGCGCCACGCGTCCGAATCGACCTCCAAATGGGGCGCGTAGCGCAGATAGTTCTCTTCGCCCGTATTCTCATCCAGCCGCCGCACCAGGTAGGCGATGGCGTTGACGAATTCGTCCCGGCGCGCGACCGGCGCGTAGAGCAGCAGCGGCTGGGAGGCTTCGCTCAAGGCCCGGCGCACATGCTCGGCCATGCCTTCCAGCATCTCGAAGTGCAAGTACTTTTCCACCTGGTTGGCCCGGCCCAGCTCGTAGGCATAGGCCAGCTCGAAGAGATTGTGCGAAGCGATGCCCAGGCGCACGGCCCGGGCGTTCTCCGGCGTCAGGCCGTAACGCAGCATGCGTTTGTAGTTGGCATCCACCGCCGGCTTGTTGTCATAGGGCGCCAGGGGCCAGTTGAACAGGGCGGATTCCAGCAGCTCCATCTCCAGGTTGGCACCCTTGACGATGCGCAGCAGGATGGGACTGCCGCCGGCCGCCACGCGCTCGCGAGCCCAGGCGGTGAGCCGCTGCTGCAGGAGGTAGGCCTCCGGAAGATAGGCTTGCAGGGCAATGCCGGCCATGACATCCTTGAATTCCGGCTTTTCGAGGGTCTGGATGAAGGCGGCGCAGGTCATTTCCAGGTCGCGGTAGGCTTCCATGTCCAGGTAGACCAATTTGGGTGTCTGGGTGCCGTCGGACCGATAGAAGTAATTGGACTGGGCCTCTCGATACAAGGTGCTCAGCCGCTCCACCAGGATCGCGACGCTGTGCTCCGTGGCCAGGGCGTCGATCTGGGAGTAAATGGTGGAGATCTTCACCGAGATGACTTCGATCTCCGGGTTGCGCAGGTCGGCCAAATAGCTTTGCAGGCGCCGGGCGGCCTCCTGTTCGCCCAGCACGGCTTCGCCCAGGTGGTTGATGTTCACCCGTACGCCCGCTTCCCGCCGCTGGCGCAGGTAGGCCCGCAGGGCGTCGGCTTCGCCGGCGATGATCATCCGGCTGCTTTCCTGGCGCAACTTATCGATCAGCTTGGGAACCGACACCGAGGGCAGATGCCGCCCCAGCCCCAGAAACATGCGCACCAGCAGTTTTTCGGTGGTGGAGAAGAACTCCGGCACCCCGTGGGTTTTGAGAATGGCATGGACCTGATCGGCCACCCGCCGGGGGTCGCACGATCGAAAACTCTGGTCGATGAGCTGGGTCAGCACCACCTTGTCCCTGGGGTGGGTGAGCAGCCGCCGCATTTGCTCTTGAACGGCCCGCTCCTCATCCGTCAGCAGCGCATTGGCGCGGTTCTGCCAGCGTTCGGCGGTTTCCACGGCGTCGCGAACAAGCGTCTCTTCCGGCGGTTGCGTCATCATGGCCTCCCGATGTTAAGTCGCTCTGGAATCATGATAAGCATGTACACCGATTCGGACCAGCTTGGAGAACCTGCACGCACTATTGCTATTCAACCCTGCCCTGAAGATTGGATGGCTGCAATTCAGACCGGCCCAGCCAATAACACGCCAGCGGCGCCGGGATCTTGAGCAAAACGGTATGGGTCGGCGCGTTCTCCATGGGCAGAAGGCTGAAATCGGTCATCTCCCGAGTGATCACATAACCGCGGTCAATTTTTTTCTGATCGCAGAAGGCGGTCATGCCTTTCAACTCGCCCAGTCCGGTATTTTGATGGCGGTATTTGACTTCGAAGGGAATGGTGCGGCCCTGGACCTGGGCAACGATGTCCACCTCTTCGTTTTTCTTTCCCCTCCAGTAGCTGAAACCGATGCCGACGCTGTAATATCGGGTGAAGACATGTTTGAAAAAGGCCGTTTCCACGGCCGTGCCTAAAGCGGCGGCATCCTGGAGCATGGTTTTGCCTTTGAGCAACACACTGGCGCTAATGGCCGCATCCGCCAAGTAC
The DNA here is from genome assembly GCA_021819735.1 of Deltaproteobacteria bacterium. GTDB lineage: Bacteria > Desulfobacterota > Desulfobacteria > Desulfobacterales > Desulfosarcinaceae > Desulfatitalea. The sequence continues at coordinate 5,159 of JAKAFO010000278.1, forward strand.
ACCTTGTAGCGGGCCCGCAGGATCTCCTTGCCGTAGCCGTATGGCGGCAAGCGATGAATCAAGTGGGCGGCCTCCAACAGGTTGATGTAGTTGATGGCTGTCGGCTTCTTAACCTCCAGATTTTTGCTTAGATCGGTCATGTCCAAGAGACCGCCGTCGTGCAGGCACAGGTATAGAAAAGTCTGCTCCAGCTCCAGCACACGACGCACGCCGAACAGAGCGGTCATGTCGCGCTTGAGGACTTTATCCACGATATCTTCGCGCAAGAGCTTCTGAGCGGTCTCGGCCGTCGGCACCAGCGCGCTTTGGGGGAAACCGCCGCGCATCAGGTAGTCATGGAAATGACCCACCAACGGGCGCGCGGATTCACCTACGCGGTTGAACTGGCTCGGCGTCCAGGTGAACAATTGGGTCAACGAGGATAAATCCGGAATTTCCGGAACGGCCAGTCGTTTGATTTGTAAAAACTCAAAGAAAGAGAGGGTCGCCAACTTGATGGTATGCCATCGTCCGACACCCGACTCCTGGCCATCGGTGACGAGCGGCGCGGCCGAGCCCGTCACGGTGATGCGGCGCTTTTTTTCAAAATCCACCTGGTGTTTGAGCCAGGTCTGCCAATCGCGGATGAACTGAATCTCATCCAGAAACAGATATTCCACGCCCTCATGGGCGGGTTCGTATTCGCGCCAAAGTTTGAGCACTTGCTCCAGACCCGCCAACTTGAGCAATGGATGGTCAAAAGTGGCGTAGAGCACATTCTGGGGCGGCACCTGAGCGGCGATCAACGTATCGCAGGCTTGCAGCATGAGGGTCGTCTTGCCCACCTGACGCGCGCCGCTGACCAAAAGGGCGCGGTGTGCCGGAGGCTGTCGCAACCATAAATCGATTTCATTAAAGGCCGCTCTGCGCCAAGTCGGCAAATCGGGTATTCGAGTACCGGACCACCACGGATTATATTGGCGGAGGACCGACAAAATGTCATGAGGGGCGATGTTCATGCAAAAATATTTACTAAAAGGTCAATTTAAGTCAAGTATATTTACCTTATTTAGTCATTTTAAGAAAATATTAGCAACTTTCGGTTCCATTCCAATCTGCTGATTCCAGGCAATCTTGCTCGCCCGCTAGAAAAAATCGTATTCCTGGGTGCCATTCCGGGAAATGGTTTTCGAGGGCGCATTCGAAGCCGAAGCGCAGTCGGCATAGCCGAACAGGAGACCGTTTCGCCTATATATAATGGTATGGACACTGGAAGGCAGGTGTGATTAAAGGGAGCGGATTTTTCGTCTTTTTTGGACGCCCCGGCATGGGAGGGGCTCCTGACTCATTATCCCCAAACTTTATACGAGGAGGAGTGCATGGTAGCGATTACAGAAGCGGTATCGTTGGAAAAAGAGGGTGAGATCGGCATGTTGTGGATCGACAACCCGCCGGTCAACGCCCTGGGGTTTCCGGTGCGCAAGGGCATGGCCGACGGCATCGCCATGGCCATGAAGGATGACGGCATCAAGGCGGTCGTGGTGATCTGCAAGGGCGGGACTTTTTGCGCGGGCGCGGACATCCGCGAGTTCGGCAAGCCGCCCAAGGAGCCCCATCTGCCGGACGTGCTCACGGTGTTCGACGAATGCACCAAGCCGATCATCGCGGCCGTGCACGGCACGGCCTTTGGCGGCGGCCTGGAGACGGCCCTGAGTTCCCACTTCCGCGTGGCGGTGGCCACGGCCCAATTCGGCCTGCCCGAAGTGAAGC
>JAKAFO010000021.1 GCA_021819735.1 Deltaproteobacteria bacterium
GGTGGCGCGCCTGATCCTCGAATTGGATGCGGCCGCCCAATTTCAGTCCGGACAAATTTACGACCTGCGACGCGTGGCCTGGTTGAATGGCCGTCCGACCATCGCAGCGGAAAAAGAAAACGGCTGATTTAAAACCAGGTATCTGTTAGAATGCTTGCACTTATCTCGGAAACACGTCTGAAGAAAGGCTGGCTGGCATGGAAGCTTTTCCCACTTTCCTGAAGGGCTATTTCCTCATGGCCATGCCGGCCTTGATGGACCCCAATTTCCATCAATCCGTGACCTGCATCACCGAACACAGCGAAGAGGGGGCGGTGGGCATTGTCGTCAACCGGGTGCATGAGGGGCTGATCGCCAAAATGATCTTCGAAGAACTGGGGATAGATACCGACGGCCAGGCGGATTCCGTCCCCATTCACATCGGCGGGCCGGTGCATGGCAATGAGTTGTTCGTTTTGCATGGACCGCCGCTGGAGTGGGGCCAAAGCCTGATCGTCGGCCAAGAGCTGGCCCTGAGCAACTCCCGGGAGATCCTGCAGGCCATTGCCCAGGGCAGCGGGCCCGCATCCTATATCATCGCCCTGGGATGTGCCGGGTGGGCTCCCGGTCAGCTTGAATGGGAGTTGAACCAGAACGCCTGGCTCGTGGCGCCTTGCAACCGGGAGATCATTTTCGAAATCCCCCCGGAGCGGCGCTGGGAGCGTGCCATCCGGCAAATGGGCATCGATCCTCAGTCTCTGACCCATACGGCGGGGCATGCTTGAAACGAAGAAAAAAAAGAGGGCGCCCTTCGCGCCCCCTTTTCCCTCTTTTTTATGTCTATTGCTGAACTTGCTTCGTCTTACTCTTCCTCGTCATTTTTTTCCTTTTGCTTGGGCTTTTTCTTCTTCAGGCAGACCCTGTCCTTGCGTACAAAGGCGCAAAGCTTGGGATTGTAGTATTCCTTACAGTTCAAGGGATTGTATAGCGGGCATTCGGGATGTTTTTCGGACATGTATCGTGATTCCCCTCGGCTATTTTAATGCGCCCCGGGCTCTTTTTTGCGCAAATTGAGGATGCAAATACCATAAAATCATAGAATTTACAAGCCATTATATTTTCCGGCGCCCTGCGCGCGGTCTTCCGGCCGAGGTAAGGTTTTGACAATTCGGGCCAAGCATTGGTATACGGCCCCTGCATCGCGCAACACGGCAACCAAGGTGCCTGCCGGACCCCCGCCGAACAAACAAGGACAGGGATGGACGCATACCAGAAAAACAGGGAAGCAATATTAAAAAGCAATCGGCAGGTGGGCGGATTGCTCGAGCAAGCCCAATCCGTCATGGGCATTCAGGGCGTCGCTTTCGAGCAGTGGAAGCAATCCTGCGCGAGCATCGAGCGCCAACTGCTGGACCACGTGGTGCGCATCGCCGTGGTAGGGGCCATCAAGTCAGGTAAAAGCACCTTCGTCAACGCGCTGCTGCAAGAGGATCACCTCAAGCGCGGCGCCGGCGTGGTAACCTCCATCGTCACGCGCATCCGGCAGGGAGACCACCTGCGCGCCCGGCTCTTCTTCAAATCCTGGGATGACGTCAACGCCGAGATCCAGCAGGCCCTGGTGCTTTTCCCGAGCGATGAGTGGCGTTCCGACAAACAAACCTTCGACATCCGGCGTGCCCAGGATCGCAGCGACCTGAAAAGTGCGCTCTACACCCTCGATAGCGACCGACTCATCGTCCAGGACAGCCTCAACGCCAATGGCGTTCTGCTCTCTTCCTACCTGAAAGGTTTCGATCAGGTTCAGAACTATGTCTCCGCCGAAAGCGCCACGCGGGAATTCACCGGCGATGTCTTCTCCGAACATCGCAACTTCGTGGGCAACGATGCCCTGGCCGTTTATTTGAAGGACATCGAGCTGGAGGTCACCGGCGAAGTCCTGACCCGTAACATCGAACTGGCCGACTGCCAGGGCAGCGATTCGCCCAATCCGCTGCACCTGGCCATGATCCAGGACTACCTGCTCAAGGCCCACTTGATCGTCTATGTCATCAGCAGCCGCACCGGCGTGCGTCAGGCCGACATCCGCTTCCTGTCCATGATCAAGCAGATGGGCATCGCCGACAATATGCTCTTCGTGTGCAATTGCGATCTGAACGAGCACGACAGTCTGGACGATCTGCGCGCCCAGGTGCAACGCATGAACGAAGAGCTGGCACTGATCGTCGAAGAGCCGCGGCTGTTTACCCTTTCGGCCTTGTTCAACCTGTTCGGGGCCATCGAGGCAAAGCTGTCCGCCAAGGACCAGGAGCGTCTGAACCAGTGGCGCAAAGCCGCCAAGCTGGTCTCGTTCTCCGATGAAGAAAGCCGGCGGTTGGGCGAGGTTCTCGATCATAAATTGACCCGCGAGCGCTCGGCCCTGCTGCTGCAGAACCAATTGGCGCGACTCGTCGTAACAGTTACGGGTCTGGGGCAGTGGGTCCGTTTGAACCGCGACCTGCTGCACCGGGATTCCGGCGAAGCCGGGACAGTGGCCGACCGGCTGCGCTCCCATCAGAACCACATGCGCCAGGTGCAGTCCATGATCCAAAACACCATGGAGGGCGCTGTTCAAAAAATCAGCCGTGAACTCAAGAAAGAGGTCGATCGCTTCTTCGACCAATACTCCGGCCCGGTTCTTAAGAAGGTAGTGAACTTCGTGCGGGAGTACCGGGTGGATCTGGAGCGTTACCGTGAACCGCTGACCAATCTGGGCTTTACCCGCACCCTTTATCTGGTGTTCCAGGAATTGAAGCAGGCCGTGGATATCTTTATGGCCGAAAAGGTCAATCCCGAGATCGCCGGTTTCATCAAGACTCAGGAAAAGGGCCTGCTGGATCAACTGCGCTTTGTGGCCGAACCTTACAAGGCCATGGTTCAGGACGCTTTGACCCAATATGGTGACGCGCTGGGCCAACTGGGGTTGGAGCGCACCGGCGCTTTTTGCTCCATCTGCATCGATGCCGATCTGGAATCCCTCAAACAGGTCACTGGTCTATCGTTGCCGCCGGCCGCCGCTACCATGCGCTACTCGGCGAACATCAAGACCGAAGCGATCATGCGGCTGGGATTTTACTCCCTGGTGCGCGCCGTGCGCAAAGCCCTCAAGAAAAGCGTGGGCGCCGAAAAGGCCGAAGAGCTCAAGGCCCTGAAAGGCGGCATCCGCAAGATGAAAGCCGAGACCGAGCGCTCGATCAATGCCTTGTTCAAGGATTACAAGGAGAATATCAAGTTTCAATACATGCATCGCCTGGCGGAATTGGCCGGTCAGCGGTTTTATGAAACGCTCACCGAGCAATTCGGGGCCTACCTGGGAGACATCCAGAATCTGGTGGCGGCTATCGCCGAGCGGCGCAACGACAAGGAACGGGTGGACACCGCCCTCGGAGCCATCGAGCAGGCCGTCAAAGAGCTGCTGGGTGAGCTGGGGGCTTTACGCCAAGAGGTGCAATTGCTGCTATAAACGTTGCATGTTCCTAACACACGATGGAGGAGGCGAATCCAATGCAAACCCGCACCGTGGCCGTCGCCAACGAGAAGGGTGGCGTCGGCAAGACCGTAACCGTGATCAATCTGGGCGCTGCGTTAAGTGTATTGAAACAGAAGGTGCTGATCGTGGATATGGACCCCCAAGCCAATGCCACCAAGGGGTTGGGGGTGGAGGTGCCCGAAGGGGCGCCTACGGTGTATGACCTTTTGGGGCCCGAGGCGACGGCTGGCGCAGGGGAGGCCATCGTGCGAACGCGCTGGAGCGGCCTCGATCTGCTGCCCTCCCACGTGGATCTTTCCGGCGCGGAAGTCGAACTCACCGAGGTGGAAGGCCGCGAAAACCGGCTCAAGGAGGCCCTGGCCGAAATACCTGGGGAGTATGATTTCATTCTGCTCGATACGCCCCCCAGTCTTTCGCTCCTGACGGTCAACGTCTTTGCCTATGCCCGGCATGTATTGGTTCCCTGTCAGACCCATCCGTATGCCTTCGCGGCCCTGGAAGAGCTGTTCGACACCATCGCGGCCGTCAAGGAGGCGATCAATCCCGGGATCTCCATCCTGGGGATCGTGCCAACCTTCTATGACAGTCGCACCCGGGTCAGCCAGCGCATCATGGAACAACTGCAAACGGATGACCGCTATCGGAGCCTACTCTTCAAGACGGCCGTGCGGGCCAACACCACTATCGCCGAATCGGCCGAAGTGGCTCGCCCGGTGGTCTTTTACCGCAAGGGCAGCTTCGGGACAGCGGACTACAATCAACTGGCCGCCGAAGTGATGGAACGGTGCGGTGTTTCGGTCTGAAGGGCTGAAGGTCAGCCGGTAATCCCCAATTGCGCCAGGTGCTCCCGGGCAAAGTCGATGCCGGGGTCCAGCGCCAGGGCCAATTGGTAGTATTCGATGGCTTTGGCCATATCGCCCAGCGCACGGTAATTGACGCCGAGGTTGGCGTAATCGATGGCCGAGCTGGGGTTGAGGGCGATGACTCGCTGGAAACACCGGATCGCGGCGGCGTAATCTTTGCGTTTGTAATGACAGAATCCCATCAAGTTGAGGGTATCGGTCCGTTCCGGGTCGACCCGGTCCGCATCCCCCAGCCGGGCCAGGGCCTCACCGTATTGTTCCATGGCTTTGTGACAGACGCCCCAATAGGTGTAGATGCTGGCCAGGTCTTCGGCGGGAGGGTTTAAGCCGGCGGCCGTGCGCAAGTGCGGGATGGCGGTGGCATACGCTTCCTGGTTCATGTGCACCTGGGCCAGGTAGAAGTGAAGGTAGTATTTGCCGGACAGGGTGGCGTCGAACTTTTTCAGGCGCATGATGGCTTCGGCGGGCGGGAAATTCTCGGCGATGATTTTGGCGCACATCATGCCCACGCTTGGAAAGGCGGCCCGTTCGCGGAACTGGGTGCCGGGAATGATGGTGTAGAACGCCGGAATAGCCAGCACCGGATGGCGCACATCCACAACATAGACGTCCATGTTGCGGCGGGCCAGGGCGCCAAGGCAGGCTTCTACTTCCACTCTGATGTTGTCATGGTTCAGGTCCGGCAGGTTGTTCAGCGCGACGGATCGGCCGGGATCGAGGACATATGCCGCCTCCTCCAAGCGACCGAATTTGGGCAGGCCCGAAGCCACGTAGTTGCCGCCACTGTTAAAATCCCCGGCCAGTTGGGCCACTTCGGTCAATGCCCGGCAAAGGGCCTTGGCCGCGCTGGGCGTGGTCCCGGCGGTCCAGACAATTTCGCTTTTATGGGGAAAGGTGGCCGGGTCCCAGGCCAGGGCGCCCACGCTGGGAATGCCCATCTCTAAAGTGAAATCCGAAAGATGAAGGCTGACGCCGGCGGCCTTGAATTTGGCCATCAACGCCTGGGCCACCGGATCTTGAACCGAAGCGGGGTCGATGGTCGGCACTTTGAGGCGCTGCCGGCTGATCAAAGCGCAAACGTGGCGCTCCACCACCTCGCAGATCCCTTGGCAAAGTGCCTCTTCGCTGCAATTTCCCGCCGAAGCGCCATTGAACTCGTTGATGGTCCAGAACCAGTTGAATGGTACCAGCACCATGCGATTCTGGGTCAAATGGTGCGCCCAGGTCCATTTCAGGGGCAGTTCGGAAAAAATCTCCCGGGCCGCCGGCAGATCGTCGGAATTGTCTTCCACGGACCGGGCGATGTCCTCGAACGCCATGGCCGGCTCGGTCAGGGCGTTCAATGGCGCATGGATGTAATTGGCCTGGTTGCGGTAAAAGCTGAACAGGCTGAACCGCTCGCCCAGTTCCATGACGGCGCTGGCCTGGGATTGCTCGGGGGTGGCCCCCTTGCCCATTTGCTTGTAGTTGCCGATGGCGGCCCGCGCTTCGGGCCCGCAGATGCTGAAATAGACCGGAATGCCCAGCCGGCCTTTGTCGACGCGTACCACATCCTCCAGGATGTTCAAGTGCCGATCGGCCAGACGCTGTTTGAAGCGCGCCACGGTGGCTTCGGGGGAGATGATCTTGTCCTGGTCGTGGCGATAGGTTTTGAAAGCATCTTGCAGCAAGAGCGGCTTGGGTTTCATCGATTGCGGCTCCTTCAACGAATGATTAGAAATATGGTGCCTTTTCACAAAGCCACAAGGCTTTACAGGCACCCCCGGATGAAATCAACCTCTAATCGGATGGGTGAAGATGGAACCGCGATAACCAAGATTCTAACGGGTGTCGGCTTCGGGCCTATTTGCTTGCTTTTTCAATAAGATTGAGGTAGTAGAGGGATACATTTTGGCTGAATGCCGCTCCATTCCAAACCCTCACCTCCTGAAAAGGAACTTTCGATGAAACGTGCCGCCGAAATCGAACGCAAGACCAAGGAGACCCAAATCAGGTCCAAGATCGACCTTGACGGCAGTGGTCGCTATGAGGTGTCCACCGGAGTGGGATTTTTCGATCACATGCTGACCCTGTTTGCGGTCCACGGTCTGCTGGATATTTCGGTTCAAGCCGAAGGGGATATTCAGGTGGATTTCCACCATACGGTGGAAGATGTGGGCCTGGTGCTCGGCGAAGCCTTGAACAAGGCCCTGGGGGACCGCAAGGGGATCGGCCGATACGGCCATGCCGTTATTCCCATGGACGATGCCCTGGCCGAAGTGAGTATCGATCTTTCTAACCGACCTTTTATCAAGGTTACGATGCCCGAGCGTCTGCCGCGCCAGAACGACTTCGATGCAACCCTGGCTCAGGAGTTCTTTCGGGCTTTGGCGCAAAAAGCCGGCATGAACCTGCACATTCGCGTGATCTATGGAGAAAATTGGCACCATATGATCGAGGCGGTATTCAAGGGCATTGGCCGCGCGCTGCGCCAGGCGGTAACTCCGGACAGCCGCGTCAGCGGCGTGCTCTCATCCAAAGGCAGTTTATGAGATTTTTTAAAGTTGCCAATGCAAGGCGGCCGACCCCGTTATTATGGGGGATGATGCTTGGGGTCTTGGCGCTGCTTTTTGCCGATATCGGCTACGCCCAAACGCCTGCCGACCCTAATGCATCGGAAATGCAGTTCAAACGGATCTTGATGCTGCCCGTATATGATATGCGCGCCGTCTACGGGGAGAGTTTCAGCCTGCAAGGCCCATTGTCCGGGAAAGTCTTCGGCATCGATCAGGTGGACCCGCAGGCGGTTGACTTCGTGCGAATCACCATCGCTTCCGTTCTGGAACAGAAAGGCAGCTTCCATCTGCTTCCCGCGGCGCCTCAGGATGTCGAATCCATGGCAGGGCTGGCTCCGGTGGCCGGCTCGCGCGCCGAACGCATTTCTGCGATACAAAAGGCAGCCGACCGCAAGGGGGCTGATGTGGCTTTGTGCACCTACATATATGCCTTCCGTAACCGGGTCGGCACTGCCTATGGGGTCGAAAGTCCGACCATGGTCGCCTTCGAGATGAATCTGGTCAGCGCCGCCACCGGCCGCATTGTATGGCGGCGGGATTTTACCGAAACGCAAACCACACTCAACGACAATCTGTTTCAGTTGGGCAAGTTTTTGCAGCGCAAGGGGCGGTGGGTAACAGCCGAGGAGATGGCCGCCAAAGCCATCGAAGAGCTTCTATCATCTTTGCCTTGATCGGATTGGTAATCTTTCTAATCGTGTTTATGTTGCCGACCGAGCGGCCTTGGTGTCGCAAACAGATAGGCGATGGCTAAGGGGGCCTGCGCAAGATATTCAAACGGTAGGGTAAAAGTAGAACAGGGTGGAATCGCAGGGATAGGTGGGTGCTCTACAGACGAATCCTTTTGCGGCGAATCTCTTTTTGCGGTTTATATTGACATTGCCGAATTTTTACCGTAATTTTGCCGATTTTAAATAATTGAACGAACTGATGAACCATGCAACATGCTCGCCGCACATACAAACAAGCTGCTCCTCAGTCGGACCCATAGTCATCGGCTTGGCTGGCTTTTCACAAGCCTCTGCCAGGGTCGATGACCGCTTTAGGGTCGTTTTGCAGGATGGAGGGCGCTCTCGTTGATACATTCGATCCCACAAGATACGATCCAGCGCATCAAAAACGTGGCCAACATCGTGGATGTGGTATCCGAGCATGTGGTGCTCAAGAAGGCTGGTCGCAATTATCTGGGACTTTGCCCTTTTCATGCCGAAAAAACCCCATCGTTTACCGTCAGCGCGGAAAAGCAGATTTTTTACTGTTTCGGCTGCCATACGGGGGGCAATGTGTTCAGTTTTCTCATGCAGCGCGAGGGAGTGGCCTTTCCGGAGGCCGTGCGGGCTTTGGCAGGCAAATACGGTATCGAAGTGCCAACCGAGCATTTGAGTCCGGCCCAGAAGGAAAGGCTCTCGGAAAACGAGCAGTTGTACCGGGTCAACGAGGAGGCCATGCGCTTTTTTCAGCGCACGCTCATAGAACCCCAGAGTGGGCAACGCGCCATGAGCTATCTGGTAGGCCGCGGCATGACCCGCAAGATCATCGATGGCTTCCAATTGGGATTCGCACCCGAGCGATGGGACGCTCTTTGCCGCAAACTGCAAGAAAAAAAGGTGCCGAACGAGCTGATGGTCAAAGCCGGTCTGGTGATACCGCGCAAGGATCACAACGGCTTTTACGATCGTTTCCGGGATCGGGTGATCTTTCCCATCATGAACCTGAGTCAGCAGGTGATCGGCTTCGGCGGAAGGGTCATGGGCGCGGATTTGCCCAAGTACCTCAATTCGCCGGAGACCCCCATCTACAACAAGAGCCGGTGCCTCTACGGGATTCATAAAGCCAACCGTCCGGCCCGCGCTTCCGGTAGGGTCTATGTGGTGGAGGGCTACTTCGATGTTTTGGCCATGCACCTCTACGGTTTCGAAAATGCAGTGGCTACCCTCGGCACAGCCCTGACGCCCGACCATGTACAGATGCTCAAGGGAATGGTGGGGGCCGCGGGCCAGGTGTACCTGGTTTACGATTCGGACCAGGCCGGCATCAAGGCCGCCCAGCGCAGCGTGCGGGTGTTCGAAGAGGGGTTTTTGGATGCCCGCATTTTGGTACTGCCCAAGGGCCATGACCCGGATACCTATTTAAGAGAACATGGCCCTGATGATTTCTTAAAATGGGCCGATAAAGCCCAGGGGATGATCTCGTTTATCATCAGCACGGCCATCAACACCCACGGGCTTTCCCTCGAGGGCAAGGTCAAGGTGGTGGCCGAGGTGCAGGAGTCCCTGGCCGCGGTCCACGACAGCGTGGCGCGCGCCTTATACATCCAGCAGTTGGCGGAACGGCTGCAAATCGACGAGAACGCCATACTGGAGAAAGTGCGTCAGGCGACCGGCCGATCGACGCCCCATGTTGCGAAGGCAACCGATTTTCGCGAACGGCTTGAGGTTAACGATGGCCGGCGTCTGGAGCAACAGATCGTGGCCATGATGCTGTGCTACCCCCAGATGATTCCCGAGGTCCTGGGACGAAACCTCGTGGATTATTTTGAGGACGATCAACTCCGGAATATCGCCCGGATGCTCGGCCAGCGCGGCGCCACGCAACAGGCAAGCGCCGCCGACATGGTTTCCATGATCGAGGACCCTCGCTACCGCGGCCTGATGGCACAATTGGCGCTGGAAGAGTGCCATTGGGACCGTCAGGGCTGTGAACGCTTTCTGTCCCAATTTGAAGCGCACCATCGCCGCCGCATGCGCGAAGATTTGCAACGTCAGATCGAGGCGGCGGAAAAAAATAAAGACACCGAATTGCTTTCCACACTATTACGCAAGAAGCAACAGCAGGCGGGTAGGGGATTGATCAACTCGTAAGGTGCAGGAGGCTCATTCCAATGGCAAAAAAGACGGACCAAAAAACCAATAGCACCAGTGCCGCCAAACTTGATGCGGGCAACACGAAAAAGAAGAAGGAGATGAAACTGGAACCATCCATGCACGATGACTCGGCCGAAATCTCCGACGAGGAGAACGAGCACAAAGACGATAAGACCATCACCGAAAAGGCCTTGAAGGCATTGATCGCCCAGGGCAAAAAACAGGGTTTCCTCACTTACGAAGAGCTCAATACGGCACTTCCCGACGATATGCTCTCCGCCGATCAAATGGACGACACATTGATCATGTTCGACGATCTGGGGATCGACATCATCGATGACAATAATCGCAACATCACCAAGGAAAAAACGAAGAAGCTCGATATGGATCTCAAGGCCGATGACGCCGGCCTGGCCGACTACGGATCGGTGACCGATCCAGTGAAAATGTACTTGCGGGAGATGGGGCTGGTGACCCTGCTGAGCCGTGAAGGCGAGGTGGAGATCGCCAAGAAGATCGAAGCGGGCGAACAGGATGTGCTCAAGGCCCTGCTGGAAACCACCTTGGGAGTGGATTTCATTCTCGATCTGGGGCGTCGGATCGAAAACCAGACGTTGCGGCCCAAGCATGTGCTGCGCGATGTGGACGAGGGCGATACCTATCAGGACGAGTTGGTACAGATCGATGCCTTCCTGGCGACGATCAAATCCATCGCCGAGGTCCACAACGAGAACATGGAATTTCGCGATACGCTCTTTGAAGACCAGAAGGTCCAATCGGAAGAACAGCGCCGCATCCGGCGCAATATCGCGCGGCGCAATCAGAAAATCTTCGACATGCTCAAGGAGTGGCGCCTGGAGGGCAACGTCATCGACCAGATCGAAGAGGACATCCGCAATTTGATCGAATGGTTCGACGCCATGAACCGGGTCATCACGGCCACGGCCGAGACGCTGGATGTGCCGGTGGCCACCTTTAGGGACAATCTCGCTGCCAAAACCCGCTTTTACAAAATGATTGGAAAAGAGGGCGCCCTTTCTAAAAAGGAACTGGAGAGCTTCTATGGCCACGTGAGCGAGACCCAGAACCAGATCACGACCAAAGAGACCGAGATTAAGGCCAACAGCCGCATTCTCAAACGCATCCTCGCCAGCGTGGACGAAGGACGCGGGCGGGCCAAGCTGGCCAAAAGCGAGCTGATCAAAGCCAATTTGCGCCTGGTGGTGAGTATCGCCAAGAAGTACACCAACCGCGGCTTGCAGTTCCTGGACCTGATTCAGGAAGGCAACATCGGCTTGATGAAAGCCGTGGATAAATTCGAGTACCGTCGGGGTTACAAATTCAGCACCTACGCCACCTGGTGGATTCGGCAGGCCATCACCCGCGCCATCGCCGACCAGGCACGCACCATCCGTATTCCGGTGCATATGATCGAAACCATCAACAAGCTGATCCGCACCTCCCGGTATCTTGTCCAGGAGTTGGGGCGCGAACCGCGGCCGGAAGAGATCGCCGAAAAAATGGAGATTCCCCTGGACAAGGTGCGCAAGGTGCTCAAGATCGCCCGCGAACCCATTTCTCTGGAGACGCCCATCGGAGAAGAAGAGGACAGTCATCTGGGGGATTTCATCGAAGACAAGAAATTCCTGCTGCCTTCGGATGCGGCCGTCAGCCTCAATCTGGCCGAGCAGACCCGCAAGGTGCTGGCCACGCTGACCCCGAGAGAAGAAAAAGTCCTGCGCATGCGATTCGGTATCGGGGAGAAAGCCGATCATACCCTGGAAGAGGTGGGGCAGGATTTCACCGTAACCCGCGAGCGCATCCGCCAGATCGAAGCCAAGGCGTTGCGCAAGCTCAGGCACCCCACCCGCAGCCGCAAGCTGAAGAGTTTTATCGAAAACTAGCCGCGGGAGCCGTGGAAGTAAATCGGCGCGGCAGCCATTTATCAAATTGACAAAGGCCGCCGCGCTGGATAATAAAAGCCCGCGATGCATACGGGCCCATAGCTCAGTTGGTAGAGCCACCGGCTCATAACCGGTCGGTCCCTGGTTCGAGCCCAGGTGGGCCCACTTCACTTCTCCCGGCGCCGGATCGGCGGCCGAGGGCAAGACCCGAGCACAAAGATCAGGGGCGTGGTGTTCAAACACCGCGCCCTTTTTGCGCCTGAGGCGGTGGGCCGGCCATGCCCAACCTGCCTGAATATGTCATTGCAATCAAACCCTGAAATGGTATAGAGCCAGTGCCGAAAAGGAAGATGGCGATGAAGAGCAGGGGAGCGACAGAGTGCCGCGTGGGCGATGTGATTCAGGTCATGGAACGCCTGGCGCCGCCGCATTTGGCCGAAGATTGGGATAATTGCGGATTGCAGGTGGGCGCGGCCCACTGGCCGGTGCGCAAAGTCTGGATCGCCCTCGATCCGCTTCCCGAGGTGGTCTGCAGCGCGGCCGAGCAACAGGTGGATCTGCTGATCACCCATCATCCCCTGATCTTCAAACCGTTGCGCGTTGTCGATACGCAAACGCCGGTGGGCGGCACCATCGAAAGGGCCTTGGCGGCACGCATGGCCATCTATTCGGCCCATACCAATCTGGACAGTGCGCGGGAAGGGGTGAACACGATCCTGGCCCGAACCCTGGGGCTCAAGAAGCTCACGCCGCTGGTTCCTTTTTCAGGTGCTGGCGAAACATCCGACAAAACAAGCCGTCTGGGCATGGGGCGCTTGGGCGTTCTGGACAGGCCCGTGACCCTCAACGCGCTGATCGGCCGGATCAAGAAACGCATGCACCTGTTGACCGTCAAGGTGGCCGGCGATCCGGGCTTGGACGTTCGCCGGGTAGCGGTCTGCTCGGGCAGCGGTTCGAGCCTGCTGGAGGCGTTTCTCGACTCCGAAGCTCAGGTTTACATCAGCGGCGATTTGCATTACCATGCGGCCCGCACCGTGGTGGAAGCGGGCCGGGCCCTGATCGATGTGGGGCATTTCGCTTCGGAACATTTAATCACCGATGCCTTGGCAGCCCAACTGGGCGATGCCGTTCAAAACAGCGGCTGGCACGTCGCGGTGGAACCTTGCCGGTTGGAACGCGATCCATTCATGTTGCGATGAAAGCGATGGGCGATGAACGAGACCATTAAAAAGAATCTGGTCACCCTGGCAATCCTGCAGCGCACCGATGCGGCACGGGAAACCATCGAAAAATACCTGTCCGGGGTCGACCAACGCATCGAAGGTTTGTCCCAGCGCTTGAGCGTCGTGGAGCAGCAAGTGACTGAAGCTCAGCTCCAACTGGATACCCTGAAAAAACAGTATCGCGCCGATGAAAATGAAACCAAAAGCATCGAGGCGGGAGTCGCCAAAAGCGACGCTAAGCTGGGTTCGGTCAAAACCAACAAGGAGTACCAGAGCATACTCAAGGAAATCGACGATCTCAAAGTTAAAAAAAGCGCCATCGAAGATCGTATGATTGACATGCTCGAGCAGCTCGAGGCGGCCGAAAAGCAGGTGAAGGTGCTCAAGGCCGATCGCGTCGATTTGGCCCGCGAGGTCGAGGAGCAGCAGAACCTCATCCGCAAGGAGGCCGAGGCCCAGAGTCAGGAGTTGGCGTCGTTGAACCAGGAGCGGGACGAGATTTGGGCGGAACTGGACCCTAAAATGCAGAAGATTTACGGTCGGGCCAAGCACCAAGGCAAAGGCGTCGCCGTGGCGGCCGTATCGGATGGTGTCTGCCAGGTGTGCCGCATTAATATTCCTCCCCAGGCCTTCATCGAGTTGATGCGCCTGGACAGCATGAGCATGTGTCCCAACTGCCAGCGGATTATCTATCCCAAGGCGATTATCGAAGGGGCTTGATATAAAGCATTACGGTCGGAGTAGGCCAGGCGGCCGCCGGTTCGGCATGCCGAATCGGAGGAAAGTCCGAACACCATAGGGCAGGGTGCTCCATAACGTGGAGTCGCGGTGACGCGAAGGCAAGTGCAACAGAAAGCAAACCGCCTCGCCTCGGCGGGGTAAGGGTGAAACGGTGCGGTAAGAGCGCACCAGTTCTCCGGGTGACCGGGGAAGCTAGGTAAACCCCACCCGGTGCAAGACCAAATAGGGGAGTGCTTGAGGGCTGCCCGCCCAAGCTCCCGGGTAGGTCGCTGGAGGTGCCGGGCAATCGGCATCCTAGAGGAATGGTCGCCGTCCCGCTTGCGGGTAACCGCAACGGGAAACAGAATTCGGCTTACGGCCTGCTCCGACCGTTCGATTTCTCAATATGAGGTGCTAGCGTGTTAACTATCGAAGAGCTTCGGGTGGAGGTGGGCGGCAGGACGATTCTCAATAACGTCAACATGGAGATCCCCCAGGGGGAAACCCATATTCTTTTCGGACCCAACGGTTCGGGCAAGACCAGCCTGATGATGACCATCATGGGTTTTTCCGGATATACCATCACCCATGGCAAAATTACCTTCAAGGGCCACGATATTACCTACATGCCGATCCATGAGCGGGCGCGCCTGGGTATCGGCGTTTCGGTGCAGCGGCCGCCCACGGTCCAGGGGCTCAAAACCCGCAACCTGGTGGAGGTGTGCGCCAAGCATCGCGGCCGGGTCGTGGACATCGAGGAGCTGGCCCGGGAGGTGAATTTCGCAGCTTTCCTGGATCGCGACGTCAACCACAAGTTCTCCGGCGGCGAAATCAAACGCAGCGAGTTGCTGCAACTGATGGCTCAGGACCCGGACTTGATCTTGCTCGATGAGCCCGAATCGGGGGTCGATCTGGAAAACATGGCCCTGATCGGCGAAACCATCAATACCTTGCTGCATCGGGGCATCAAATGCGCCAAAGGCAAGACCCACCGCCAGGCCGTGGCTGAAAAGAGCAAATCGGCCCTGATCATCACCCATACCGGTCACATCTTGGATTACATTACCGCCGATAAGGGCCAGGTTCTTTTCAACGGCCACTTGTGCTGTTCGCGCAATGCCCGGGAGATTCTGAAGTGGATTGGTGAATTCGGTTACGAGGAGTGCGTACGATGCGCAATGGAAGTGACCCTGTGAACAAGGATGCCGGCGGCATCGATTTGAATCGATATTCTACCGAGGCCGAGAACCACGTTTACATCGACCGCTTGACCGAGATTGCCGCCAATGACAAGGCCAAGTTCCTGGATGTCGGCGTCGATACGGCCGAAGGTGACCGGGCCGGGACCTTTATCCAGAAAGACCGGTCGGTGATCCACTCCCATGCCCATCAGGAAGGGGTCACGATCATGTCCATCTCCCAGGCCCAGAGCACCTATCCCTGGTTATCCGAGTATGTGTGGCGCCTGGTCGATCCAGACAAGGACGCCTTTACGGCCCAGGCCAAGAATAAACCCCACGAAGGCTATTTCATCCGCTCGGCGCCGGGGGTGCATGTCGCTCAGCCGGTACAAGCCTGTCTCTACATTGCCAAAGAAGGATTTTCCCAGAACGTCCACAACGTGGTGATCGCTGAAGAAGGTTCGCGCCTGCAGGTCATCACCGGCTGTGCAACCGCGCCCCATCTGGTTTCCGGCCTGCATGTGGGGGTTTCTGAATTCTACGTCAAAAAAGGCGCCCAATTACACTTTACCATGATTCATGATTGGGGGCGCGAAGTCAATGTGCGCCCGCGCACCGTGGTGCACGTGGAAGCCGGCGGTGTATTTGTCTCTAACTACATATCCCTCAAGCCGGTGGGCTCCTTGCAGATGTACCCCACCACCCATCTGGCCGGCGAAGGGGCCGTGGCCCGTTTCAACAGCATCCTGGTGGCCGGCAAGGGGTGCAGCCTGGATGTGGGTTCCCGGGTCATTTTGAGCGCGCCCGGCGCCCGGGCCGAGATCATCTCGCGGGCCATAGCCGCCGGCGGCAATATCATCGCGCGCGGTGAACTGATCGGAAAATGCGCCGGCGTCAAGGCGCACCTGGAGTGCAAGGGGATGATCCTCAAGGAAGGCCTGATGCAGGCGATTCCCGAGCTGATCGGCACGGTGCCCGGTGTGGAGATGTCCCACGAGGCGGCCGTGGGCAAGATCGACCAGGGCGAGATCGAATACTTGATGGCCCGGGGCGTGGACGAAGAAGAGGCCGTCTCCATGATCGTGCGCGGCTTTTTGAATGTGGACATCGAGGGATTGCCCAGCGCCCTGCGTCAGAAAATCGACCGTATCATTCAAGAATCTCAAAAAGACATGATGTAGATGGAAACCTTCAAATCCGATGACGAATACTGCGAAATTTCCTTCGCCGAAAAGGTGCGGCTTTTCTCGAACGATTATCTAAAATGCTGCCTTTATCTGGCGAACGGTTCGCTGCCCCCGCACTACTTCACCAAAAAGCTCTACTCCGAGTTGGTTTCCACATCCCAGGTCCTGGAAGATTTTTTGGACTTCCATGGCGCCAAAAACAATGAGGAGTGGTATTTATACCGGGAATTGGCCGCGGCCATCCGCCATCTGAGCCTGGGTGCCTATTCCCAGAAGCATATCTCCAACCGGCTGGTCTTTTACGAACTGCCCGAAAGCGATGAATTCCGGGCAGCGGGTTTGCAAGCCGCCTCTTTTCTGAATGCCTGCCTGATGAAATTGGCTCCGGTGATCATCGGCGAGGCCCAACGGCTGGGGATTCCCATGCCCACCAGCACTTTCGGACCGGAAGACTTTCCCGGCACCACTACCGGTGAAATGCTGCCCTTCAGCATCGACGACGAAGCCAAGGATTTGCAAAAGAAGTATATCGTCAAGATCGCCAGCGAATTTCTCGGGATCTCCACGCGCTTCGACCCCTTGGGATTTTACGAGCCTTACGGCATCGAAGAGATCCGGCGTCTGGTGCCGGCGCAGGTGAACGAGGTGGAGATCCGGCGCTTCGAGATGGTGCTGCATAATTTGCAATCTTCCTTCGACACCTACGTGATCCATGGCGGTTTCCGCTTCGGCAACCGCAAGCTCAAAAATTTGCGCAGCTACTTTTCCGTGGTCTTCCATTTGCTTCAGATGATGGGGCGCCTGCTGCATTTTTATGAACGTCATCTGCACGAAGCCGGCTATAAGAATATTTACAAGAAGGTACAGGATCGTCTGGCCGCGGTCATCGATCCGGATCAACTCCTGGCCCACACCGTGAATTACGGATTGTACTACGCCTGCCACTATCTCGCCACCGGCAAGGACCTGGCTCGCGAGATTCTCAACGAGAATATCGAGCGCGGCCGCATCCAGGTCGGGATCCCGGTGAAACTCGGTTTTCACAGCCGGCCCAGTCTGCTGGTGGCCAAAGTCGTTCAGTACTACGGTGGACAGGTGGAGCTGGTGATCGGCGAAGACCGTTTCGATGCCAGCAGCGTGCTGGATATTCAGTGGGCCGGCGGCAAGATTCAAAAAGAGAATATCAATCAGGTGGTTTTCGAAGGCGATGCGCGCGCCCTGAACGATATCCAGATTCTGGCCGGCGTCAACTATGGTGAAGATACCATGGGCAAAGGCGTGCCACTGCCCAAGGAGCTCAAGTACCTGCGATGACAGTCGCCGCTTTGATCGTGGCTGCCGGCCGGGGCGTGCGCATGGGGTCATCCCAACGCAAACAGTATCTGCTGCTCTCCGGCCGTCCGATCTTGTCCCACACCATCGAACGCTTCGGCGCCTGTGGGGAAGTCGATCAAATCGTGGTGACCGTTCCGGCGGACGAGATCGACTACTGCCGCCGGCAGATCATCCCGGGAGTGAAGGTTGTAAAAGAAATTCGGCTCGTGCCGGGCGGCAACCGCCGCCAAGACTCGGTGCGCAACGGCTTGGAAGCCTTGGGGGCCGATGCTCGGATTGTCTTGATTCACGATGGGGTTCGTCCGCTGGTTCGCCCCGAACTCATTGCCGCATGCATCCAAGGTGCCCGCAAATGGGGCGCCTGCATTCCAGCCCTGCAAGTCACCGACACGCTCAAACAGGTCGACGCTGCCGGCGCCATTGCGCGCACCGTGGCGCGCGAGGGGCTATATGCCGCCCAGACGCCCCAGGCATTTCAAACCGATCTCATCCTGCAAGCCCACCGCCGCGCCCTCCAAGAGGGCTGGCAAGCCACCGATGACGCCTCCCTGGCGGAACGCATGGGCGTTGCCGTCCACATCATCCCGGGGGCGCGCAGCAACCTCAAAATCACCACACCCGAAGATTTGCGTTGGGCCGAAATGCTTATTTGTTCTCAGGAATAAGTCCGATATTCAGGCATTCGGCGTCTTTTTTGCGAAGAGGGCCTGAATCAGAGCGACAGCCGCTTCCGGCGTAGCGGCGGCAGCCAGCGATCCGCTGCCCTGGTAAGCATTCAGGCAAGGCGAAAGATCATAGCCCAAGGTGATAACATGCTTGCCGTGTTTCAAGGCCAGGGCGACTTCCGATAGGGTGCCGGCACCGCCCATGCACGCCACGACCACGTCGCTGCTAAGTACATTGATGGTGTTGCGGGCGCTGCCCATGCCGGTGCAGACCGGGATGCGGATGAATTCGCTGGCATTGCCGGTATGACTGTCAGGCAGAATGCCGATGGTCAATCCGCCCGCTTCGGCCGCGCCCCGGGCCGAAGCATCCATGATGCCGGAGTTGCGGCCGCCATTGAGCAGGACCCAGCCGTTTTGAGCGATCAGAGCGCCCAGGCGGGAGGCGCTTTCACAGCTCGCCGCATCGGCCCGGGCACCACCCATGACCCCCACGATGCGAGGGCGTTTCATTCGTTCTTCTCCTGGAAAAAAATGGATTGCAGCAACGCCGCCAACTTGCGCGGATGATGGCGCAGTACGCCGCTGTCCGATTCCAGAAGATCGCCGGAGTAGACTTTGCGATCGGACCAGAACGGATGTCCGGCATCGAGGGTCACGCATTCCGACTTCTGAGCCCGGTACATGCGGCAAATCTCCTCGGCCGGCGAGCGGCTGTTGTAAACGACGCCATCCACTTTTCTTGTGAGGTATGCTTCCAGGCCTTCCACAAAATCCTTGGCTGCGAAATTGTGGGTCTCGCCGTATTTGGTCATCAGGTTCATGATATACAGCACACCGGCTTTGCTGGCGCGCAACGCATCGGCAACGCCCGGTACGATCAGGTTCGGGATGATGCTGGTGAAAAGATCCCCCGGCCCGATCAGAATGTGATCGGCATCGGCGATGGCATCGATCACCGGCGGATAGACATGAATCGTATCGGAGTGGTGGGGCACCAGGAAGACATCCCTTATCTTTTCACGCTGATGGCCGCGGGGCATGTCAATGGCCTGCTCGCCGAAAATGCGCGAGCCATCGGTGAGTTCGGCCACCAACGTAGCCTGGTCGGTGGTCACCGGCAGAATAGTACCCCTGGCCTCCAGAATTTCGCATAACGCCGCCACGCCGGAAGGAAAACTGCCCGTATAGCGCGAAAGCATGGTCAGCAGCATATTGCCGGCGTTATGACCCTGCAGGCGAATGTCTCGTTCGAAACGTTTCTGAAGAATGGTGCGGGCAAAGGTGTGGTGGGGAGAAAGGGCGACCACGCATTTGAGAATATCGCCGGGGGGCAAGGTGCCGAGTTCGTCGCGCAAGCGCCCCGTACTGCCACCGCTGTCCATCATGGAGACCACGGTGGTAATCGCGATCCCCTCCATCTCCCGCAGCCCGGACAACAGGGCGAATTGGCCGGTGCCGCCGCCGATGGTCACCACATGGATCGGCGCGTTACTATCTTGGATTGCATTCATGGGGTCGTGCCATTCCTTATATTCTGCCAAAACCGCAAACGCATGTATCTTTATACGAAAAGGCGTCGCGGTTGCACATGCAAACGATCCTGCGATATTTTATTTTAAAATGCAATGCGGGAATAGGCGCCGCGGAGCCATCATGGTGCGCCAGGTTGACAACGTCTAGGCCGAATCGCATCTTATGGCCGCTTTTGAAAGTCCAACTCTTTGGAAATGAAAGGAGTTTAATATGGCGGTGGTAATGGATCATGGTGAAAAAAAGGCCCAGGATGCTCAACAGGCCTTCATGCAGCAGTTGCGGAAGACCTTTGCTTCGCTTCCCAGAGAAATTCCGCTGTTGTTGTTCTCGCAGCGGGGTAAGGAAGATGTCTTCGTGGATGCCTGCCGCCAGGTGGTGCGCGCCTTCCGAGGTCTCACGGATAAGATCACCCTCAAGGAGTACAATCTCGAACACGAACTGGCGGCTAAATATAAGGTGGATAGCTCCCCTACGCTGTTGATCGATCCCAATCGTTACAATATCCGCTGGCTGGGCGCGCCCATGGGCGAGGAGGGGCGCTCCTTTCTGGAAGCCATGTTGCTCATCGGCAGCGGCAAGAGCGGCATGGGCGAGCAGTCCCTCAAGGTGATCGAACGCCTGGACAGCCCTCGGCAAGTCAAGATCTTCGTCAGTCCCACCTGCCCATACTGCCCCCAGCAGGTGGTTAACGGGTTGAAGGCGGCCATCGAACGGCCCGAGCTGGTCTCCCTTGAAATCATCGATATCCAGTGCCGTCCCGACCTGGCCGATCAATACGGCGCGCAAAGCGTGCCCCAGGCGTATGCCAACGATGTGCTCATTGGACAAGGCGCCCAGCAAGAAGAAGTGTTTCTCTCTTCGCTGATCAAGCTGGCGCCCCAGACCATTTTCATCCCCGAGAGCACCGAACAGGTGGTGAACACGGATGTGGTCGTCGTGGGCGGTGGCCCGGCCGGTCTGACCGCCGGGATCTACACGGTGCGCAGCGGGCTGCGCACGGCGGTGATCGAACGCGATGCCCTGGGCGGTCAGGTGGCGCTGACGCCCATCGTGGAAAACTATCCCGGATTTTCCCAGGTGGGCGGCAAAACCCTGGTGGATATCATGGTGAGCCATGCCCTGCAGTATGTGCAAATATTCCAGGGCGAAGAGGTCCTCGAGGTCCGGCCCGGCGATCCCATCGAAGTTACCACCACCCGGCGCAAGTTCATCACCCGCACCCTGCTGTTGGCCACCGGTGCCAGCCACCGCCACCTGGGCGTGCCCGGCGAGCAGCAGTTTTCGGGCCGGGGCGTCAGTTATTGCGCCACCTGCGACGGACCGCTCTTCAAAGGACGCAAGGTCATCATGGTGGGCGGCGGCAATTCGGCGGTCACCGAGGCCCTTTATCTCAAGCACATGGGTGTGGACGTGACGCTGGTCCATCGCCGCGATCGGTTGCGGGCCCAGGACGTTCTGGCCAACCAACTGCCGGCCAGCGGCGTTCCCATCATGTATGATACCGAGGTGAAAGTCATCGAAGGCAAGGAGCGCGTTCAGCGTGTGCGGTTGATCAACACCAAAACCGGTAAGACCAGCGACATGGCCGTGGACGGCGTTTTCATCGCCGTCGGCTATCAGCCTGCCGTCGGATTGGCCCAAAAAATCGGTATCGAACTCAACGAGGATGGCTACATCAAGCACGACGCCTTCCACCGCACCAACATCCCCGGCATCTATTCGGCCGGCGATGTCGAGGGAGGCTATAAACAGATCGTAACAGCCACCGGCCAGGGGGCCGCGGCCGCCATGACCATTTTCGAGGATTTGATCAACCCTTACTGGAAGGTTGCCCAAGCCTCCTGACCACCGATAGGGGTTGCTTGTCGATTTTATTTAAAGGTTCTGGGACGAATGGCCGATTGCTAAGGGGATGGCGTGAAACGTTGTCAAGCTTCGCGCCATAACCTCAATTATCGACCAAAGGAGTCGGCCTATGGCGGTGGGGATCGTTCGTTCGTTTAACGATGAACAGGGGTATGGGTTCATCGAAACCGATGAAGGCGAGTTTTTCTTCGTGCACCACAGTGCAATTGAAATGGAAGGCTACCGCACGCTTGCCAGGGGAGATAAAGTGATCTTCGATCTCACGGTTACCCGGCGGGGGCAGGAAGCAGCCCATGTGCGCAAGATCTAAGGACGCCAAAAGGATTCGATACCGATGATGGCCGAGAGCTTATTCATCGGTATCGATATCGGCATCGCAATTTCAATCCGACGGCAACATTCCCAATTTTTCGGCTAACGCTTGCAACGCCAGATAGTATCCGGCAACCCCCAATCCCACAATTTGCCCTGTAACCACATCCGCCATCAATGATTTGTGACGGAACGATTCGCGCTTGTGGATGTTGGAAAGATGCACCTCGATGATGGGCACCCCCAAAACTACGATGGCGTCGCGGATGGCAATACTGGTGTGGGTATAGGCCGCCGGATTGATGATCAGGCCATCGATCTTGCCCAGGCAAGCCTGGATCTTGTCGACTATGGCGCCCTCATGGTTGGACTGGAAGCTGCTCACCTCCAGGTTCCATTGCTGGCCCAGGCCCACGAGCCGGTCATCGATTTCGGCCAGACGGGTCCGACCGTACACTTCCGGCTCCCGAAGGCCGAGCATGTTCAGGTTGGGGCCATGGATCACCAACACCCGCGGCATGTTTTTCTTGGTTTTTCCCATTATTGCTCCATTCCGCCGGATTTGAGCCGCGCGATGGTCCGGGCGTAGTCCGGGCTGCCATAAACAGCCGATCCGGCCACGAGAACATCGGCCCCGGCCCGCACGATGTCCGCCACGGTACGCTCATTGACCCCGCCATCGATCTCGATCACGGTTTTCAAGCCCTGTTCATCGATGAGCCTCCGCAGGCGGCGGATTTTTTCCAGGCTGGAAGCGATGAATTTCTGGCCTCCGAACCCCGGATTGACGCTCATCACCAATACCACGTCAAGATCGGCAAGCATCCACTCCAGGCTGGATAGGGGCGTGGCCGGATTGAGCACGGCGCCGGCCTTGGCCCCCTTTTCCTTGATCAGATGGATGGTGCGATGCAAGTGCGGACAGGTTTCCACCTGCACCGTGATGATGTCGGCGCCGGCCTTGGCGAAAGATTCGATGTAGGCATCGGGATGGGCGATCATCAGGTGGACATCCACCGGCAGGGTGGTCGAACGGCGCACCGCCTCGACCACCAGGGGGCCCATGGTGATGTTGGGGACAAAGTGGCCGTCCATGACATCCACGTGAATCCAATCGGCACCTGCCTTTTCCACGGCGCGGATTTCGTTGCCCAGTTGCGTAAAGTCGGCGGACAGGATGGAGGGGGCGATCAAGGGCATGGGTATTTTGCTCCTGGTATTCGGCTGGGGCGCAATGGCAGCCTACTCGTAATGGGTGGTTTGGATCAGTTCCTCATCGACATATAAAAACAGGGTGGCCGGTTCTTCTTTGGGCACCAGCAGCCAGATTTCCCGACCGGGTTTGACGAAGTCGTCGAACAACTCCAGGGTGGATTCCAGGCGGTTGAGCCGCACCCGCACATGTTCTTTTAAAAAACCTAGGGCCGAACGGTGGCGGAAGAGCGCCACGTCGCTTCGATGGCCCTTGGGGGTTTCCGGTGTCGCGTAGCGATTCACGCTGATCGCCACCGCGCTGCCCCTTACCACCGGATATCCGGCGGCCGGCTGGTGGTCCACGACGGTGCCATCCGCCAGACCGGCCTCCCGAATAGATCGAATCGTGCCGCTTGTCAAATGGAGCTTTTCAATGATTTCCATGGCCTGATGAAACACGAGGCCCCTTAGATCCTTCATCAAGATGAACTGGGGGGCCGGTCCGGCGCTGAGCAGCAGGTCCACCGCGTCTCCGCGCACGCCCAGGAAACCTGCCCGTGGATACTGGGAGAGAATCTCCTCCTTGGGTACGGCCGAATCGTAGGTGTAACTCAACTGGCCCTGGCGTAAATCGTTTTCATCCAGAAAAATGCGCGCCTGGGCCAGACCGATGCCCACCAGGTTAGGCAGGACCACGACCTGGGCCCCCTTGGAGAGGGTGATGCGCACGTCCCGGCCGCGCTTGATCTCGCTGCCGGGTTCGGGCTCTTGGAAAATCACATGGTGTTTGGGCACCTCGGCGCTGTACTCGGAACCCTTGACCTTGGTGTTCAGCCCCAGGTCGGACAGGCGCTCCAGAGTCTGGACGACCTCTTTGCCCACAACGTCCGGCACCACCACCGTGTCTTCGCTTTGAATCAGCCAAGTTAGCGTCAGGTAGGTGGCGATGGCGGCAGAAGAGACGAAAATTGCCATCAACAATATGATTTTAACGACTCGTTTCAATAGGATGGCCATGGCTAAAAATCGATGCGGACAGCGACCAGGAAACCTTCCGAAATGCTTTTGGAATGCGGTGAAGGGCCGGGGCCGATGCCAATGCTCGCCTGCTGTTTGACTCGGCCTAAAAAATCCTGTTGTCGGGCTTGGTTGTATTTATGGGCATCGGTCACCGCACCATAAATATTTGCCGTATAGAAGCCCAATCCGGCGATGGTCAGCAAAGCGCCCAGGGCATTAAGGTCGTTGTCGAAGGACTCGTAGGCGGCCAGAAACAAACCGCCGTTGACCACCAGGGCGGCCAGGGCATCCTCGTAGCGGCCGCAATACAGTTGTCCGGCGCCCGGCAGGATCGAGAGCGTACCGGCCAAGGCCGGGCTTTTGCGGGGGATCTCGTCGGCCCGGGCGAGTTCGGCTTCTAGGGCTTCGACCTTGTGGCGTGCACGACCTTCCGGCGAGATGCGCTGGAGAGCGTGGCGCGCGCCACTCCAATCCATCTGGTCGATGTGGATCCAGCCGATGCGCAGGTAGGCGCTGTCGCGTATGGCCCGGTCATCGGTGCGGGTGATCAGATTTTGCATTTCGATGACCGCCAAGTTGGGATCGCCCGCACGCACATGGCATTCCGCGGCCAGGAAATGGGCATCCACGGCCACGGGGTCCGGTGGAGTCTCTTGGGTCAAGGCATTGAAGCGTTTCAAGGCGGCAGATGGTTCGTCGGCTTGCAAAAAAGCCTGGGCCGCCTTGAGCAGGGCCGTGCGGCGCAGGGGCGATTCCGGAAAGAAAAAAGCATAGCGGTCATACTCTTCGGCGGCACGCCGAAACTGGCCTTCGGCATAAAGCCGATCGGCATACTGAAGTTGCTGTTGCCCATCGATGACCAGCGGCGTGGCCCAAACGGATGCCGCTGAAAGCAGGCATGCGGCCAGAACCACAAGAGCGGGCATCAGGGTGTGGCGAGGCGACATTTTAACGCTCTTTCCACCAGAACGTGTTGGCATCCAAAGGGTCATAAGCATATTTCCGCTTGCTGACCCGGATGGGTTTGGCCAGACGCGCTTCATCCCGTCCGCAACGCAAAAGGCGGTCGCAAGTCAGCACCCATCCCATCAACATTCCCTCGCGCGCAAAGGCCTGGGAAGCGTAATGGGAGCAAGTTGGGTACATGGGGCAGCGGTCGCCATCGGCCCTGGAAATGAAGCGCTGCAAGTGTGTCAAGGGAGACGTCGGGTTTTTCTCCGGCGGCGCATCTGGAGAGGAGATAACGGGGTTCTCCTCGGCAGCGGCCGGATCAGGCGCGATGGCCAATCCCCCTCCAGCCAGCAGAAGGACTATCAAGAGTAAATTAAGAAAAGCATTGCGGTGCGCCGGCAACAAAGGATCGGACCTCCCATTATCGACCGCAGCAGGAAGTGAAATCGTCATTTCTGCGTGACGCGCACCACCTCTTCGATGGTCGTGATGCCCCGTAGCACCTTCTCGATGCCGTCCCGGCGCAGGGTGGCCATGCCCAGCTTGAGGGCCTCCTGTTTGATCTGGAAGGAGTCGACCGTGCGCTGGATCAGGGTTTTGATTTTGTTGTCCATCAGCATGATTTCATAGATGCCGATCCGGCCGCGATAACCGGTCTGGAAGCATTTGTCGCACCCCTTGGCGCGGAAGAAGGTGTATTTGCTCAGGCGGTCGGGACGAACCCCCAGCGATTGTACGGTCATGTCCGGCTTGTAGGGTTCTTTGCAATGTTCGCATAGCACGCGCACCAGACGCTGGGCAATGACGGCCAGTAACGATGAACTGATGAGGAAAGGCTCCACGCCGATATCCACCAGGCGGGTGATGGCGCTGGGCGAATCGTTGGTGTGCAGGGTGGAGAAGACCAGGTGGCCGGTCAGGGCCGACTGCACGGCGATTTCCGCGGTTTCGCGGTCACGGATTTCGCCGATGAGAATCACGTCCGGGTCCTGGCGCACGATGGAGCGCAATCCACGGGCAAAGGTCAGTTCGATCTTGGGGTTAACCTGGATCTGACTGATGCCTTTGAGCTGGTACTCCACCGGGTCTTCGATGGTGATGATGTTGATGTCCGGTGTGTTGATCGACGAGAGCACCGAATAGAGCGTGGTGGTCTTGCCGCTGCCGGTGGGGCCGGTCACCAGGATGATGCCGTTGGGCTGGGCGACCAGCTCTTTGATGGTTTTGAGTTGGTTTTTCGAAAGGCCGATTTCGCCAAGCTCGAAGATGTTGCTGGACTTGTTCAACAGACGCATAACCACGCGCTCGCCGAAGGTGGTGGGCAGGGTGGAAACGCGTACGTCGATGTTCTGCTGGCCGATCTTGACTTCGAAGCGACCATCTTGGGGCAAGCGTTTTTCGGCGATATTGAGCTTGGACATAACCTTGATGCGCGACGTCAGCGCCGGCTGGATCCACTTGGGCGGCGAGAGCAGATCGTAGAGAATGCCGTCCACGCGGTAGCGCACCTTGAAGCTGTCCTGATAGGGTTCGATGTGAATATCGCTGGCCCGCGCCTTGATCGATTGGGACAAGATATGGTTGACCAGCTTGATGATAGGCGCGTCGCTGGTATCCTCCAGCAGGTCGGCCGTGTCTTCAATCTGGCTGATGATGTCGCTCTCATCTTCCATATCCTGAACTAGTTGCTGGGCCGAACCCTGATTCAAGTCGAAAGCCAGATTGATGGCCGCCAGGATCGCCTGGCGGGTGGAGAGCACGATTTTGCAGGCGTCCAGGCCCAGCAGGCGCGTCAAATCATCCACGGCGTTGAAGTTGCTCGGATCGTTGATCGCCACGATAAAGACCGAATCCTGATCTTTACGCTCGGTGCCGGCGCTGCTCTGGGGTGCAGTGGGGTTGGGCACGGCCAACGGCACCATGTTGTGCCGCTTGAGAAACTGGATGGAGATCCGTTTGGCGAATTCGCCGCCCATGATGCTCTCCATGGGCAATTCGGGCCAGAAGGGGATCTCGTACTGGATGCTCAAGGCTTCCAGTAATTGGGTTTCGGAGAGGGATTGACGCTGCACCAGGATATCACCCAGATGCCCGCCCTTTTCCTGTTGGATATGGCGCGCCTCGGCCAGGGAATCCTCGGGCAGTCCGAAGCGGTGCTTCAATATGTGGGCCAGTTCCATGGGCTTTCAACCACTATAGTTTGATGAGAAGGGGAGAATATCGATCCGCCTTGAGTTTGTCGATCACCGGATCGGCTTCCTGCTTACTGGGGTAGTAGCCGATACGCACCCTGTAGGAAATGTCACCTTCGGCGCCCATGCGCACCGTATAGGCGGCATAACCCTTCGCGTTGAGCTGGGCCACCCACTCGTTGGCCTTTTCGATGGTCGGCGCAGAGGTCACCTCAAGGGTATAGCCTTCGACTTTCCTCGTGCTTGTGGCGGTGGCGGAACTATGGGAAGCCTCCGTGGGCGCTGTCGCCGATTGGTTTGCGGCCCCTTTAGCGCCTGCTGGAGCAGATTCATCATAAGCTGAAGATTGCGGCTCCAGTTGTGCCGGTCCTTGATTCTCGGGCTGTGGCCCAGGTATCTGCAACTCTTCCGGAGGCAGATGAATGCTTTCGCTCCGTTTAAACAGATTGATCTTTTTGGGAACGTTATCGATCTGCTCGCGTTTCTTGGAGGAGACCTCCTTGGCCTCCTTGGGGTCCTGAATGACCCGAGGGGTCAGAAAGATGTAAAGGTTCGATTTCTCGAAGCCGGTCGCCCTCGAGCTGAAGAGCAGACCTATGCCTGGGATGTCCCCGAGACACGGTGTCTTGGAAACCGACGCGGCTTCAGTATCGTCGATCAAGCCGCCCAGGACAACAGTGCTGCCGTCTTTGACGATGGCGGTGGTATCCATGGTGCGTTTGAGGGTCACCGGCCTGTCGGTCGGCGCGGACGATTCCAGGGCCGTCACCTCAAGGGAGAGCACCAGACGTACCATGCGGTCTTTGCTGATCTGGGGAGTTATTTTGAGGGTTTTGCCCACGTCCTTATACTCGTAGGAGTTGTAGACGTCTCCTGCTATGGTGGTCGACGCGGATGTCTGGGTTTGAAAAGGGACGTTTTTGCCCACATAGATCTTGGCCTCTTGGTTGTCGGTGGTCAGGATCTGGGGGGTGGAAAGAATGCGGGCGTCTTTGTCCGTCTGATATGCCTGGATGATGGCAGCGATGCTGGGGAAGGTGACCCCGCTGATCTCCAAAGCCTCGCCGAAGACACCCAAGGCCAACCCGGTCGGCAGTACCGGAACATTTACCCCGGCCGTCTGGGCAGTTTCGTCGTAAGTAATCAGGTTGGTATCCGTTTTAAAGCCGCCACCGGTAATTACATCCTTACCGTCTACGGACCCGTCCTCGCCCACCTGCCACTGAACGCCCAGTTGAAACCCTTTGTTGACATTAACTTCCATAATCAAGGCTTCGATGTAAACCATGGCCCGGGGGATGTCGATCTTCTTGATGATCGCTTCCAGAACGGCGTAATCCTCGGCATCGGCCGTGATGATCAGGCTGTTGGTGGCCTTGTCCGCGGCGATGCGCACCTTGTCCGAGACTACCGGCGCGCTGGGCTTGCCGCCCTCTTTGGCATCGGTGGTGGCGGCTTTCTGGGGAATATCCATCAAGACCTTGGCCAGATCTTCGGCCGAGGCGTGTTCCAGGTAGTAGACATTGATGTTGCCCTGGCCCCGGGGAGTCTCCTTGTCGAGCGTTTTCACCAACTCGCGCACATTGTCCACTTCGCCTTCGCTGGCCAGCATAACGATGACGTTGGTGCGCTCATCGGCTACGAAGGTGATCTCCTTGACGCCGGGTGTTCTGCTCTTGCCTCCGGACTTGAAGACATTCTGCAGCAAGGTGACCAGTTTGGGGGCGCTGGCGTTTTGTACGGGTATCACGGCGATTTGCTGGCCCACGCCGGTAATATCGATGGTTTTGAGGATGTTCATCAAGCGCTGGACGTTGGTTTGGGCATCGGTGACGATCAAGGTGTTGGTGGGCGTATAGGCCTGGATGATGCTGTTACGGGAGACCAGAGGCGTGAAAAGATTTTTGATTTCGTTGGGGTCTGCGTAACGCAACGGTATGATCTGCGTAACGATGGAATCGTCCACCGCGCCCGTCTCTTCCTTCAGGCGCGTCTTGATACTCTTGGCCCGGGCGTCGGGGGACGGGACGATCTTGGTGACCTCTCCGGAGGGGACGGTGGCAAATCCATTGACTTCCAGCACCGATTCGAAAACCTTATAGGCTTCGCCCACGGTGATCTTTCCGGGGGAGATGATGGTCACCTTGCCTCGCACCTTCTCGTCCACAATGAAGTTTCTTTTGGTGAGGTCGCTGATGAACTTGATGAATACGCCGATGTCCACATTGTTGAAGTCGATGGAAACCAGTTGATTGCCATTGCCATTTCCATTGACCATCGGCGGGGTGGGCGCCGGTGGCGCAGGACCGCCCGGAGAAACAGCCTGGGCGCCTTCGGGCTCCTGGGCCGCAACCGAAGAAGGTGCCATCAGGCAAGTGCAAATCAGAAAACCAAGAATGACCGCGGGTAAGTAGGATCGTATGGCTGGTTTCATAAGCTTCAATTCAATCCGTATGTTGGTCGATGGCGCGATACCAATTAAATTGCCATTGTTACTGAAGGTTATAGATGATCGTGCGGTCCTGCCCCCTGCGTTTGACCTGAACCTGGACCTCGCCGGAGGATTTGATGCTGTTGTACATGCGCATGGCGTCCTCGGGCGATTGAATAGGCTCGCCGTTGACCCCCATCAGCACATCCCCATTGCGCAACCCCATGCGACGGAAAATGGAGTTGGGAGATATCCGGTTCAACGACAGACCATTGGGTTGGCCGTCTTCCATGTTGGGGGTGATGGCAATTTCGGTCATGAGCTTGTTCATGTCGTTGAACGATTCTTCCACCATGCTGCGTTGCAAGGTGATGTTCTGCTGCCCGCCATCGCCGCCGGAAAGGGAATCAGCCATGGGCTGGGGCATTTGCATGGATCGGCCTCTGGATGCCATCGTGGGAGAAGAGGCGCCTCCTTCGGACATATCTTCCATGGCAAGCACC
>JAKAFO010000022.1 GCA_021819735.1 Deltaproteobacteria bacterium
AGGGAACCAGATATGCCCGCCATGCAGGACAAGTTATCCGAAGGACAGTTGGCCGGACAGCGGATGATGATCGGTTTCGACGGCACCGAGTTCAATGACGAAATGCGCTATGCCATCGATACGCTTCAGGTGGGCGGCCTGATTCTCTTCTCGCGCAATATCGTTTCGCTGGAGCAGATTCGGGGCCTGTGCGAGCAAGCCCAGGCCTATGCAACCCGAAGCGGGCAGCCGCCGCTGTTCATCGCCATCGATCAAGAAGGGGGCGTGGTGGCGCGCCTCAAACCGCCGTTTACCCAATTTGCCGGCAATCCGGCCATGACCTGCGTGGAGGACGCCATCGCCTTCGCCCAGATCACGGCCAGGGAGTTGAACAGCATCGGCGTCAACATGAACATGGCCCCGGTGCTGGACGTTGCGCCGGAATCCATTGCCAGCGTCATGGCCAAGCGGGTTTTCGCGGGCGACCCGCAGCAGGTCGCCCTCATGGGCGTCACGGTCATCGATCATCTGCAAGCCAACGGGATCATCGCCGTGGGCAAGCACTTTCCCGGCATCGGGCGCACCGTGCTCGACTCCCATGAGGATCTGCCCGAGCTGGACATCGCACCGGAGATTCTGATCGACAGCGATCTGGTCCCTTTCCAGGCCGCCGCCGATGCCGAGGTGGGCGGCATCATGCTCTCGCACATCCGCTATCCGCGCCTGGACCCCACCTGGCCCGCCAGCCTGTCGCCGGCCATTGCCCATGATTTGCTGCGCAATCAATTGGGTTTTGAAGGCTTGGTGCTCACCGACGACCTGGACATGGGCGCCATCGCCAAACACTTCGATCTGGCCACCATCGTCAATCAATGCCTGACGGCCGCGGTGGATATCCTGCTGATTTGCCATGCGAGCCCCAAAATCGCGGAGGCCCACCAGGCGATTCTCGAAAAAATGGACGCCACCGAAGCCTTATGGGCACAGAGCCAGGCCTCGGCGGCACGCATCATGGCCATGAAGCAAAAATTTCTGGGGACATAGGCCCACCACAGACCGATGGGTCTAAGCGGAAGCCGGACCGAGCATCGACGGTCACCGGGGATGATCGATTGGGCCTTAAGGGCCGGGTACGATTCTCAGGTTTTTAGGCGCCGCTGGGGCTGGGGCGCCGCTGGCCGCCGGAAAACGCCAGGTTTTACCGCCATCGTCGGACACGGCCAAACGCTGGCGCGGTGCTTCGCCGTTTTGGGTATCGATCGAATCGGACCGTGCACCGCTTCCATAGGCGACATAAATCGCCCCGTCCGATCCAAGTCCGGGCGACGGATCGTCATCGCCTGCCGGTGCGCTTCCATCGATCGTCTGCCATCCACTCCAAGTTGCGCCCGAGTCTTTCGACTTATTGAAAACAAGCCCCTTGATCGGATTGGATGCATGGTTGGATGCGTGGTCGGATGCCCGGCTTTGGGCGAAGACATAGATCTCCCGATCGTTGACCGGCAAGACCGCCGGCTGGTAGATATCGCCCGACGCCAGTTGGGTTGTCTTCCATGATCGGCCGCGATCGGATGAGATCGCCAGCTCAAGCGCCTCGCCGTTCCAGGCCGCATAGGCGCAAAGCAATTCGTTATCCCTGGAGACATCCATATGCATGAAGCCCCAGGAGCGATCGGCGTTCCCTTGGCGGATGACACGGGCCTCACCCGCACGGGTCCAGGTCGCGCCATTGTCTTCGCTTTCGATCAGATAAATGGAATCGGGGTTGGACGCATCGACACCCGTGGCATTCCCGTGGACGGCCACGAAGAGAACCCCGTCCCGGTCGACCGTCCCCGCCACCCGCCCATACTCGCCATGACTCGTATAGGCGAGATTGGCATCCGTATAGATGACCACCGGCGCCGGCACCGGCGCGTCATACCGGAACTTCACCATGTAGACCTTATCCCCGTTTCGAAAGAAATGAAAAACCGTTTCATTGCCGCCCGACAGCAGGCAACTGGAATAGGTATTGAATGGATTGTTTCCCACTTGGGTCCAAGTGGTGCCGTTATCCGTCGAGCGATAGATATGATCGCGCGCACCGGTCGGTGCCAGGGCCAGGATGGTGTCATGGATCCGAACGATTCTTCGGCTGCCGTGAACATAATAGACCTTGGGATCGCCGGTATTGGAGGCCAGGTGGATGGCCACCGGCTCAAAATTCCGGTCGGCCCAAGCTTCTTGCGAAGCCATGGTGACAAGCACCAATAGGATTGCGTTCAGTATTGTTTTCATTGTGTCGACCTCCCGGTTTATTTTGCATTGCGCAATAAACCCAAATTCCCTGCCATCGTCATCAACGGTTGGCGAAATGCTTTTTCCGTCAATCACTCGGCATCAGCAAGGACCATCCAGCGTCGACACCCATCCTCCGAGACCGCGCTGACCATCCGCGGGCTGTGAGCGCACTGAGCTATTCCACTAACCATAAATACGCATCGGTCGTTCGCAACCATCCCGGCAAACGCTTCTTCAATTAAATTTCGACCCTGTCCGCATGCTTTTCGGGGATCGGCGCAAGCGACGGCTTGAAGTCCCCGACAAGCGGTATCCGCACCTGGACCCGATGCTCCTTATGATCGTCCACCAAGGGGATGGTCCGGTCGGGTTGCGCGATGCCATCCACGCTCACGACCATCTCGCCAGGGCCGGCAGGCATTTGCACCACCGCAATGTGGTAAATCGTCTCGCGATAGCGGTAGTGCATCGCGAACCCTTTCCAATCCGCGGGCAGGCAGGGCCTGATACGCAATCGATCCACTTCGAGTTCGATCCCCAGCAGCGATTCCACGATCAGCCGGTACATCCAGGCGGCCGAGCCGGTGTACCAGGTCCAGCCGCCGCGGCCGGTATGCGGCGCCACCGCGTAGACGTCGGCGGCCATGACGTAAGGTTCCACTTTGTAGGTGGCGGCCTCTCCGGCCGTGCGGGCATGGTTGACCGGGTTGATCATGGTAAAGAGCTCCCACGCGCGCCAGTGATCACCGAGGCGCGCGAAGGCCATGGCCGCCCAGATCGCCGCGTGGGTGTACTGCCCGCCGTTTTCCCGCACGCCCGGGACGTAGCCTTTGATATAGCCGGGATTCAGCGCCGAGGTGTCGAAGGGCGGGTCCAGCAGTTGAATCAGCCCGTGCTCCCGGCGCACGAGGCGCGTGTCCAGCGCATCCATGGCCATGCGGCTGCGCCCCGCATCGCCGGCCCCCGAAAGAACCGACCAGCTCTGGGAGATGGAATCGATCTGGCATTCGGGGTTGTCGGACGACCCCAGCGGCGTGCCGTCGTCGAAATAGGCGCGGCGGTACCACCCGCCATCCCAGCCGTGCTGCTCCAGATTGCGGCCCAGTCGGTCGGCCTCTGTCTGGCAACGCGCGGCGAAGGTGAGGTCCCCGCGCAGGCGGGCCACCGGCACGAAGCGCAGGAGCACCTCATAGAGGAAGAATCCCAGCCAAACGCTTTCGCCCTTGCCGTGTTCGCCCACCAGGTTCATGCCGTCGTTCCAGTCCCCGGTGCCCATGAGCGGCAGGCCGTGCTCCCCGAATTTAAGGCCGTTGGCGATAGCGCGCACGCAGTGCTCATAGAGGCTGGCCGTCTCGTCGGCGCGCCCGGGCAGATCGTAGTACGAGTCTTCATCCGCATTGACCGGGCGGCCCTGGATAAAGGGGACGGCCGCATCCAACACGCCGGTATCGCCGGTGGCCAGAACATAGCGGCACGTGGCCAGCGGCAGCCAGAGGTAATCGTCCGAACAGCGCGTGCGCACCCCCCGGCCGGTGGGCGGATGCCACCAGTGTTGCACATCGCCGTCCACGAATTGATGGGCCGCGCACAGCAGCAAGTGCTCGCGCAGCAGATGGGGGCTGGAGAGGAGGAGCGCCATCGCATCCTGCAATTGGTCGCGGAATCCGAAGGCGCCCCCCGATTGGTAGGTGGCGCTGCGCGCCCAGAGGCGGCACGCCAGCGTCTGGTATAACAGCCAGCCGTTGGCCAGCAGGTTGAGGGCCGGATCGGGTGTTTCGACTTGCAGCGCGCCGAGCGTTTGCCGCCAGTGCCGCCATACCGCTTCCAACGCTTCCCGCGCGGCGGACGAGCCCCGGAAGCGCTGGACCAGGCACCCGGCATCCTCGGCATCGCGTCCGACGCCGAGCCTGAAGAGGACCTCGCGTTCCTGCCCGTCCGCCAGATTGAAGGTCACCTGGATCGCGGCGCAGGGGTCCAGGCCGGCCCCCAGCTTGCCGGAAAGGCGCGCGCGCCGCATGGCCGCCGGCGCGCGTAGCGTGCCGTTGCGTCCCAAAAATTCGGTGCGGCTGCCGGTTACGGTGCGGGTCGTATCGTCCACGTCGAAGAACGCCACCCGGCCGCGAAACTCCGTGTTGTAGGGGTTGCGCGCGAAAAGGGCGCCGCTGTTGGGGTCTGTTTCGGTGATCACGTGCATGGCCGATTTGGGCCGCAGATCGCCCAGCACCCATTCCGCATACCCGGTAGCCGAGATCCGACGGGATCGGCCCGACACGTTGCGCACCTTGAGCACCATGAACTTGACCGCCGCGTCTAGGGCCACGTAGACCCACAACTCCGAGCGGATGCCGCGTTCGGTGTGCTCGAAGACGCTGTAGCCAAAGCCGTGGCGGGTCACATACGGCGTGGCCCCGCGGCTGGGCAGCGGTGTGGGGGACCAGAAGTGGCCGCGCTCTTCATCCCGCAGGTACAACGCCTCGCCGCCGGCATCGGTCAGCGGATCGTTCTCCCAGGGCGTGAGGCGGAACTCGTGGGCATTCTCGCTCCATGTGTAGGCTTGACCGCTTTCCGAGACGACGCTGCCGAAGTTCGGGTTGGCCAGCACATTGACCCAGGGTGCCGGAGTCTCCTGCCCGTGGGCGGTGGTCACCACATACTCGCGGCCATCCGGGGTGAATCCGCCCAGTCCGTTGAAAAAGGTCAGATCGGGACGCGGCATGGCGGCCT
Organism: Deltaproteobacteria bacterium; assembly: GCA_021819735.1. Classification (GTDB taxonomy): domain Bacteria; phylum Desulfobacterota; class Desulfobacteria; order Desulfobacterales; family Desulfosarcinaceae; genus Desulfatitalea. Next base: position 4,987 of record JAKAFO010000022.1, read on the forward strand.
CGGTCAGGGGTTCGGAGCGGTGGGTGCGGGTCGGGGCCAGCAGCGGCACCACGGATTCCGTCAGCGTGCGCCGGTTGAGCTGATCGGCCAGCGAACCGCGGCTATCAGTGATGATGGCGCGGGCCACGGTCTGGATCAGGATGCGGTCTTCCTCGGCGATCTGGTCGGCCGGCCTTACGAAAATGCCCCCGGGCCGATCGGTTATATTGGTTTCGGGGCCCGCGGCAATGAGCCCCATGATCTGGTCGTGGAGCAGTTGGCGATAACCGGCGCGATCTTCGTTCCAGATCACCAGATCCACCGCCAGTCCCTTGAGGCGCCAGTAGGCGTGGGCCTGCACCAGTTGGCGCACCAGGCCGATATTGGCCTGATCTTCGATGCGCAGCAGCACAATCGGCAGATCGCCGGAGATGGCATGCCCCCACAGACCGGATTGCCCGCGGCGGTTCTTGATCAGCACGCCCGGGTCGGCGCGCAGCGACGCATTGGCGTAGATCACGGCGCCGGCCAGGCGGCCGTAGAGTTGCGCATCGGCTTCCGTGGCATTGAGCTGGCGCAGCAGCACCTGGCCGTGGGTCCAGGCCAGATCGAAGACGCGGTCGGCCAGACGCCGGTCCTGGTATTTTTCCACCAGGCGCACGGCCTCCTCGCGGGTCTCGGCCATGCCCGAAACGATGTTGATGGTCGCCGATTCCTCGGGCGCCAGCGTGATGCGGTGCTGGATGGCGACCACGGGATCGAGCACCGAGCCTTCGCTGCCCGAGAGCGCCCCGGTGGCAAAGCCGTCACCCCCGCGCAGGGCCTGGGGATCGGCGATGGTGTTGCCCCGGCCGATGAAGCGCTGGCGATCGGTTTCATAAGAGACCTCGCCCACCTCGCCGCCATGCACGGCCATCAGGTGCAGCATCCAGGGGGCCGCCTCGGCCTGGGAGCGGGGCCGGCGCGTGCACAGAATTGCGCGCTGATCGCGCAGGATTTCGGTGCGCACAAACAGATTGCTGAAGGCCGGATGCAGGGCGTCCGGGGCCGGCGGCGCCAGCACCACTTCCGCGTAACTGGTCACATCTATGGCCCGGCGCGTCCGGCCGCGGTTGGTGATGCGCACCCGGCGCAGTTCGATGTCATCTTCCAGCGAGACGGCGATCTCGGTATGGGTGTCATAACCATGGTCCCGGGATCGAAATTCGGCACGCCCTTCGGAGAAGATCGCCTCGAACGGCTTCGCGCGCTGGAGCGTCGGCTGACAGGCGGTGGACCAGAACTCCCGGCTGGCCACGTCGCGGATGAAGCAGAACGTGCCCCAGGGGTCGCGCGTGCGGTCTTCGCGCCAACGGGTGACGGCCAGCTCCTTCCAGCGGCTGTAACCGCCGCCGGCATTGGTCACCATCACGTGGTAGCGGCCGTTGGAGAGCAACTGCACTTCCGGGTTGGGCGTATCGGGCGTCGTAAAAACGCGGATGGGCATCTCCGGTGCGCTGGACGCCATCTGGTGCTCGGCCAGCTCGGTGGTGTGCGCATAGAAGGCGGTCGCCTTGGGAATGCGCTCCTGGAGCAACAGCAAGGTGGCCTGGAACGCGGGCACCGACTCGAAGCGCTGCTGCATCGGGCGGCCCAGGAGCAGATGGGCCAGAGAGAGCAGGCTCATGCCCTGGTGATGGGCCATGAACGAGCGCACCACGGCGTGCGCTTGTCCGGGCGGCAGGCGCGACGGCGTGTAGTCGATGGCCTCATAGAAGCCATAGCGGGTTTCGAACCCTTCGGCCGCCAGGCGCTCGAGGTTCCGGCAGGCCTCCTCGGGGGCCACCATCAGCGCCAGGGCCGTGGCATAGGGCGCGATCACCAGGTCCTCGGCCAGCCCGCGCTTGAGCCCCAGGCCGGGTACGCCAAAGGCACGGTATTGGTAGTTGCGATGCACATCGATGGCATTGTACCCGCATTCCGAAATGCCCCAGGGCACGGCGCGCTTTTCCCCATAGGCGATCTGCCGGGACACGGCCGCCTTGCAGGTCTGGTCGAGCAGGGTGCGTTCGTAGGCCGGCATCACCAGCAGCGGCATCAGATATTCGAACATCGAACCGCTCCAGGAGAGCAGGATCGGCTCGCTGCCGGCAATGGTGAGCAGACGGCCCAGGGCGAACCAGCTCTCCTGGGGCAGTTGCCCCTGGGCAATGGCCACGAAAGTGGCAAACCGCGCTTCCGAAGCCAGCAGGTCGTAGTAGCTCGCGTCGCGCCGGTGCTCGCTGACATTGTAGCCGATGGCCAGCAGATGACGCTTCTCGTCGTACAGGAAGTCATGCTCCATGCGGGCCATGGCGTCGCATTGCAAGGCCAGCCCTTTGATGGCCGCCAGCCTGGTGCGCGCCAGTTGACTGGCGGCCGTGATGGGGCCTTGAAGATCATCCAGCCGGGCGCTGCGCCGCGAGGGCCCGCCGGCGCGTTGTTCCCGCGCGATGGCCGGCAGCAGATGCGTGTCCAGTTCCGCCAGTTCACGCAGGGTCGGGATGCGGTCCAGTTCGGGAAACGCTTCGAGGCTGTCGGAGGAAGAGAAGAGATCGGTCCACGGCGCCAGGGACACGAGCTCATCGAGGGCCTCGCGACATTGCCCGGCCAAGGCCCGGGACCACCAGCGCAATGGGCTGTCGGGGTCCGGATCCAAAACGTCTGTGGCGGCGACCCACGCCGCGGCCAAGGCCATCAACCGATCCAGGCACTGCCGTTCCGCCATGAGCGTGGTAGGCCGCGCCTGGGTTGCGGCGGCCAGCGCTTGCTGAAGCGGTGCCAGTTGGGCCGGCGCATGGGCCGGCTGGGCGTCGGCCGCGTCGGCGACGATTTCAAAGGTGTCGCTCAAACCCTCGAACAAACGCGCGGCCAGGATCTCGTCGTCGGGCAGGGCCAGCAGCGCCGGCCGCAAGGTCAGCAGATGGCCCGCCAGGTTCCCGCTGTCCACCGACGAAATGTACTGGGGCGACAGGGGTTGCAGGGATTGGGTGTCGTACCAGTTGTAAAAGTGGCCCCGGTGGCGTCCCAGGGTTTCCATGGTCCGGATGGCATTGGCCGTGCGTTCGAGCAGCCGTCCGGCCGAAATATAGCCGAAATCGTAGGCGGACAAATTGGCTAGCAGCGCCAGGCCCATATTGGTCGGAGAGGTGCGATGGGCGACCACGGCCACGGGATGCTCCTGATAGTTGTCCGGCGGCAGCCAATGATCGTCCGGACCGACGAAGGTCTCGAAGAAGGCCCAGGTTTTGCGCGCCAGCTTGCGCAGAAAGAGGGTTTGATCCGGCGTCAGCTTTTCCCGGCGGCGCACCAGCGGTTGACTGATCCACCAGGCGATGGCGGGCGAGGCAAACCACAGACTCAGCAGGGGCGCGGCCACGCCCAGCGCGGCCGGTCTGGCCACCGCCAGATACCCCCCCGCGGCTAGGGCCAGGAAGGAGGCAAACCACATGGTTCGCCAGGAAAATGCGAGGTCCGTGCGGCTGCGGCGATCCATGTCGCTCGACAGGTCCCATTGAAGCAGTCGCTTTTGCGTGATCGACACCCGCCAGACGGTGCGCGCCACCGCATCCAGGCTGAAAAAGGCTTCGTAGGGCAGACAAACGAGGGTGAAGGCCGCTTGAACGAAATAGCGGCGGGCTGAGCGCGCCTCGGCCGCGAGGTGCTGTCCCAGGGTCACATCCTCTTGCTTTTGAAGTACATTCAGGGCCGAAGCGAACAAAGAGGGTATCAGGATGATGCCGATGGCCGCCAACGTCCAGAACCCGGCCGAAGGCAACACGGCCCAGCCGAACAGCAGCAGCAAGGTCAAGGCCGCGGCCATCAGGCTGCGCCGCAGGTTGTCGAAGATCTTCCAGCGCGAGAGCAGCGAGAGCGGATTCTTCTGCCGGCGCGCATCGGGCATGGGAATATCCGGCAACAGCCAGCGGGCGATCTGCCAGTCGCCGCGTATCCAACGATGCCGGCGGTTCACATCCGCGCTGTAGCGCGACGGGTACTCCTCGTATAACTGCACGTCGCTCAACAGCCCGGCCCGGGCGTAGCACCCTTCCAGAAGATCGTGGCTGAGAATCCGGTTGTCGGGGAAACGCCCGGCCAAAGCCTGTTCAAAGGCGTCCACCTCATAGATACCCTTGCCGATGAACGAGCCTTCGCCGAACAGGTCCTGGTACACATCGGAAACGGCGCGCGTATAGGGATCGATGCCCGGCTCGCTGGCGCACATGTGCGCATAGCGTGACTGGCTCATGCCCGAGAGGCTCACCGCCACCCGGGGCTGAAGAATGCCGTACCCGGCAACGACCCGCTGCCGGCTTTCGTCGTAGCGCGCGCGATTGAGCGGGTGCGCCATGGCGCCCACGAACTGCCAGGCCGAATCGCGGGCCAGTTGCGTATCGGTGTCCAGGGTGATCACATACTTGATATTCGACAAGATCCGGGTTTCACCGACGACCAGGGCGAAGCGATCTCCTGGAGTACCTTGCGCCCCGCCGCGCAGCAGCCAATTCAAGTCCGCAAGCTTGCCGCGCTTGCGCTCGTAACCCATCCAGATGCGGTCGCGCGGATTCCAGCGGCGCGGACGATGAAACAGGAAGAAGGTGGCGCCTTCCGCGTTGGGGTACTTGTCGTTGAGCGCTTCGATGCGTTGCCGGGCCAGGCGCAACAGCGGTTCGTCCTCGGGCAGCGATTCTTCCGCGGCGTCGCGAAAATCGGTCAACAGACCGAAATGCAGGTGCTCGTCCCGATTGGCCAGAAAGCGCACTTCCAGGGCCTCGATCAGCTCGTCGATATTTTGAGGGCTCGTCAGCATGGTCGGGACCACCACCAGCGTGCGCAGTTCCGAAGGGATCCCTTGGGAGAAGTCCATGCGCGGCAACGGACGCGGCGTGGCTAGCGACGTGGCCAGCCAGTTGACCAGAGCCACCGCCGGATGACTGGCGCACAGCAGCAAAAGCAATCCGAACAATCCGAGCGTCCAGCCCTGCAATCCGTCGCTATACGCCTGGGTCGCCAAGCTTGCCGCGATAACCGCCGCCAGCAGCAGGATGGTGCCGCCATAGAGCAGTAAAGGCATCCGGCGGGCGGCTTTGCGTATCGCCTGGGCCGGCGATACGCGCACCTCGACCGTTCGTTCGAGTCTTCCCAGGCCTTTATCGATCAGGTAGAAGCCGACGTGCGCGGCGCGGTCATCGCCGCCGTGCGCAACGGCACACGCGTGGGCCAACCGGATCGCCTGGCGCGCCACCTCGCTCTCGGAGCGAGGGCTGCGCTTGGCAATCTTCTCCACGATGTGGCGGTAACGATCCCGGGTGGCGAAATCCATCTTGCCGTAAACATCGCCGGGATCCTCGCCCAGGGTCTGCTCGACCATGCTCATCGTCTCGACAAACTCGCGCCAGTCCATGGCGGTCAGGAAACGCAGGCTGCCGATGCAGTTGCTCATCGAGACCTGGTCCGCGGCCTGTTGCTGGGTCTCCGTGCGCACCGACTGTTCGATGGTCAGGCCGGACTCGGCCAGGCGCTGTTCGATCCAGTTCAACGGCAATGCCAGGGCCGGACCCTGGCCCTGCAAGCGGCGCGCGAGTTCGGCCACGAACGGGCTCGCCATCGGTGGATTGGAGCGCGCCATGTCGGCCACCGACAGAATCAGGCTCTTGGGGTCCTTCTCGGCGACTTCCGTCATCTGGTCGGCCCAATGGTCCGCGCGGTTGCGCTCGATCCTGTCGGCGGCGATCCGGGCGCTAACCCGCCGTACATTCTCGATCAGGGCCAGGCGCAGCATGATGGGGATGGCCCACAGTTCGCCGATTTTCAGGATCGTCACCGTCTGGTAGGCGGCTACGAAACTGCTCAGGCTTTCCGGGTCCGCGCGCCCGTCGCCGTGGGAGATGATCTCCAAAGCGATGTCGTAGACGCGCGGAAACCCGGCCAACGGGCCGTTCAACAAGCGCGGCAGTTCCCGGCTGTAGCCCCTGGGCAGGTGGCGCTTGGCCGTTCGAATCTGTTCTTCGATCAAATAGAAGTTGTCGAGCAGCCATTCTCCGGCCGGTGCGATCCGGCGGTTGGCCTTGACCGCCTCGGTCAGCAGATCGCGGACGCCGATCAGGACAGCTTCATTTTCGGCCAGGCGCGATAGAAGCCGGTCCCGGGGGCGCCCGGGCTTTAACTGGTGCATCCCCGCAAGGGTTTTACCATGCCGTTGCATCTGATCGGCACTGAACAGCTCCGACCGCAACGGTTGTTCGTCCTCGGCATCCCGGCATGCCGGATCGCTTCCGCGGAGGCGCCTCCACAGACGAGAAAATAAGGTTCCGCGAACAATCTCGCCGCTCGCCTCCATATCTATTTATCTCCTTCTTCCGAACCGGCTCGCCCCCCTCTCCCCCGAAACCGGAGAGAAAGGAAGGCGAGAAGAACTTTCTATTCACACAAATGGCCGCGAGGCGTTTTTCAGGGAGCAATCCCCGGCACCTATTTCTTAACGACCAGATTGTTCTTGACCGATTTGACCCCGCCGACGGTTTTGGCGGTTGCTCCCGCTTGGTCCACGGCCTTTTGGGAATCGACGAAGCCGCTCAATTGAACGACGCCCTTGTAGGTTTCCACGCCGATTTCGAACGACTTTAGAAATGCATCGCCGGCGAGCGCGGACTTCACCTTCGTCGTGATGACCGAATCGTCCACGTATTCGCCCGGGCCCTCGCTTTTGGTAGTCGAGGCGCAGGCCACAAAGGTGGCGATGAGCATAAAAGCGACAAAATAACCGAAGAACCTGCTTTTCATTTTCATGGCTTTTTATCCTTTCGCTAATGCCCTTGCCTTTTACGGCAAGAGCTCAAATGGTTACACTCGTCTTCGCCCTTGAAGAATCTGTACCACCACCACGATAAGGGCGATGACCAGCAGGGCGTGAATGACACCCCCCATGGTGTAGCCGCTGATAAATCCCAGGGCCCACAATATTAAAAGAATGACACCTATGGTCCACAACATGTTGGCCTCCTTTCTATCTCGGAATGAACCGAGATTTCTCCGATGTTATCTTCCGATCGAAATCGTGTTGAAACTCGCAGCCGATTCTGGACTCCTGCTTTTGCAAGCGTATCGGTTCGCGGACGCTTTACGAATTGGTCGTCTTCGATTCAGGAAGGGTAGCGGACTCACGCGCCAATCAACGGATCAATCCGAGAATTCCAAATACGATCAGATAGACGGCAACGATATAATTCAATAGTCTGGGGGCCACCAGAATCAAGATACCCGCAATCAGTGCCACTATGGGTTGTGGCGATATATTAACTTGCATATCATCTTGTCTCCTTCTAAATCTTACCCAATAAGACCAGAATCACGAGGATAACCACCACCAGCCCGATCCCGCCGGAGGGTCCATACCCCCACGACCGGCTGTGCGGCCAGATCGGGATTATCCCCACAAGCGCCAGTATCAGAAGTATAAGTAATATGGTTCCGATTGACATCGCTCGTTCTCCTTTCGATTGGTTGTACGATCGTGAGCTTATCGACTTTAGTCGGCCGTCAGCTCCTTTTGAACCTCGCCGGCGCCTTTGTGACCCAAAGCGATGGCCCCATCATTGGTCAAAAGAATGGTTCCGGAGCCACTTAGCTTTGACTGTTTGGTGGTTGATTGGATGTGGTCCTCTTTCATAGACGAGTACAAACTGACGTTGAATAAAATCACAGCGGCCACGGTTATGGTTAATGCCAAAAAGTACACTTTTCTTTCCATGGTATCGTTGCCTCTCTTTATCGCTCCGAATCTCTCTTTATAGCTTCAAATGAAGAGGGGGCTCGGAAGGCCCCAGCGATGGCCCAACAGGAATATTTTCAACCAGATTCGCAACGTTTTCACCTTATTAAAATCAATTTTTGTGCCAGGCGCTCGAAGCATGGCCATGCGTCACCCATCATTGCGTTATTAAGGAATAATCGGACAAAGGGCGTGAACCATGCCGCCACTAATAACCGGATTAAAAGGGTCATATTTAACCCATGGTCAAATATGACCTCAGGACGGTCGCGCGCGGGCGCCATGGAATTTTTGACCGGTGTCTATGTTTGGAATCGATAGAACATCGAAGACGCTCGATTAACTCTTCAAAAGATTCTCGATCCGCTGGTTCACCTCGGTCCAGTTCACGATGTTCCAGAACGCCTCGACGAACTTACCCCTGTTGTTCTTGTAGTCCATATAATACGCGGGCTCCCAGACATCCAAAACCATCAATATCCTGAACATCGGGTAGACGTTCGTGTTATGCTTCTCGACCTGCATGATGATGGGCCTGTTCGCTTTTTTATAGAAAGTATGCGCTGCCCAACCCGCTTCTATCGGAACGATTTAACGAAAAATCTCCAGGGCAACGTCGGAAAGCGCGTTGACCATGGGTCGGGCGATCCGGCCGGTTCGCGATTGGCGAGAGCTTGCGCCCAGGAGAAGACCCAGGCCGATGCCTATTCCTAACGCGATCAGAATCGTCTTGCCCGGATTTTCGTTACTATAATTTTTGGCCTTCTCGTACGTTTCGCTTACCGCCTGGGATGCTTTGTCGTATACAGCGCTTTCAGCCTGATCCGCCTTGCCTTTGGGGCTTTTGGATTTGTTGGTTTCGCCTTCCATATTCTCCTCCTGAGCACAAGTAAATGCGCCTCTCGTTTTTATTTACTATTTACCTGCTCCACGCGCGAGCCGCTGGTTGCGCCACCTTTCGTCCGCGGTTTCGGCCCGTCACCATCGCTTGCCACAGTCGTTGCGGCGGCATTCTGTATCCAGCCCATGGCGGCCTTGGTGGCGATCCCTATCAGGGTCATCTTGATCAGGCCGGGGGCGGCCGCTCCCGCGAGCAGGCCGCCGAGGGAGTGACGAACTTGTTTGTCCATAGCCCCCATGAAGCGTTCCATGGGCGTGGTGCGTTTTCTGAATATCACGGAGGCAAGATAGCCAAGGCCGGCGGCCGCGCCCAGCGCCACGTATGGAGAGTCCTTCACATATTCGCGCCAATCCAGTTTCTCCTTGATGCGCTCGCCGATTTGCTCGACGGTCTGGGAAATACGCTCTTCGCCTTTGGCTATATCCTCACGTATGTCGTCGCTGCTGCGCTCGACATCGGCTTGCTTATCGTTCTCTGGATGCTCTTTTTTAGACATTCCCGGACCTCCTTTACGCTATTGGGTGGGCTGCTATGACTTTTGGACCGTTTTCATCAATTGCCTATACCCGATAAAGGCGATAACGGCAGCGACCAAAGCCAGCGCCGATCCGACGATCAGCGCTGCGATGACGGGGGCCATGTAGGCGGATAGTCCGATGATCAATGCAGCGCAAAGAGACATGCAGGCGACCCAACCGATTGCCACGCCTATCGCGATCGTGATTACTGCACCGCGAGCCGCCCGCGCCTTTTCTCGAAACCCTTGGATCAAAAGGGCGATTTCGTCGTGCACTTTCGCGGCCGAGCTGCTGGCGAGCTGACCCAACAGTTCCGTAAACGATGCGCGCACGGGTGCGGTGCTTTTATATTCCGCCTTGCCGTTCATGGATAGAAGGCCGCCTTCTTACCTGCGTCGCAAAATAGCGCCGAGGATCAAGCCGACGCCGCCCGCGATCAGCATGCTGCGGCCCGGGCTCTGCCGGACGAATGCCCGCACCCTGGCACCTGCCGGTTCATAGTCGAATTTTCGGACGTACTCGGCTAATTGATTCAACCACTCGGATGCCCGCATGCCATACTGCGCCATGCCGGGTTGCGCGTCCTGTTCCGCTGCATTTTCGCCGATGACCCCGGCAACATCATGCAACTTGTCGGCAATACTGTTTTTGACATTCTCGAAACCGGTGGACTTGCCCGAATGCTGGGATTCTTCCGCTGTTTCTTCCGCCTTATCGGCTACGCTGTCGTTTATTTCCATGGTTCACCTCGATAAATTTTTTGGAAACGTCCCACTGGTCATATCTGATCGCATTCCGGTAAATCGTTTCCGATTCGAAGTCCGAAAGAAATTACTGCCAGGCCGTGGCCTGAATAAAGCATGAAGAGCTCTCATTATCTTGCGCGGGGATGTCGGGCGTGTCGGCTGGGAGCTGGGCGCTTAAATCGGCATACACCCGGTCTGCAATCAAAGCGTGCATAGCGGTTGTCGGATGCACGTCATCCCAAAAAAGGTAGCCTGAGTCGTCGAAATTATTCGGGGGGGCTAACTTGGGTGCCGGTTCGCTCACGTTCGTAAAGCCGAAGGCGCCCGGGTTATTGCGCACAGCCAAGAAAAAATCGTAGACGTCAAATTCATAGATGTCCATGTCTGGGTGAGCAGTACTGAAGGCGTCGATCATGCTTGCCAAGGCCGTATTGAAGTTGACGGAAAATGTCGTGGCCAGAGGTGCTTCGGTCGATCCCAACGTATCCGGTATGGCGCCCAGATCGGGCAAATTCAGGATCAGTATAGATTTGGCCCCATTGTCGTATAGTTCCGTCACGGCTGTGTTCATATTGTCCACAGCGACTTGAGAATCCCCATCCCCGTTCAGAAAATCGTTTCCTCCGATCCAGATCACATACAGGTTGGTCGCCGAAAGCGGGGGGCCCGCCGCCAGGATATGCCCCCTCACCTGTTCGACCAGTCCCGGCGGGGTCAATCCACCGGTTTGGGCACCCCCCAGCGCTCGGTCGGTTAAATTGGTGTCGAAGTGGGCTGGGTCGGTTAAATATTCGACCCACACCGGGCCGTTGGAAAATCGGCCTTCCCAGTACAAATCCGGATCAGGCATGGGCTGGTCGTTCACCAGCACATAATTTCCATTGTCCGACAAACTGTCACCGAAGACGACGATTTCACTATAAGGCCCTGCCAGGGCGTTGGATGCACCCAGCAGAAGTGAAACCGCTAAAAGAATACGGATAGCCAAGGATGCTTTCGTTTTCATCGCTTATTCTCCCTGTTCGGTCCCTTCAATAGCGCGTGCGCGATCATCATCGTGCGCTTCCCTTTGACGGGCAGTGGCGGTGATCGGGACCTTGCTACTTGTTGAAAATTTTCTTGATCTGGCCGAGCTTTTCTTGAACCTTGCCCCCCGATTTTTCGCCTTTGCCTTCGGCTTCCAGGTCGGGGTTATCGCTCACTTGCCCGGCGATCTCCTTGATTTTACCCTTCACTTGGTGCAACTTGCCTTCTGCTTCGTCCCTACTTCCAGATTTCATGGTATTTCTCCTTTTATGGCGGCCGTAAGCCGGCCAACGGTAGTATTCGTGAAACCTTCGCTGCCTAATGCAAGTACTGTCTTTCTATCTTTATATATACATTCTAAATGCCAAGTATCGATGGTGCAAGGCCGGGACGCCCATCGTTTCGATTTTTTAGAAGAATTAGAAGAAAAGCGATCACCGAACCGATGCTATCGACAAGGGAAAAAAGGTCATATTTAATCGGTGGTCACATATGACCCTTTCGGGTCCGGAGGCGGGATGGGTGGCTGTTTGCGAAACCTATGGCCTTCGGATATTGAGCTTGCGCATGCGGGCGCGCAGGGTGCTGCGATTGAGCCCCAGGATTTCAGCCGCGCTGTTTTGGCCGCCGACCTTCCAATGGGTCTGTTCGAGAATCCGGACAATGTATTCGCGCTCGACCGCTTCCAACGTTCTTTGGCTTGTGCTGAGCTCTTTGAACGGCTTCTTGAGCTCATCCACCAATCGCAGCTTGGGACCCGACGAGTTGATCACCGCGCGTTCAAGGACGTTTTCCAACTCGCGGACATTGCCAGGCCAGTGATAGGCTTGCAGCGCATGCATGACGCTCGTCGGAACGATGTCGATGCGCTTGCCCATTCGCTTGGCGATCTTTTGGACATAAAAATCCACGAGCAGCGGGATGTCTTCCGTGCGGTCCCGCAGCGGCGGCATAGTGATCGGAAAGACATTCAGCCGGTACCAGAGATCTTCCCGGAATCGGCCTTTGGCTACCTCTTGCTCCAGATTGCGATTGGTGGCGGCGACGATGCGCACATCGACCTTAATCGTACCGGTGCCGCCCACGCGCTCGAACTCGCCATCCTGGATCACGCGCAGCAGCTTCGGTTGCAGTTCCAGCGGCAGTTCGCCGATTTCATCCAGAAAGAGGGTGGCGCCGTTGGCGACCTCGAAGCGCCCCAGGTGTCTGGAGTGCGCACCGGTAAACGCGCCTTTCTCATGACCGAACAATTCGCTTTCGATCAGGTTGGCGGGCAGCGTGGCGCAATTGACTTTCACCAAGGCCCGGTTTTTACGCGCACTCAAGCCGTGAACGGCCCGGGCGACCAGCTCTTTGCCGGTGCCCGTCTCGCCCAGCACCAATACGCTGGTATCGGTGCCGGCGATCTGTTCCACCTTGTAGAGCACATAGTTGAGCCCGTCGCTTTGACCGATGATGTTTTCGTGGTTGTATTGCAGTTTAATTTCGTCTTGCAGATAGGCTCTTTCCGCTTCCAGTTGTTCTTTCAGCTTTTGTATTTCGGCAAGGGCACTTTCCGCCAGCGCTCTGCTTTTTTCCGCCTCTTGTTGGGCCGCTCTGAGTTCGGTCGTTCGCTTTTCGACGATCTCCTCGAGATGTCTTTTATAGTACTCGCGCTCGGTCACATCCTCGATGGCCAACAGAATAAACTGGGTTTGATTCGGCTCCCGGAAAATCCGCCTGGCATTCAGATGCATGATCTTCGGACCGATGGTCTCGAAGGTATGTTCCACCTCGAAGTCATTGAATATGGAATTCTGGGGAAGGATCTCTTCCAGCAGCTCCCTGAGCTTGGGGATGTCCCATTGCCGGTTGCCCAGATCGTAGATCGACAGCCCCTCGGTCTGCTCGGGGTCGGCGTCGAACGTGCGGTAAAAGGAAGGGTTGGCCTTGACCACGTTCAGGTCCGAATCGAGCACCACCAACGGTTCACGCACCGAACCCAGGATGCTGTCAAAAATTTCCACAAAGGCGTTTAGCATAAGTATTTTTCTTCGTCTTTCGAAAACTAGGGCGCCGGCCACCCCATGATCGGCACCGTGCTGATGCTGTTCTGCGGGCTGCCCTCGATCACCCGATCGCTGTAAGAGACGTAGACCAGCACGTTGCGCTCGCGGTCGAAGAAGCGCACGACCTGCAAGGTCTTGAACACGAGGCTGCGGTGTTCGTCGAAGACGCGCTCGCCGTCCTTGAAGTCGGCGAGAAACTTGATCGGCCCGATCTGACGGCAGGCGATGCTGGCGTCGCTCGTGTCCTCGGCCACGCCCATGGCGCCTTTCACGCCGCCGGTCTGGGCGCGGGAGATGTGGCAGGCGACCCCCTGGACTTTGGGGTCGTTGAAGCCGTCGACCACGATCTTGTCGTTGGGGCCGAGCCACCGGAATCTGGTGCTGACCGCACCGGTCGTCCCGCGATCGGGGCGACTGACGATCCACACGACGAAGATCAGAACGATCAGAAGCAGTGCGACGCCGACGATAATTCCAAATTTTTTCATAAGGAATGGCCTTTCCGGGACATCCGATGTGTATTACCGATGCGCAATTTGGCATATGGCGGCAGGATTGTCAAAAGGTAGCAACAGTCGTGACTTACACCGGTGCCTTGGGTGATATGGTTCGAACCGAAATCAAGAAAGATATTTGGAGAACTCTCCCATGGCCTTCACGATGTCCTGGATCGCCTGGTGCACGCCCTCGGCGCCGGAGCCCAATTTCGCTGCTTCTTTCTTCTCCGCCCGCTCCTGAACCTCGGCTTTGATTCGATTCAATTTTTGGTGGTGTTTCTCGAATTCGAGACGATGCTCGGCCTTCAGCTCCTTGATGGCATCGGCATTGATCTTTCGGATCAGTTCGTCGGCCTCGGCCAGTAATTGCTCAACACTTTTGGATTGCGATTGCTTCGTCATACAGTCTCCTTTCCCGGGTGAATCCACCCGCGGTGCTCGGCTTCACTGTCGCTTGACCGCGCCCGGTGGTGCTGCTCGCGCATCAGGCGTTCGAACAAACGGGTAACGGGAGAGGCTTGAAGCATGCCGACCATGGCCGATACGATGCCGCTTTTCTGAATGAAATCGATCTGGCGTTGAAAGATCGAGGGCGTATCGCTGTCGAAGCCGACGATGAACCCGCACATGACTTGCAATCCGGACCGGTGGATTTTGTGGATATCCTTCAGCAGATCCCGATTTCGAATGAATGGGGGTCTTTCAGAACTCCCTTCAGGCGCCATTGTTTCTATTTCCCCGCGCAGCGCGAACGGCGTCCATCCCTTCGGCTTTCTCGATCGTATAAATATGGATACCATGCGGTTGGCACAAAAGACTTTTGGTCCCCAGCAACACGCCGAACATGTCGGATTTCAAATACTGTTCCAATTTATTGCGGTTTTCCCACTCCGCGAGAACACAAAGCTGGTTTTTGTCGTTCATGTCGCACATGAGCGAATAGCCAAGGCAGCCGATCTTCTTCCCCATGGAACCAATCATGGAGAGCAGTGTTTGCACGACCTCTTTCTGCTTTTCGGGCAGGACATTCATGGTGATTCGAACGACGATCATGGCGGCTACCTTCCGGAAAATCCGAGCTTCGAACTCAATCGATGATTTCGAGCACCGAACGCTTGTTCATCTTGGCCGATACAGCGCCGACGATGGTCCGGATTGCATCCGCGGTCCGCCCCTGCTTGCCGATAATCTTGCCGATGTCTTCCTTGGCCACGGACAGTTCAACGATGCAAGAGTGCGCGCCGTTGATTTCCGACACGGATACGGCCTGCGGTCGATCCACCAAAGCGCGTGCCATGATTTCAACGATTTCCTTCATCGAGGAGTTGCCATTGTCGGTTTGTGCTCCATTGAGAGAAGTTCCCATGATTTGATCCTTCGTACTATGAGGTTGGGGCCAACAGGTTTCCTTTTGAAGCAACAGGCGCCTGAATAGTCACCATCTTCATAATCAAAGTTCATGCCGAATTTCGCGGATTCGGCACTTTTGGCATACCGGATTGATTTAATGCGGGAATTTGACTGGTAAAACACGGACGGGCGGAGAACAAACCACCAATGCCAATGGTCATATATGACCGCAGATCATATATGACCCATTTTCCCGGCTGGATGATCGCTCAAAATTGTGGCGGGGCGCCTAGACTTGCGGTCCGGTCCCGGTTGAGAGGCGATTGCCCCACGCATGGTCAACGGCGATGGCGATGGCGATTCGGACGGGGGGGCCATGACAGGCGCTTACCGGCAACCGCGATCCTGGGACTTAACCGATGACTTCGAGCACCGTGCGTTTGTTCATCTTGGCAGCCACCGCGCTAAGGATGGTCCGCATGGCATCCGCCGTGCGCCCTTGTTTGCCGATGATCTTGCCGATATCCTCCTTGGCCACCTTGAGCTCGAGAATGGAGGAGTGGGCGCCGCCGATTTCGTTCACTGAGATGGCTTCCGGCTGATCCACGAGCGAACGCGCCATGATTTCAACCAACTCTTTCATCGAGCAGCATCCGTTTTCGGTTTGGACTTCAGTGGGAGAGGTTTTCATGATTCCATCCTTTGCATAGCGTTTTAGGAAAGAAGAGGTCGCCCGCCAACAGTTTCACGGCGGAGAAAAGACCACTACACCCGATGGCGTGAATACACGTCGGCATCCAGAGAACTGACGCCGCCGGCATTGAGGGCGTGGTAACCGACGGCTGCGATCATGGCGGCATTGTCGCCACAAAGGGTCAAGGGGGGAATGAACACCCGGATGCCTTTTGCTTCGGCCGCCCGGCTCAGACCCAGGCGCAACGCGCCGTTGGCGGCCACGCCGCCCACCAGGGCCACCCGCGGGCAGGCTTTGTCTTCCGCGGCCAGAAGCAGTTTATGGATCAGTACTTCGACCACCGCTGCCTGAAATCCGGCGGCGATGTCGGCCGCGTTCCTTTCCACGGCGAAGGGTTGCGTCTGAATGTAGCGGTACACGGCTGTCTTCAAGCCGCTAAAACTAAAATCGAAAGCATCCTTGTCAAGGTAGGGCCGGGTGAAGGCGATGCGCCGCGGATCTCCCTTGGCGGCCAGGCTTTCGATGGCCGCGCCGCCGGGATATCCCAGTCCCAGCATCTTGGCCACTTTGTCGTAGGCTTCGCCGGCCGCATCATCCCGGGTCTGTCCGAGCAGCACTTGGCGCTCCACGGATTCCAGGTAATAAAGCGCCGTATGCCCGCCCGAGGCCAGCAGTGCCACCAACGGATAGCCGGGCGGATCATCGATCAATTGGACCGAGTGCAGATGGGCGCTCAGGTGATCCACCCCCACCCAGGGCAACCCGCGGGCAAAGGCAAAAGCCTTGGCAAAGCAAAAGCCGACCAGCAGGCAGCCCACCAGGCCCGGACCTTGGGTTACGCAAACCCCTTCGACATCGTTCACTCCCAGTCCCGCTTCGGCCAGGGCCTGGTCCACCACCGGCGCGATGGCCTCGATGTGGCTGCGCGACGCCAGCTCGGGGACGACCCCCCCGTAGGGGCGGTGCAGCGCGATCTGGGAGGCCACCACCGAAGACAATATGCGTCGTCCGTCCACCACGACGGCGGCGGCGGTTTCATCGCACGATGATTCGATACCCAGTACATTCATGTGACTACGGTTTCAACGGCGGACAAGGCAAACAAAATGCGCCGACGCCGTGCGCTAACTTGAGTGGCTTTACTTACGTTTGGTGGATGGCACCGCCCCGGTGCTGCTCCGGGGCGCTCACGACCGGCAAGCAGGCTTGGCCTTGGCGCCTTTGGCGAGCCAAGCCAGCAGGCGTTGAAGAAAATTGCGCCGGATCGGCTTCATGACTGCTCCGCTGACTACATCCAGGCGAACCGGCTTTCATCCGTGGCATCGCGGGCGACGATCTGTCCGATGACAAACCCCTTCTCTTTCATGGCCGCCAGGCGGGCCAGGACATCCTGAACGTGGGAGTCCGGCACGACCGCTACCATGCCGATGCCGTTGTTGAAGACGCGCAGCATTTCGCCTTCTTCCACGTTGCCGGAACGCTGGAGAAAATCGAAGATGGGCGGCACATCCCAACTGCCGCGCTTGAGCATGATGCCGCAGGCCTGGGGAATGATCCGCAGGGTGTTGAGCACGATGCCGCCGCCGGTGATGTGGGCCAGGCCGCGGATGGGCAAATCACGGATCAGGTTCTGGACCGTTTCGGAGTAGATCTTGGTGGGCGTGAGCAGCTCTTCGCCCAGGGTGCGGCCCAGTTCGGGAACGTGGGTATCCACGGTCAGTTTGAGATGATCGAAACAGATCTTGCGCACCAGGGAGAACCCGTTGCTGTGCACGCCGTTGGAGGCGATGCCGATGATCTGGTGGCCCACCTGGATCTCGGAGCCATCCACAATCTTGTTGTTGTCCACGATACCCACGGCGAAACCGGCCAGATCGTACTCGCCGTCGGCGTAGAAGCCCGGCATCTCGGCGGTTTCCCCGCCGATCAGGGCACAGCGCGCCTCCTGGCAGCCTTTGCCGACGCCCTGGACGATATCGGTCACCTTCCGGTTGTCGAGCTTGCCGCAGGCCAGGTAATCGAGAAAGAAGAGCGGCTTGGCGCCTTGGACGGCCACGTCGTTGACGCTCATGGCCACCAGGTCGATGCCGACGGTGTCGTGCTTGTCCATCAGGAAAGCGATCTTGAGCTTGGTCCCAACGCCGTCGGTGGAACTCACCAGCACCGGACTTTCCATGTTGGAGACATTCAACGAAAACAAACCGCCGAATCCGCCAATCTCTCCCATCACGCCGGAGACGCGGGTCTGCTGGGCGATGGATTTAATCGATTGCACCAAGTGATCGGCTTTGTCGATATCCACGCCGGCATCGGTATAGGTCAAAGGTTTGTTCATGCTGGGAGCTCCTAGTTAAAACGTCGTAAAATCACTTGCATCGATAAACTGAGCGACCCAAAAAGTCAAAAGAAAAGTTTCGAAAGCCTTTTCTATTGACTTTGGGCGCGGGGATATACGAAATATCCCGTCACTATTGAAAGAAAAGGCAAGGAGCAGGAGATGCAACCGGTTCAACTGGGTTTGATGGGGTGCGGCACCGTGGGCACGGGTGTCGCTCGTCTGCTGATCCACCAGCAGGGAATAATCCAACAGCGCACCGGCATTCCCCTGGTGCTGCGCTATGTGGCCGACATCGATCGGAGCACCGACCGGGGCGTGTCGTTCGACCCGGGGGTTTTCATCGACGACGCCTGGCGCGTGGTCAACGACCCCCAAGTGGATATCGTCATCGAGATGATCGGCGGCACGACCCTGGCCAGGGATCTGGTGCTGGCCGCCATCCAAAAAGGCAAGCACGTCGTCACCGCCAACAAAGCGTTGCTCGCCACCCACGGCAACGAAATCTTCAAGGCCGCCGCCGCGGCCGGGGTGGACCTGGCCTTCGAGGCCAGCGTGGGCGGCTGCATGCCCATCGTCAAAACCCTGCGCGAAGCCCTGGTGGGCAACACCATCCAGGGCATGACCGGCATCCTCAACGGCACCTGCAACTACATCCTCTCCAAGATCACCGAGGAGGGCATCGCTTTTGCCACGGCCCTGGCCCAGGCCCAGGCCGGCGGCTATGCCGAAGCCGACCCGACGCTGGACGTCGGCGGCTTCGACACGGCTCATAAACTGGCGATTCTGTTGGCCCTGGCGTACGGCACGCAGATCGATTACGACGGGA
This sequence comes from Deltaproteobacteria bacterium, assembly GCA_021819735.1. Classification (GTDB taxonomy): domain Bacteria; phylum Desulfobacterota; class Desulfobacteria; order Desulfobacterales; family Desulfosarcinaceae; genus Desulfatitalea. Next base: position 23,699 of record JAKAFO010000022.1, read on the forward strand.
TCTACATCGAAGGCATTTCGGCCATCACGCCGCTGGACATCCAGTTCGCCGCCGATTTCGGCTATCGCATCAAATTGCTGGCCATCAGCAAGAACCGCGGCGCTTCGGTGGAAGCACGCGTTCACCCGGCCATGATTCCGCTGGACAACATCCTGTCCAACGTCAACGGCACGCTCAACGCCATCACGGTCAACGGCCATGCCGTGCAGGACCTGTTTCTCTCCGGCCGCGGCGCGGGCATGCTGCCCACGGCCAGCGCCGTCTTGAGCGACATCGTGGACCTGGCCCGCAACCTGCGGCACGGCGCCGTGGGCCGGGTGCCCCTGACCGGCTACCAGCCCGACCAGATCCGTGCCACGCCGGTCATGCCGGTCACCGAAATCGTCACCCATTACTACTTCCGCTTCACCGTGGAAGACAAACCGGGCGTGCTGGCGACCATTGCCGGCATTCTGGGCCAGAACGGCATCAGCATCAAATCGGTGCAGCAAAAGGGACGCAAGACCGATGGCCATGTCCCCATCGTCATGCTGACCCACCGCGCCAAGGAGTCGGATGTGCGCCAGGCCCTGGACCAGATCCGCGGCCTGGGCGTCGTGGGCGCGGAGCCGATGCTCATCCGTATCGAAGAAAGCGACCAGGAGCATTGAGCGCGCCGGGCCATGGCCACCCGGTTGGCCGGCCCCTGCCTGAAACCAAGACATAGCAAACGACCACTGATCCCCAAAGAAGAGCCGAGAGAAGCCATGCACATCGTCTGTACGGATTTGGAAGGAGTATTGGTTCCCGAGATCTGGATTCACGTCGCCCAAAAGACCGGCATCGCGGAACTGCGGCTGACCACCCGCGACATTTCCGATTATGACCTGCTGATGCGCAAACGCCTGGGCATTTTAGACCAGCACGGGCTCAAGCTTAAAGATATCACCGATGTCATCCAGGCCATGGACCCCATGCCCGGTGCCGTGGCCTTCCTCGACTGGCTGCGCGCCCAGACCCAGGTGATCATCGTGTCGGACACCTACAAGGAGTTCGCCAAGCCCCTGATGGCCAAGCTGGGCTGGCCCACCCTTTTCTGCAACTCGCTGGTCATCGATGGCTCGGGCGCCATCGCCGATTACCGCCTGCGCCAGCCCGACGGCAAGCGCCACGTGGTGGAGGCCTTGCACGGATTGAATTTCAAGGTCATTGCCATGGGCGATTCCTACAACGATATCAGCATGCTCAAGAGCGCCGAGCACGGTTTTCTGTTCCGACCGCCGCAGAATGTCATCGACGAATATCCCCAGTTCCCGGTGACCCACGAATATGCGGCCATCAAAGAGGCCATCGCGAAACTACTGGTTTAACGGAAAGATGCTCAGCCACCAAACCACCTATCGCGTCATCTACGGCGACACCGACCGCATGGGCATCGCCTATTACGCCAACTACCTGCGCTGGTTCGAAATCGGCCGCACCGAACTGCTGCGCGCCTGGGGCCTGCCCTACCGGGAGCTCGAAGCCCAGGGCATTTTGCTGCCGGTCTCCGAAGCCTATTGCAAATACATGACACCGGCGCGCTACGACGATGTGCTCACCATCGACGCCAGTCTGGACACCGAGATGAAGGGCGGCCTGAAGATCGACTACCGCATCACCAGCGCCGACGGCGCCACCATGCATGCCATCGGTCACACGCGCCATGCCTATGTGAACCGCGAGGGGAAGATCATCCGGCCGCCGCAGTTCATGCGCGACCTCATCCGGCGCCACGGCGAGCCGGGCCATGCTTGACCTCAAAACCTGCGCCGACGGGCTCACCTTCTGGGTCCTTGTCCAGCCGCGAGCCTCTAAAAAAGCGGTCGGAGGGCTTCACCAGGATGCCCTGAAAATCAAACTGACCGCCCCGCCCGTGGAGGGCGCGGCCAACGAACAGTGCATCGAAGTGCTGGCCAAGGCCCTGGAGCGACCCAAATCGACCCTGAGGATCGTCAACGGCCAGACCAACCGGCGCAAACAGATCCTCGTGCGCGCCAAAAGCGGCGCCTTGTCTCCCGACGAAGTCAAAGCGCTGCAACGGCGCTTAATAGTTCTGGCCGAAACAACCAAATGAACCAAGCACAAAAAACGCCTTGACGGCGCCAACTTAACTGGCTATAAGACGTTTTTACTGATGCGGGGTGGAGCAGTCTGGTAGCTCGTCGGGCTCATAACCCGAAGGTCGTTGGTTCGAATCCAGCCCCCGCTACCAAAACAAATTAAGGGCTTAGATGAAAATCTAAGCCCTCTTTTTTTAGCGATTTTGGTCGCCATCACCTCGCCGTCCCTTTTTTGAAGCAACTCCTCGGCAACTATTTAAAGGGCCATACCATTTGACATTATATACCCACGTTGATAGCCTTACCAAAAAGTAAGGAATCGACGAATAACGGATGAGGTGGAATATGGAGACAGGCACCCTATCATCGAAGGGCCAAATCACCATCCCTAAAAAAATCAGGGAAATTTTAAACGTTCAAACCGCTGACAAGCTTATTTTCATACCGGTCGAAGATGGAAAAGTGCTGATTACAACGGAACGAAAATCGGCAACCTCCATTTGTGGCCTGCTTAAACACAGGAAGAAAAGCGAGCCTGTGCCCATCGAGCAAATGGAGGCGGCGATTCAAAAGAGACGCCTTAAAAGGAATGCGGAATGATCGCATTTGACACCAACGCCATTATTCGCGTGCTGACCGAGGACAATGAGACGCAGGCCAAAAAAGTCCAGCGTATTATTCAATCCGCGGAAAAAAATGGACATCGGATTCTAATTCTATCCGAAGTGGTTATTGAAACGGTCTGGGTGCTGGAATCTGTTTATCGATGTACCAAAGAAGAGGTAGCGCTGCTGATCGACAACCTTCTGACCGCCCCGGCCTTCTACCTGCCGGATGCCACGCCGATGCGCAAAGCCATCAAAGAATTCAAAAAAGGTGGAGATTTTGCGGATCACTTGATCGTCAGCCAAGCAAAACATCACCAAGCCGAGAAACTCTTCAGTTTCGATAAAAAACTTCAGAATCGCTTTCCCGATTTCGTGACCGAAAACATTTGACGGCGAAGCGTTGGCTACCCCCGCTGGGTGGCCACCACGATTTCGTTGGATAATCCCTTGCCGGCCTCGCCGGCCCGGGCCGCGAACGTTCCAATTTGGACTGGCGTTTGTGGGCGGCGCATCTATCACGTAAGGCGCCGACTGCTGGTGAAGCCATCAAGTTTGCCCCTAATTGGCAAGCCGGCTGTGTCCCCCGGCCAGTTCCTCCTTGATCGCTCTCCCCAATTCACCGAAGAGGATCGGCTTTTTCATATAGCGGGAGGCGCCCAGCGCCAGGGCTTCCCTGACCTGCTTGGTTTCGGCGAATCCGCTGAGCAGGATGGCCTTCTGATCCGGACGGATTTTTTTGATTCGACGGTAGGTTTCCAGACCGTCGATGTGCGGGTCCATTATCATGTCGAGCAGCAGCAGCGCCACCGGATGGCTTTTGATGTATTCCACGGCCGTTTCCCCGTCGGCCACGGCATGGGGGGAGTATCCTAATTTTTCCAGCATACGGCAGGCGATCTCCCGTTGGCTCTGTACATCGTCCACCACGAGAACGGTCTCCCCCCGGCCGCGGATGATCTCCAGGTCGATGGTCTCGGCCTGGCTCGCCACCGACGCCCGGGTGGCGGGAAAATAGAGTTCGAAACAAGTGCCGTTGCTGTCGCTGGTGATGTCGATGTAACCTTCATGGTCCTGCATCACGTTCCACACCACGGTCAGGCCGAGACCGGTACCGCTCCGGCCCATGACCTTTTTGGTGTAAAACGGCTCGAAGATCCGCTTCAATTCTTCGGATGTGATGCCGAGTCCGTTGTCCTTGACCTTCAATACGGCATACTCTCCGGCCCTTACATCCTCATAGCCCTTCAGCGGCCGGTCCAAATAGCGGTTCGTGGTCGATATGCATACCGTACCGCTGCCTTTAATGGCTTCGGCGGCGTTGGAGACCAGATTCATGACCACCTTGTCGATGTGGATGTGCGAACCGGAGATATTCAACAGATCGCGCGCCATCTCGGTATTGATGGTGACCTGGGGGTGAAATTTCATCATTTTTTTGTACTCGGCCGACAGCATGAAGTTCATTATGGAGGTGTTCAGGCTCAACGGCTGTTTTTCTATGGCAACCCCCCGGGCGATGGTGAGCAGGTCGAGCACGATGGCGGCGGCCCGCTGCCCCGATTGCTTCATGCTCAGGATAAGTGCCCGTAGTGCGCTGTTTTCGGGAAGCTCCATCAGGATCATATCCGGATAACTCACGATGCCGGAAAGGACATTGTTCAGATCGTGGGCCACACCGCCCGCCAGCAGTCCGAGGGATTCCATCTTCCTGAGCCGCACGATTTTTTCTTCGCTCTCCCTGAGTGCCTTTTCCTCGCGGACCCGCTCGGTCACGTCGCGCACCACCGCCAAGACCGAACGCCGGCCTTGGTACCGCACGATACTGGCTTTAAATTCGACCACTTTTTGTTTCCCATCCGGTCTTTGCAGCCGGAGTGTCACGGTTTCGGGAAGCACTTCGGTCGTGGTCAACCGCTCGTAATAGGCGGTCAGGAGGGCCTTGTCTTCGGGGGCGATGATGTCGAGAAAGTCTTCCGTGGTCATATTGTTCAACGGCCGGTCGAGGAAGGTGCCGCAGGCCGGGTTGCTGAATACGACCTGCCCGTCCTGAATCACCAGGATGCCGTCGTTGGCCAGCTCCGTGATCAGCCGGTATTTGCCTTCGGAGGCCGCCTCTTCATTTCTTTGGAGCACCATCCACAGGACGGCCAAGGCAAAGGCGATAAAGCCATATTCCGTTAAATACTGGTATGTTTTCAAACCCATGGCCGCCAGCCCGTCATGCATTCCCAGAACGAGCCAGAAGCTGGAACCGGCCAAGTAAGGCCATTTGTAGCGTTTACGCGGACCATCGAATCGGAACCAGAAGACGATGGCCCCGATCGTCGCCAAGAGGGCATACAGGATGAAAAGCGGCCCCCAAGGCCCGAGTTCCGGTTCGACGAAAGGACGGGTCATCCCAAGGAAATGGCGCACCGCAAACTGATCCGAAACGAGTTTGTCGGTAAACCACAACAATGCCAGGAGCAAGCAATCCAGCATGCCGGCGATGACGTGAAACCATCGGCATTTAAAATCCAGGACGCCGAAAGTGAAGCCGAAGCAGCAGTGCACCAGGAAAATAATAGCTGTCAACTCCAGCTTGCCCGCCGCACGATTGATCGATCCGGCCGGGAAGTTGTACTCCATGAAGATGCCGACCGTGTAAAGCAAGGCTGAAAAGGAGATGGCCGCGCTCCAGCCGCAAAGGACGAACCGCGGCTTGTGGGCCATCAGGAAGAGCTGCAAGACGACCATCAGAAGGGCCAGAACCGCGACGGATAATGAACCTGCCGATTGCAGAACAATGTGATCAGACGGCATCGCTGTTCTCCGGGCACCAGATAACCCTGTTTAAGGTGCTATGCGAAAGAGTCGTTGTTTACCCCCGCTGGGTGGCCCCCACGATTTCGTTGAGCGAGTTGGATAGCCGCATCAGGGCTTCCGCATTGCTATCCACCTGGGCGCTATTGGCGGCGACTTCGCCGGCCGCGGCGCTGACGCCGGCGATGCCGGCGGAGATGGTGCCGGCCGTTTCGCTGCTGCCGATCACGTCTGCGCTGATGGCGGCGATCTCTTCGGAAGCTTCCTTGACCGAAGCGGCGATGCCGCGGGTCGCGTCGGACTGCTCGGCCACCGCGTCGGCCGAAACGGCCACGGATCGATTGATCTCGGCGGTGATCTTGGAGATCTGATCGATTTCGCTCACGGTCTGACGGATGGCGATCTGAATGGTCTCGATCTGCTGTTTGATTTGCAGCGTGGCTTCGGCGGTTTGGGTGGCAAGGGCTTTGATCTCGTTGGCCACCACGGAAAAGCCCTTGCCGGCCTCGCCGGCCCGGGCCGCCTCGATAGTGGCGTTCAGGGCCAGCAGATTGGTCTGCTCGGAGATCTCCTTGATGGCTTCGGTGATTTTGCCGACCTGCTGCGCCGACTGCCCCAGTTCGTTCACCTTGTGCGTGGCGCTTTGGGCCTGGCGGGCCGCATCCTGGGCAATGGATTTGGTCTGTTGGGTCGTCTGGGTGATGGTGGCAAAGGTGCTGGTCATGCCGT
>JAKAFO010000279.1 GCA_021819735.1 Deltaproteobacteria bacterium
TAAAGGGTGGTTCGGGGATAATCGATGGATTGGGGCACATCGCCATAGAATCGCAACCAGGGTTTTGCCGCGTGCGTCACTGCATCCTCCTTCAATTCAGCTTCAGCTCAAATGGCACTTTTCACATGCGGCCCATTATCCACGCCACCCGCCGGCCCGGCAAGGGAAATATCGGTGATAAGCGGCAAAAAGATGCGCATGCGGGTGCCCTGCCCCGGACAGCTCGCAAGTTCGATATGGCCGCCGTGCTCCTTGACGATTTTATTCACGTTGGCCAGGCCGATGCCGGTGCCGCGCGCCCGGGTGGTAAAGAGCGGCTCGAAGGCCCGCCGGCAGGTTTCGGCATCCATGCCGGCACCGTTATCGACGATCGTCAGCACGATCGCATCGCTCTGCCGTTCGGCCTCCAGGCCAACCGTGGGCCGATAGCCGCAATCCGCCTTGAGCGCCTTCTCCTGGTCCCGGACCGCCTGGATGGCGTTGTCCAGGACGTTGACGATCACCCGACGCATCTTCTCCCGGTCATGGGGCCAGGGCGGCAGATCCGCGGCTATGCGCAATCCGATTTCAAGGCCCTCCGACTCCTGCATCTGCTCGACCACCTGGGGCAACCAGCTCCCCAGGGCCTGGCGCACCATGTTCGCCCGGCGGCTGCGGGTGTATTCCAGCAGATCGCCCACGATGGTGTCGCACAGGGCGACCTGCTCTTCGATGCGCCGGAAGTGTTTGAGCGTCTTTTCGTCTTTTTCCTTGGTCTTGCGCTGCAAGTAGAAGTTGGAGGATCGGATGACGCCCAGCGGGTTGCGCAGCTCGTGGCTCACCGTGGCCGTAAGCTGGCCCAGCACGGCCAGCCGTTCGCGTTTGACCAATTCCGTTTGGGCCGCCTCCAGCTCCCGGGTGCGCTCCGCCACCATCTGCTCGAGGCTTTTCTGGTAGCGTTCCAGCTCCCGCTGGGTCGCTTTGAGGGCACTGATATCCGCGCTCATAAAGAGCAGGCACGGTTGTCCTTCGAACTGTATGGGCCGGCCGGAAACCAGCGCTTCCAGGATCGTTCCGTTTTTCTTCCGGAACCGGATCTCCATGCCGTCGAAGCGGCCATCTCGCATCAGGGCCTCCCGCATGCGGCCCCGGTCCGCCGGGTCCGCCAGGAGGCTTATATCCTCCGGTGAGCGTCCAAGCACTTCGTCGCGGGCATACCCGGTATTGTGGCAAAAGCTCTCATTCACCTGAAGATAGCGGATATCGGATTGGCGCATGATGGTGATGGCGTAGGGCGCCGTATCCAGGATGGTCCGCTGGTTCTCTTCCCGCTCCTGGAGCGAGCGCTGGATCTGCTTGAGGTGCGTGATGCTGGTGATAACCGATAGAATGCAATCTTCTCCCTTGAAGCGGATGAACTGGGCCGAGAACAGGTCGTCCTGGATGACGCCGCCCCGGGTGCGGAACTGAAGCTCGATGCCCCGCACCTGGCCTTCCCGCCGCAACACCTCCATCCACTTGCGCCGGTTTTCCGGATCGGTATACAGCCCCAACTCCACCGCCGTATGCCCCACCAACTCTTCGCGGCTAAACCCGGTACGCGCGCAGAAAGCATCGTTGACGGCCACAAAGCGGTTGTCGGCCACCCGGGTGATCACGAACATGTCGGGGGCCAGCTCCATGATGCGCCGGTAGCTCTCCTCGCTGTCGGCCAAGGCCTGTTGGGCCTGCTTGAGTGGGGTGATCACGGTGCCCATGAAGAGAACGCAGGTTCGTCCTCTGAAACGGATTATGCGGGCGGAGACCAGGTCCTCGAATCGATGGCCGGCTTTATCCCTATAAGAAACTTCCAGGCCGTCCAATTTTCGATCCTTGACGATGATCGCCTTGATGCGTTCGTAATCCTCGGGGTCGGCATAAATGTCCAATTCGAGGGAGGTGCGGCCGATGATCTCTTCGGGCGTATAACCGACGTGCTGGCAGAAGGCGGCGTTGACCTGAACATAGCGTTCCGTGCGGGCATCGTTGATGGCGATGGCGTCCGGGGCCAGCTCGAGCACCTGGCGGTAGCTCTCTTCGCTCTCGCGCAGGGCCTGCTCCATGCGCAATTGGTCGGTGCGATCCCGGGAGACCCCGAAAAACCCCATGGGTTCCCCCGCGGCGTTCTTCAAAAGCGAGACCGACATCTCATGGATACGCACGGCCCCATCCTTTTGGATCAATTTGCATTCGAGAATCCGGGCCGGCTGCCCGGTACGGTAGACTTCGCTGAAGCGCTGGAAAACCCGCTCGGCCGTCTCGGCATCCATGCATTGGCGGAAATCCATCCCGAGCAGTTCCTGACCGTCGTACCCGAGGCTTTTCCAGGCAGCGGCGTTAAAGTCGGTGAAGCGGCCGGCAAGGTCGGTCTCGTAATAAACCTCCTCCATGTTGGCGAGGATGTAGCGGTGCTTTTCTTCGCTCTCGGCTAAAATCCTCTCCAATCGCCGCTTTTCGGTCAGATCGCGCACCATGCCGCAAAATCCGATGGCCGCGCCCTGGGCGTCGCGCATCAGCGCCACGGTGGTCTCGTTGATGGCCAACGAACCGTCCTTGCGGATGAGTTCATATTCGATCAGGGGCGAGGGGCGGCCCGTGCGGTACACCTCGTTGTAGAGCCTGAAATTGCGCTCGGCTTGCTCCGGCGACATGATCGCCCGATAATTCAAGCCGATCAACTCTTCGAGGGGCCAGCCGGTGAATCGGCAGGCCGCCGCGTTGGCAAAGGTGAAGCTGCCCTTTAAATCCACTTCGAAATAGCCGTCGCCGGAATGCTCCATGAGGTGGCGAAAGGCCGCGACGCCATCGCCGGGATGGGATGGGGCGGGCGCGGAAGGCGCTTGGGGCGCCTGATCGGGTCGGCCGGGAGCCTTTTTTTCGTTGCCGGGAGGACTTCGGCGCATGGCGGTACTTTCCTTGGCCATCGGCGGCCGAAGCCGTCATCGGCGTTAAACCCTTGTCAGACGATGTCACCTGTAACGAAATATGTCAAAAGGCCAATGGGGATGTCAATGTGTCACATTTTGATATGTGCGAATCAGGACGTCGGAAACCGACTGGATGGCCAGTGGGCTGGACAAAACCATTGACATGCCTTAGAGATTCCCTGAAATCCAATCGAAAGCAACCGCAACACCATCGGCTTGGCCGGACTGGAGCTTACATGGAGATCAGCGGCGGCGACATCATCGCCAGCGTATTGAAAAATCACGGTGTGGCCCACTTGTTTACCTTGTGCGGGGGCCACATTTCCCCCATCCTGGTGGGCTGCAAGCGGGCCGGGATTCATGTGATCGACGTGCGCCACGAGGCCGATGCGGTCTTTGCCGCCGATGCCGTGGCGCGGTTGACCGGCCGGCCGGGGGTGGCGGCAGTCACGGCCGGGCCGGGGGTTACCAATACGCTCACGGCCCTCAAGAACGCCCAGATGGCCCAATCGCCGGTGGTGCTCATCGGCGGCGCGGCGGCCACGGTGATCAAGGGGCGCGGCTCGCTCCAGGATATCGACCAGATCTCGCTGGTTAAATCCATCGCCAAGATGGCCGTGACCATCAACCAGAACTGCGACATCGTGCCGGTGCTCGAGCACGCCCTGCAAGTGGCCCAATCGGATGTGCCCGGGCCGGTCTTCGTGGAGTGCCCCATCGACCTGCTCTACAGCGAAGCGCTGGTGCGCGAGTGGTACGATCCGGACAGCGGCATGGCCAAGAGCAGCGGGGGCGGCCTCAAGAGCAAGCTGTTTCGCTTCTACCTGAAACGGCACGTGGACCGCATGTTCATGTGCGACTTCGATGCCATGGCGCCCATGCCGATGGAAGTCAGCCTGCCGTCCATTAATCCCAATCAGATCGCAAAAGCTGCGCGCCTGCTGGCCAAGGCCGAGCGTCCTGTGCTGGTGGTGGGCAGTCAGGCCCTGCTCCAACCGGCCAAGGCCCTTGCCCTGGCGGCGGCCGTGGAACGCATCGGTGCGCCGGTCTTTCTGGCCGGCATGGCGCGCGGGCTCATGGGCCGCGCCCATGCGCTGCAGATGCGGCACCATCGCAAGGAGGCGCTGCGGCAAGCCGACCTGGTCCTGCTGGCCGGCATGCCGTGCGACTTCCGGCTCAACTACGGCCGGGCCATCAATGCCAAGGCCACGCTCATCGCCGTCAACCGCGACCGCAAGGACCTGACCCTCAACCGCAGACCCAAGCTGGCCCTGCACGCTGACCCCTGCGAGGCCCTGTGCGCCCTGGCCGCGGCGCTGCCGCCGGAACACGACCGCCAGGCCTGGATCGAAGAACTACGCCAAGCCGATGCAAAAAGAGAAGAAGAGATCACCGCCATGGCCGCCGCCCCCTGCCAGGGAGTCAACCCCATCGTTTTTTTTAAGCAATTGGAAGATTTTCTGGAAGATAACAGCACGCTGGTGGCCGACGGCGGCGATTTCGTGGCCACGGCCGCCTATGTGCTGCGCCCGCGCGGACCGTTGCGCTGGCTCGACCCGGGCGCCTTCGGCACCCTGGGCGTGGGGGCCGGTTTTGCCATGGGCGCGCAACTGTGCCGCAAGGGAGAAGAAGTGTGGCTGCTCTATGGCGACGGCGCCGCGGGCTACAGCCTGCAGGAGTTCGACACCTTCGTGCGCCACGGCTTGCCGGTGATCGCCGTGGTGGGCAACGACGGCTCCTGGGCCCAGATCGCCCGGGACCAGATCAAACTCTTCAATGACAACGTGGGCACCGCCCTGCGGGTCAGCGACTATCATCGGGTGGCCCGGGGCTATGGCGCGGAAGGTTTCGTGATCCGTCGCGCGGAAGAAATTGCGCTCACCCTCCAGGCCGCCCGGGCCGCGGCCCGGGAGGGCCGGCCGGTGCTGATCAATCTGCTGATCGGCAAAACCGACTTCCGGGAAGGATCGATTTCGATGTAAGCCGATTTTTCTACTTTTTTACCGCCAGGCATTTGATTTCCACCCGTCCGCCCTTGGGCAACGCTTTCACCGCCACCACGGCCCGGGCCGGCTTGTGCTCGCCGAAGAACTTCTGGTAGATGCGGTTAAACGCCACGAAGTCGTCCATGTCGACCAGGAAGACATCCACGGCTGCCACGTCGGTGAGCCCGCAGCCGCCGGCACGTAGCACGGCCTCGAGGTTCGCCAACGCCTGCTGGGTCTGGGCCTCAAGATCCGGGCCTTTGAACTCGCCGCTAACCGAATCGAGTCCCAACTGGCCGCTGACGAACACCATCCCCGCGCCGGCCCGACCCTGGGAATATGGGCCGATGGCCGCGGGGGCTCGATCGGTCTGAATGGGGGTGGTGGAAGACATGCGCTTGTTCCTTTCGAATATCACAATTAAAAGCAGTTGGGCACATTTTAGATCTCGAAGAGCCAAAGTCAAATGGAACCGTGGGGATTGCCCTTATTGCGGCTTGCCAACCCTTACCGGCCTCTATATAATTGCTTCGCGACTTTAAGCATAGCGCAACACCCTGTACAAACCCAAATTTAATAATCTCCCCGGTAACAAAATGAAAACGACGCAAAGTGTCCTATTAGCATCGCCGGATTACCGGAAGTTCATCGTGGACCTGAAGGCGCGCGCTCTCTCTGACGGCATCTCCTTGGCGCGAGCCGTAAACCGCGATCTGATCCTTCTCTATTGGGACATCGGTGGCGGGATTATCGATCATAATAATCGGCGCCCCATTCTGCGACAACCTGTCGCGGAATTCAATTCAGAGGAAAAACGACCTCAAGCCGCCGGCGAATTTCCCGAGTCCGCAATAGTCGAATTTGTGCGACAGCATGTCGCGAAGATCGCAAGCCCACATCGAGCGACAAACTGCTCTTCGATTTGAGTGCGGAGAGGAACGCCGTTCAGAATTAATTTTGGGTTCGAGGGAGAATTTAACATGAGCACAAAGAAAGATACCCAGCTCGCGGTGTTTGAAGGCCATCGGATAAGAAAGTTGCTCCATGCAGGCGAATGGTGGTTCTCGATAATCGATGTGATCGAGTCCTTGGTGGGGGGTGACCGACCGCGCAAGTACTGGAACGATCTTAAGAAAAAGCTGATCGCGGAAGGTTATTTCGAAGTGTCCGAAAAAATCGGACAGTTGAAAATGGTTGCTCCGGACGGCAAGCGCCGCATGACGGACTGCGCCAACACCGAAACCCTATTTAGGATTGTCCAGTCCATCCCTTCACCGAAAGTTGAACCGCTCAAACGCTGGCTGGCCCGCATCGGCAAGGAGCGCATCGACGAAATCGAGAACCCCGAGTTGGCCATGGGCCGCATGCAGGCGCTTTACGAAAAGAAGGGCTACCCCAAGCAGTGGATCGATAAACGGCTGCGGGGTATCGCGGTAAGGCAGGACCTCACCGATGAGTGGAAAGAACGCGGTGCCGAGACCCGCCTCGAATTCGCCATCCTCACCAACGAAATCATGCAGGGGGCCTTTGGCCTCAAGGTGGATGAATATAAGCAGGTCAAAGATCTGGAACGGGAGAACCTGCGCGACCACATGACGGACATCGAGCTAATCCTCACCATGTTGGCCGAGGCCACGACCACGAAATTGCATAGGGACCGGGACTCGCGGGGCATGAAGCCGCTGAAGAAAGACGCGAAAGACGGTGGCGCGGTGGCCGGCAGGACGCGCAAAGATATCGAACGCCAGACGAACAGACCAGTAATCTCTTCTGAGAATTTCAAGAGCCTGACCAGCGGAAAACCAAGAAAGCTGAAGGAGGAGTAGGTT
>JAKAFO010000280.1 GCA_021819735.1 Deltaproteobacteria bacterium
GGCGGTGAGCGGGCGCGGGCAACATGGCGGCGGCATCCTCAAGGTCGTGGCGGTTGAAACGGTGGACAGCTCTAACATATCCGGGTATCAAAGTACATCGAACCTCGGCCGACAACGCCGGTAGCAAAAAGGGTCTTCAACAATCACCCGAAATTTGAGATGGTGCAGCCAAAGCAGTCGATCTTATGCTGCGCATCGAAAGCTCAGTTATTTTTAATCAACTCGTAAAAAGTGCCTCGGTGCCTGTTAACGTCATTCCCGCGCAGGCGGGAATCCATTCTTTTCAAGTGGTTCTGGACTCCCGCCTGCGCGGGAGTGACGGCTCGGGGGTTTTTTACGATTCCATCATTTTTAGGTCGTCTTGAGAACCGTATGAGCAAGGGACTAAAAATCGGACTCACCACGCTGGGCATCGCATTGCTCCTGCTCTTCATCGACCCGGCCCTATCCCTGGTGCCCCTCGCCCTCTTCCTGCTCCTGTTGCTCGCCGCCCCCTTCATGTACCGCTTCGGTTTCTTCCTGCCGGTCATCAGCCGCGGCCGCAGCGGCCAACCCATCGTGGCCCTGACCTTCGACGACGGACCCGACCCGGTCACCACGCCCCTGCTGCTCGAACGCCTGGCCGCCCACCACGCGCCGGCCACCTTCTTCGTCACCGGCCGCCGGGCCGCGGCCCATCCCGAGCTGATCCAGGCCATCCTGGCCGCCGGGCACACCATCGGCAACCACTCCTACAACCACGATACCCTGGCGGCCTTCAAGGGTCCCCGAAGAATCTTGAGCGAAATCGCCGAAACCCAGCGGCTCCTGACCCGGCTGGGCGTGACCCCGCTGCTCTTCCGGCCGCCGGTGGGCATCACCTATCCGGGTTTGAAAAAAGTTTTGTACCGGTTGGGCCTGACCGCCGTCACCTTCAGTTGCCGGGCCCGGGACGGCGGCAACCGCTCCATCGGCCGCCTTGCCGCGCGCATCCTGCGGCGGGTGCGCGCCGACGACATCATCATGCTGCACGACAGCCGGCCGCAGCGGCGGAGGCATCTGAGTCACTGGTTGGCGGAAATCGATCGCATTCTGGCGGGGATTGCCCAAAAGGGGTTGGCGATCCGGCCCTTGGCCGAAGCGATCGGACAGCCAGTGGACCGTCGGAGCTGAGGGATCGCGCAAGCCCGCCAACGAGTTGTTTCCCTTTGAATTCATAAGTCATCTCGACGCTTTAAATTTTGGTTGAAATCAGATGCTTGTAACTCTATTATTTTATTGAAATGTTCAGGTATCCACCCGCCACCGCTATTGATGGTACCGTGGATCACGTTGGGAGAAATAGCTGAGCTTTTCATCATCGAACACGATGGATGCCACTAAAAGGTGAATCAATGAGGGAAAAAAGCTTGAGCCTCAGCGAAGTGCTGGACGTTCTCAAGAGCAGAAAAGCGGCCTTCGAATCAGCATATGGGGTCACGGATATCGGCGTTTTCGGCTCTTTTGCCAGAGGGGAGGGGGCAGCGGACAGCGATGTGGATGTAGTGGTCAAGATGACCAAACCGGATCTCTTCTACATGGTGCATATTAAGCAAGAGCTTGAAGACCTTTATAGGACAAGGGTCGATATTGTCCATTACCGCCAGCAAATGAATGCTTTCTTAAAAAATCGTATCGACCGTGAGGCTGTCTATGTTTGATAAGGATCTTGTCGCTGAAATACTCAGCCAGATCTTGCTTGCCGCGAAACGGATCGAGCGAAGATGCACCGGCATCGACAAACCCGATGACTTTCTCGTTTCCGAGGAGGGCATCGATAAGCTCGACGCCATCTGCATGATGTTGATCGCCATTGGTGAAAGCCTGAAAAATCTAGACCGGGTAACCGGCGGAAAGTTCCTTGAACGCTACCCTGATGTGGACTGGAAAGGCGCCAAGGGCATGCGTGACATTATCAGCCACCATTACTTTGACTTGAATGCCGAGGTTGTATTCTCCATATGTCAGGATCGTATGCCCGGTTTGATCGAGACCGTAACCAAGATGAAGGAAAGCCTTTAATTAAAGGCCTGCGTTCCCAGATCTTCCTTTCTAACCTTTATCAGAGTCTGATTCGCGGTAGTTACGCCAGCAGAGCGGATCGGCGGCCAGGTAATCTCCCGTGATCTGGAAGGCGGCGCCCCGGCAGCCGTAGCACACCTCGGCCCGATCGCAGGTGCGGCAACCGCCCTTGATGGTCCGGCGATAATTCTTCAGATCCTTGAGCACCTGGCTTTGGGACAGGATCTCGGCCAGGGGTTGGCGCCGGAGGTTGCCCAGGGACAACGTGACGCCCACGCAGGGCATGACCTCGCCCCGGGCCGTCACCAGGCAGGAGAACTGGTGACGCATGCACTGGCCGCCCACCAGCGGCGGCTGAATCTCCCAAGTACGGCCGAACAGGCGGCGATCCAGCGCGGCGATGGTGCGGAAGAATTGCTCCAGCTCGGGCGGGGCCACATTCAGCCATCCATTGTCCAAGGCATGGGCCTGGGGGGTGATGATCTCGAAGTAGGGCGCGATCTGCTGCTCGCGCGCCCACTGCCACAGGCGCGGCAGATCGGCGATGTTCTGCCTGCAGATCACGGAGCTGACGGCCAAAAAGTGCTCCGCGGACGGGTAGCCGGCCGCCTTGAGCCGGGAAAGGGCCGTGTGAATGATGCGGTAGGCGTCGGCATGGCCCGACAACCGGTTTTGCAGCTCGGCATCGAAGGCGTTCATCTTCAGCACCACTCGCACCCCGTGGCCGTGAAGCATGGCGGCAAAGGCTTCGCTGATGCCCGAGCCGTTGGTGAACATCTCCACGGTCAGGCCGTTTTCCCGCATGAAACCGATCAACTCCGGCGTGTGGGGGTAGATCGAGGGTTCGCCGCCCAGGATGATGATCTTGCCGGCGCCCAGGGCCTTGGCTTGCAGGATGGCCGCGCGGATCTCTTCGATGGAGAGCTCGTCTTGCAACTGCTCCTTGGTGGGCACATAGCAGTAGGGGCAGCGGAAATTGCAACGCAGGCTGAACTCGATCTCCATGGTCAGCAGGCGGCCCCGGCGCACGGCCTCGGCAATGGCTTGCGGGGAGAATTCGAAGGAGTTGGCGGGCGCGGGGTGTCGGTTCACGAACTGTCTTTCGTCGGGGTCAAGCAAGCTCAACGGCTCGCTCTACTTAGGGAAATCGGCCCATGGTGTCAAGTGCCGCCAAGAAAAAGCAACCCCGCTGCATCTTGACAGCCACGCGGCTCGGCGCATAGAGTCCGGCTGACGAGGTGCCTGGATGCCATGAATGCAACCGCTTCTACTTCTTTCCGGATCAGCGATACCCTGCTGGGTGAACGGCTCGGCCGATTGCTGGCCGGACCGGCCGATCCCCTTCAGCCGTTCGTGATCGGGCAAAGCACCCATGGGGCGCTCTATCCCCTGGCGGCCCACATCCGGGCGGCGTGTGGGGCGGACGCGGCGCCGGTCTGTCTCTGCGCCCAGGACAAGACCGTGATGGCCGCGGCCCTGCTGGCGGCCCTGGCCGGCGGGCCGACCGTGATCCTGCCCTATGCCTTCGACGGGCCGGTGCTGGAGGAACTGCAACGCCTGACCGGTTTTCGCACGCTGGTCAGCGACATCTTCCGGCCGGTGCCGGCCGGCGTGCGCTGCTGCGTGCCCGCGCCGGGCCTGGCCGCCTGGCCGCCCCCCGAACCCCTGGCGCCCCGATCCGTCGATGCCCCCTGGCTCCGGCTTTTCACCGGCGGCTCCACCGGCGCCCCCAAAATGTGGACCAAGACGGTACGCAACCTGCTGGCCGAAACCTTGGCCATCATCGCCAACTACCAGGTCACCGCCACGGACCGCATCCTGGCCACGGTGAGCCCCAACCATATTTATGGATTGCTCTATTCCGTGCTGACGCCGCTGCTGGCCTCGGCCGCGGTGGCAGCCCAGACCCCCTCGTTTCCCGGCGAGATCGAGGCCGCCGGGCGGCAGGCGGCGGCCAGCATCCTGGTCAGCGTGCCGGCCCATTACCGGGCCTTGAATGGTCATCGCTTGGTTTTGCCGACGCTGCGCCTGGCCTTTTCTTCGGCCGGCATGCTGGGCGAAGAAGATGCGACGGCCTTCAGCACCCAGACCGGGGTGGCGCTTGCGGAGATCTACGGTTCCACCGAAACCGGCGGCATCGCCGCCCGGGTGCGGGCCCATGGGGAGAAGGATTTCAAACCTTTTCCGGCCATCGATGTGCGCATCGCGGGCGATCGGCTCGAGGTGCGCTCCGATTACCTTTCCCCCGAGTTGGTCCTGGGAAGCGATGGTTATTATGAAATGGGTGACCGGGGCCAGAGGACGGCGGCCGGGCGCTTCGCGCTGCTCGGCCGGGCCGACGGCATCGTCAAGGTGGGCGGCCGGCGGGTGGATCTGGAGAGCGTGCGCCAAACGCTCAAGTGCCAGCCGGGCGTCCGGGACGCCGTGGCCATCTCCCTGCCCGTGGGCGGCGGCCGGGAGAACCGCATCGTGGCCGTGGTCGAGGCCGATGGCGCGGCGCTGGACCTGGGCGGCGCTGCGCTGTCCGGCCTGGCGCCTTACGCCCGGCCCCGGGGTATCAAGGTGCTCTCCAAGATCCCCATGACCACAGCCGGTAAGTACGACCGGAAAACCATCGCGGCGCTGTTTCAAGCTGCCGGCGGAGGAGGTGACCATGGAGAAGCTAAAAAATAGTTTGCCGAAGCGACTTTTTTGGATCGTATGGACGGTCGTCTGGATCTCGCTGGCGTTGGTCGTCCAAGGAGCGGCCGAAGAAAAAAAGGTGATCACTTCCCCGGGCGAAGCCATAGGCGAAGCGGCTCGGCGGATAACCGAAGATTCCAAAGCCGCCTACCATGGGACCAGGGATGCGGTGGCCAAGAGCTCCAAGGAGGTGGTCGAAGGCGCCAAGAAGGCTTTTCAGGAAGCCAGGGGTGCCGGCACCCAGGCCGTGAAGGATGTCAAAAAAGGATTGAACAAGGAACCCGCCTCTCAGCCCTGAACCAATTTTCTGCTCCGGCGTCTATTTCACCGCGGGTGCCACCGTGTAGATGTATTCCGCCGCGATAACCCCCATGTCCGATGGCAGCGACCGGTCGCTGGCGCCGAAATTCCACGAGGCCGCCATGGAACTGTTGCTGCTGGAGAGCGATTCCCGCCGGAGCGTCTTGCCCGACAGGCCGTCCACCAGTTCCACCTCGACGGTCATGAAAGAGCTGCCCGCAAAGGGGCCTCCCCAGAAGCGGGCGCCGGAACTCGGGATGCGCATCTCGGGAACATTCAGATTGACCAGCAAGGTGTTCTCCAGGGGGGTGGTTCCGGGGTTGTGCGCCACCCGGGCATAGGCTTTTTTACTTCTCAGGTGGGCGACGAGGCTCGACTCCAAATCCGCCAGGGCCGCCGGATAATCCCTTTTGATAGTCTCCGTCGTCTTGACCTCGTTGACCAGAATGTCGCTGAAACGGGCCTCCAGCGGTTTGGCCTGCTGGACGGATTGAACCGTGGCCGAAGGCGGCGGCTGCTGCGCCTTTTCTTCGGTGGTGGCGGTGCTTTGGGTGCCGGCACATGCGCAAAGGGCCAGGATGATGGCAAAAATGACGAGCGCTTCCGATCTTTTTAGGGCAATCCGCATATTCGTCTCCAGATTTACGATGTAGTTTAGAGGCCTCCGCCGATCGGCGATCTGATCGTGGCCTTTTATAATCAAAGGTGGCCTGCTTTTCAAGGTTCACCTCTATCCGGAAGGGGAGGCCAAGGGCCGGCCAGGCGCTTCTCGTCGGCTTCGAGCCGCGGGGCCTGGGGCTCCGGCTGTTCCAGGGCTCGGATCAGTCGATCCAGGTTAACGATGTAGGCCAACGCTTCGGCGCCGGCGGTAAGATTGCGCCTGGCCTTCAGGGCCAGACCGCGGGCCGCGTCGGGTTTGCCGCGCTGCAGGTGCAGGTAGGCGCCGGCGGCCTGAATCCACCCCTTCAGGGCGGTATGTTCGGGTTCGGCGGCATTCGGCCAGATGGTTTCGAGCAGTTCGTGCAACTCGAAATAGAGGCCGGCGTTCCATAAGGCCACGGCCTGCAGGAGCGGCGCGCGGATGCCGGCGGCGCGAATATCTTCCAGCACCTGCCGGTAGCGTTGCGTGCGTTCTTGGAGATAGCGGCGGTGGGTCGCGGCCAAAGGCGTTGACAACCATCGATCGGCCGTGGCGGCCACGCCGCTGCCGCTGTTCGCGGTCAGCTCCCCCACCAGGGCCGTAGACAAGCTGTTGCGGATATCCCGGGCCGTTCGATCGTTAAAGGGGTCAAAGGTCATGGCGGCTCCGTGGCAATGATCCACTCCTATAGATCCCCGCCCCAGGAAAAGTCAATGAGCCCCAGGCTGGGTCAACCTTATGGCGCGCGCGATCACTGGGTCATAGCGCTTGGGCGATGAAGGCCTCGACATGCTCGGCAAGATAAAGGGGCAGCGACAGCAGGCGGTAGTTGGCGAGCTCTCCGGCAGTGGTCTTCAGCTTGATCTCTTCCAGGGCCGGCGGGTTGGCGCCGAAGCGCACGGCCAGGGCGTGCTTCTTTTCGGCCATGAATTGGTGCAGCGATTTCATGCTGCCGGAAGCGCCGGACTTGACTTCCACGGGAATGACGCGGTCGGCATATTGGAGGATGTAGTCGATTTCGCCCAGCCGACCGCCGGTCCGTTGCCAATAAAAGAGCAG
>JAKAFO010000281.1 GCA_021819735.1 Deltaproteobacteria bacterium
TATTCAGTAAGCCACGCCGTCCGATTATTTGCTCAACCCATGCTCATCGTAATTGCCACTTGCATGCCGGAGTCACCAACATACAGCCTCTATGAGACCCTCTTTTCGGGTTCAGCGAGAATTGCTGAGTTTTCATTCCCAGGCTTGACTTGGACGAAAACGCGGGTGTATATAGCCGTCAACTCGAAAGGATTCAGAGCGCCGATGATGGCCAAAAACATCATTCACACCACGGTCCTGTTTTTCAGCGGATGCTTCTTTTTTAGCTTTAGAAGCATCCATCCGGTGGTGTAGCGCCTTAAAACAGCTCACGACCCCGGGTGGAGATAAACCTTCACCCGGGGTTTTCATTTGCATGGCCCCACGGAGAAGGGAATCCTCCGCGGGGCCATTGCATTTGAACCCACGTGAAAGGAGAGTGTGTCATGATCGTCGTATTGCAAAAGGATGTGACCGAAGATGCCAAGCAGCGCCTGCGGGCCGAGTTGTACCAAAAGGGGTGCGTGGTGCGCGAGATGGACAGCGCCGGCCAGACGGTGATCGCCGCCCTGGGTCGCGGGGACTTGGACCCCAAACAGGTGGCAGCCATGGAAGGGGTGGCCGAGGTGGTTCCCATGGAAGGTAAATTCAAGCTGGTGGGCCGCCAATGGCACCCCCAGGATTCCCAGGTGCAGGTAGGCCCCATCACCATCGGCGGCCAGCGCATCGCCCTGATCGCCGGGCCGTGCGCCATCGAGAGCCTGGCGCAGGCCCTGACCACGGCCCGGGAGGTGAAACGCTACGGCGCCGTCATCTTCCGCGGCGGGGCCTTCAAACCGCGCACCTCCCCCTACTCGTTCCAGGGCCTGGAGGAAGAGGGACTCAAGATCCTGGCCCAGGTGCGCCGGGAAACCGGCATGCCGGTGGTCACCGAAATCACCTCCATCAATCAAGCCGAACTGATGAAGGAATACGTGGACATGATCCAGGTGGGCGCCCGCAACATGCAGAACTTCGAACTGCTCAAATGCGTGGGCCGCCTGGGCAAACCGGTGCTGCTCAAGCGCGGCCTGGCCTCGACCATCGAAGAGTGGCTCATGTCGGCCGAATACATCCTGGCCGAGGGCAACGATCAGGTGGTGCTATGCGAACGGGGCATCCGCACCTACGAGCCCTATACCCGCAATACATTGGATCTTTCGGCTATCCCGGTGCTCCGCAAGCTCACCCATCTGCCGGTGGTGGTGGACCCCAGCCATGCCACCGGCCTGCGTGAAAAGGTGGCCCCCATGGCCCGGGCCGCCGTGGCCGCCGGCGCCGACGGCCTGATGGTGGAAGTGCATTGCGACCCGGACAAAGCGCTCTCGGACGGCCCCCAGAGCCTCTACCCCGAGCAGTTCGGCCAACTGGCCCGGGACATCTATGTGATCGCGCCGGTGGTGGGCAAGCAGTTGGATTTCGAGTATTTGGAAAAGGCCGCCCGGCCGCGTCCATCGGCCGGGGCTCAACCGGCCGTGGCCGCCTATTTGGGAGAACCGGGCAGCTTCAGCCACATCGCTACGTGCCAATACCTGGGGGGAGACGGCCGGCTAGCCTCGCGCCCCTCCTTCCGGGCGATCTTCGAGTCCGTGGCCAACGGCGAGGCCCAGGTGGGGGTGATCCCGCTGGAAAACACCCTGACCGGCAGCATCCACGAAAACTACGATCTGCTGCTGGAATACGATCTGAAGATCGTGGGCGAACTCTACCTGCGCATCATTCACCACCTGATCGCCGCGCCCGGCACCCGCCTGGAAGAAATTCGCCGGGTTTGGTCCAGCGAAGCCGCCATGCAGCAATGCCGGGCATTCCTTGACCGTTACCCTTCCTGGGAGCTCTCCACGGTCAATGCCACCACCAGCGCGGTGCGCCGATTGCGCGAAGAACCGGGCCCAGGGTGGGCTGCCATCGGCAGCCGCGAAGCCGCCCAATCCCACGGCATGGCCCTCATCGCCGAAGGCATTGAAACCAATCCTCGCAATTTCACACGCTTTGTGATAATTGGAAAGCAATCGATTACCGATCGCCCCAAGCAAAAGTCATCCATTGTCTTCTCAACCGTTCATCGTCCCGGAGCGCTGTTCGAAGTAATGAAAATCTTCGCCGATAACCATATCAATCTGCTCAAACTCGAATCCCGACCCATCCACGGTCAACCCTGGCAGTACATGTTCTACGCGGATATCGAAGCCGATGCGCATGGGCCGGAGTTTCGCGAGACCCTGGAGAACATCACCCGCAAAACCGACTATCTTAAAATCTTAGGCAGCTATTAAAAGGAGCGAGCATGGATCCAACAGAGAAGCGGCTTTACCCCCGGTTGACGTTAAAAATCGAGGACGGGTTCTTCGGGCAATTCAAGTTGCCCGACGGCCAATCGTTCTCCGCGGTCATCGTCAATCTGAGTGCGGGCGGGGTCAACCTGGCGGTACCCGAAAAGATTCAGCACAAGATCAAGGAAAACGAGGTGATGCTGTTGCGCAATATCATCGGCGCAACGCGGCTGGCTTTTCTGGAAGACATTAAAAGCGAGGTGCGCTGGATCAAAGCCATGGAAAAGCCCGCCTACCTGTCGGTGGGCTGCCGCTTTCTGGATATTAAGGATGCCGTGCGCCAGCAATTAATGAAGTTTGTCGATACGGAGCGCATGACGCGCGGGCAGTACGCTTGAGGCTCATGACACCGTCCATGAAGCGAGAGATCAGTTGCCGGATCACGCGCACCTTGTTGATGTACGTGCGCGAGGCCAACCAAGGGTCCCTGGGCAACCTGCTGGACGGGTTGCCCGTGGACGAAGCCTATCTGAGCGACGTTCACAACTGGATCTCCCACGAGCTGCTGCAAACCCTCTACCAGCGCATGATATCCATCCTGGAGGACCCCGAAGCCGTCTATAAGATGACCCTGGCCTCCGAGCGCTTCCGCTCCCTGGGCTTTCTCGACCACCTGGTGCGGCTGCTGGGCACCCCTCGCTTGATCTACGCCCAGGCCCCCAAGTACAATCGTTTGCTCAAGCTTTGCGGCGATGTCCGGATCCAAGAGGTCGGCCCCTCATGGGTGGTTCTGGAAGATTGCTACCACGATCCCAATCAGAAAACCCATCACGATTGCGACTACACCCGGGGAATTCTGGCCGGCATCCCCACCGTGTTCGGATTGCCCGCCGCGCATGTGGAAGAGCTGGCCTGCCAGGTGTCCGAGGAGAAATACGGCCGGCGCCGGTGGCCGGACAATCCTGCCTATGGCGCCAAGAGCTGCGTCTATCGCATTCACTTCGGGGCCAGGGCCGAACCACCCTGGTGGCATCGGTTTTTTGGCCAGCCCAGCGCCTACCGTCAGGCCATCGAGGATCTGCTGGAGGCCAACCGCACCATCCAGGAGAAATACGGACAGGTGATGCAACTGGCCGCGGACCTGGATGCGGCCAACAAGCAATTGCTGGAATCCAAACACCAGCTCGAAGTCGGCGCCGCCGAACTAAGCGCCTCGGAGCAACGCTACCGACTGCTGGCCGAGAACGTTTCGGACGCCATCTGGGTGGTCGACATCGCCAGCATGCGGTTCGAATATGTCAGCCCGTCTATCATTACCTTGCGCGGGTATACGCCCGAAGAAATCATCGCCATCCCCGTTGAGAATCAGTTAACCCCGGAATCGCTGAAGCGCGTCATGGAAGCGTTGGCCGCGGAGTTGGCCATGGATGGTCAGCCGGGGGTCGATCCGAACCGTTCCCGCGTAGACGAATGGGAGCAACCGTGCAAGGATGGCAGCCTGGTCTGGACCGAAGCCCGGACGCGCTTCATACGCGATGCGCAAGGCCGGCCGGTCAAGGTGCTAGGGGTCTCCCGGAACATCCGCGAACGCAAAATCGCCCAGGCGGCCCTACACGCCGAAAAGGAGCGTCTGGCCGTCACCTTGCGCAGCATCGGCGACGGCGTGATCACCACCGACCGTGCCGGGCTGGTGACCCTCATCAATCCTGTCGCCCAGCGGCTCACCGGCTGGGCCGAAAAGGACGCCCTCGGGCAACCCCTTTCGGCCGTGTTTCACATCGTGGCCCCCCAGGACCGCAGCCCGCTGCCCAGTCCGGAGGCAGCCATCCTGGAAAGCGGCAACGCCCCTGATTCGTCCAAAGACGGCCTGCTCATCGCCCAAAGCGGCCGTGAAGCCCTCATATCCCAGCGGGCCGCGCCCATTTTGGACGATTCAAGCCGGATCATCGGTGTGGTGCTGGTGTTCAGCGATGTCACCGAATCCCGCAACATGGCCAGGGAAATTCAAAAAATCGAAAAACTCGAGTCCCTGGGCATGCTGGCCGGCGGCATCGCCCACGATTTCAACAATTTTCTGTCCGGCATCGTCGGCAACCTCTCCCTGGCCAAGCTGGATCTAAAACCCACGGAGCGCGCCTACGGCCGCATGCAGGAGATGGAAAAAGCCGCTCTGCGCGCCAAGGAGCTGACCCAGCAGTTGCTGACCTTCGCCAAGGGAGGCGCTCCCATCAAACGCACCACCGAACTCAACACCCTGATCAAGGAGGCCGCCAATTTCGCGTCCCGGGGCGCCAATACATGCTGCGACTTTTCATTTCCCGCGGGATTATTGCATGCCGACGTGGATGAAGGCCAGATCGCCCAGGTCATCCACAACCTGGTGCTCAATGCCTTGCAGGCCATGCCCGAAGGGGGCACCATCCGCTTGGCGTGCGACAGTGTTCACCTGGCGGATAGCAATGATCTTTCCCTGCCGGCCGGAACCTATGCCAAAATGACCATCCAAGACCAGGGCATGGGCATCAAGAAACAGCATATCCCCAATATCTTCGATCCCTATTTTACCACCAAGCAAAAGGGCAGCGGCCTTGGATTGGCTGTGGTCTACTCGATCATCGACAAGCACAACGGCCGCATCACCGTGGATTCCCAATTGGGCGTGGGCACCACCTTCAACATCTACCTGCCGGCGGCCTCCGAAGGGCCGGCGGCGGGGGCGCAACTCGAAACCCCGCCCAGCCAGGGCAGCGGACGCATCCTGGTGATGGACGATGAGGATTTCATTCGTGAGCTGGCCCGGGAGATGCTCAAGATTGTGGGATATGAGGTGACCACGGCCAAGAACGGAGAAGAAGCAATACGCGTCTACAAAGAGGCCCTGGCCGAAGGCGTTCCGTTCGATGCCGTCATTCTGGACTTGACCGTCCCGGGCGCCATGGGCGGCAAAGAGACTGTCAAACAGCTCCATGCCATCGACCATAAGGTCAAGGCCATCGTCTCCAGCGGCTACTCCAATGACCCCATCATGGCCGATTATGCCGCCTTCGGTTTCCAACGGGCGGTTCAGAAACCCTACCGCATCCAGGATATCAGCGAGGCGCTGAAGTCGGTGTTGAATCCGTAAGGATAGCCACCGACTTCGAGCGGGTTCATCATTCGATGGTTTGCAGATAAGCCAGATCCTTGGTCTGCGTCAGCTTGGTTCCGACAGCCAGAACTTCGATGTGGTTGGGGCCGGTCCTGCGGAAGTAGAGCCGGCCTTTGTAGGCGAACATAGCTTCGAGCACCGTGGGGCTGTTTTTCTTCGAGAAGACCTTGCGTTTGACCGGCACCTGGTCGGGCGCGTGGTTGAGCTGCGACAACACCTCTTCGGCCTTGATCTTGATCTCCTCGGGCAGATCCACAAATCCCCTGATGGCGCGCTCGCCGACGATCAATTGTTTGTATAAGGCCTCGAAGCGCCGGGCAATGGCGGTTTCGGCTTTGGTCTTAGCACGCTCGGTTTTCCCCTGCCCCGCCGCCTCCTGCTCCAGACGCGTCTGCAGTTCGGCCATTTGGGCTTCAAGTTGTTGCTGAAGGGTTTGACGCTCGGTCAATGACTGCTCCAGGGCCGCCATCTCTTCGATCAAATCGGATTCGGTGCGGGCCGCCTTGGTTTTTTCTTTGCTGAGTTCGTCGCGAATAATGGCCAATTGCTCCTCCAACTGGACACGCTGGGCGAGCAAATCGTTTAACTGGTTCGAACCCTCCGCTTGTAAAGCGCGAAGGTGTTCCATCTCCGCCTGGCGCGCCTGGGCCTCGGCCTGGGCCGCGCGCACGCCGAGGCGATAGAATCGGCCCAAAACCACCAGTGCCGCGGCGATGAAGAGCAGCAGCAGACCGACCGAAAAGGGCGTATCGTGGCCGATGGCAACGGTCACGTCCAGATGCAGCCCCTGGTTGAGCAGCCGCCGGTTCTCATGGGCCGTGGTGACGGGATCGGCAACAAACAGATTATCGCCGGAGAAGGCAACGGGTGACGGGTAAACCATCGTTCCCTGACCGCTCACCACCATCACCTGCAAGCGCACCCCCAGACGCGGCAACCACAGGGTCTTTAGAAACGAATCGATATTTTTGGCCACCGCATCTTCCAAGCGCGCCTGGCCGGTCAGCAACGCCTGGGTGTTGCCCCGGTAGATGGCCGCAACCTGCGCCTGGTAACGGCCCTGGAGCCATGATTCCAGCCGGTTCAGGCTGACCACGTACAGCAAGGGCGGCAGAAGGATGCACAGGACTAATATTTTAAACGGGAAATGCTTCATGCAAGGTGCTTGGGTAGGGGTTAGATTCAGAACACCGCGGTGGCTTGCGATAGGTGAGGTTTAATCAAAAACGGAATCGATGGCAAGATGGGATAAAGGATCGACCCA
>JAKAFO010000023.1 GCA_021819735.1 Deltaproteobacteria bacterium
ATTTTATACGGCATCGGGGTGGGCCCTGGCGATCCCGAGTTGTTGCCCCTCAAGGCCGCGCGCATTCTGGGCGAGGTGGAACGGATCTTCACGGCTTCCTCCACGCGCAACGATTACTCCCGGGCCATGCAGATCGTCCGGCCCCACATTCCGGCGGCCACTCCCATTGAACAACTGGCGTTTCCCATGAGCAAGGAGAAGGCGGTGATGGCGGCGGCCTGGCGCAAACATGCGGCCCGCATCGCCGCGGTGTTGGAACAGGGCGTCAAGGCCGCCTTCCTGACGCTGGGCGATCCATTGACCTACTCGACCTACGGCTATATCCTGCGTCACCTCAGGGCCGACTGGCCGCACCTGGCGGTACGCACCGTGCCGGGAATCACCGCCTACCAGGCCGCGGCCGCCGCCACCAACCGACCGCTGGTAGAGGGCGAAGAGGCCTTGCTCATCGTCTCGGGAGTTCATGGCGGGCAGCGGCTTCTGCAAATGAACCAGCGGCCCGAGAATGTGGTTTTCATGAAAGCCTACCGACACATGGAGAGCATCGCCGCGGCCCTGGAAACCGCCGGTATGGCCGAGGGCAGCCTGGCCGTGACCAACTGTTCCCGCGAAGATGAGCAAATCCACAGCGATCTGCATGCCCTGGGCCGGCAAGCCCCCAACTACTGGACCTTGATCATCGCCAAACGGAACGGCCATGCACCCCAAACCTAAGAGCATAAACTGGCGGCCGGCCATCATCGCGCTCATCGTTTCGGCCGTCATGCTGGCCGTCGGTCTTTGGGCCATCGAGGGAGTGTCTGCGACCCACATCGGCCGGCGCATCGCCTGGCCCCTGGCGCGGTTGCTGCTGGCCATCGCCGTGGGTCTGGCCGCGGGGCAGCTCATCGAAGCGGCCGGCTGGACACGGAAGTTGGGAATTCTGGGCGCGCCGCTGTTTCGCTTCGGCCGCCTGGGGCCGCACTGCAGCGCCGCCTTCACCACCGCCTTCTTATCCGGGGAAGCGGCCAACGCCATGTTGCTGGCGCATTGGAAAGAAGGGCGCATCGACCGCCTTCAACTGGTGCTCACCAACATGGCCAATCAGGTGCCGGCCTTTTTCCTGCATCTGCCGACCACCGTGTTCATGGTGCTCCCGCTCACCGGGTGGGCCGGCGGACTTTACTTCATCCTCACCTTCGTGGCCGCGCTGCTGCGCCTGCTGGCCGTGCTGCTGGTGGGGCGCTGGCGCCTGGCCCCCGGCGCGGCGCAACCGTCCTCGGACGAGGTTGCAAAACCTATCGAACGGAGCGCCGCTTGGCTTTGGCGGACCTTGAAGCAAAAACTGCCCTCCCGGCTCATGACCGTGGCCACCTATGTGGTGCCCATCTACATCGCCGTTTTTCTGCTCAATGCCGCCGATCTCTTCGAATGGACTCAGGCCTGGCTTACGCGCGGCATATCTTCGGCCTTTATTCCCGTGGAAGCCCTCTCCCTGGTGGTGTTGAGCTTCACGGCCGAGTTCGCCTCGGGATTCGCCGCGGCCGGCGCCTTGATGCACGAAGGCGTGATCTCCACCAAGCAAGCCGTTCTGGCGCTGCTGATCGGCAACATCGTGGCCTTTCCCGTGCGGGCGTTGCGGCACCAACTGCCGCGTTTGCTGGGCATCTTCGCGCCCAGGATGGGGATGCTGCTGCTGTTGTTGGGGCAGGGGACGCGGGTGGTAAGCTTGATCGTTGTGGGGGCGGTCTATTGGCTTTTCTTTTGAAAGGGTTTGAAAGAGAGGGCATGGGGGCGATTAAAGGCATTGTCATAGCGGGAACGCACAGCGGCGTCGGCAAGACCACCATCGCGTTGGGCTTGATGGCCGCTTTCCGCCGGCGCGGGCTGCGCGTGGCGCCGTTCAAGGTCGGTCCCGATTTCATCGATCCGGGCCACCATGCCTTGGCCGCGGGTTGCGCCAGCCGCAACCTGGACGGCTGGATGCTGAGCCGGGAGTACAACCTTGAAAGCTTCCAGCGCCAGGCCGCCGGGGCCGACCTGGCGGTGGTGGAAGGGGTCATGGGGCTCTTCGACGGCGCCGGAGGCGATAGCGAAGAGGGCTCCACGGCCCAGATGGCCAAATGGCTGGACCTGCCCGTGCTGCTGGTGGTGGATGCCGCCGGTCTGGCGCGCAGCGCCGCGGCCCTGGTGCAGGGCTTCGCGCGTTTCGATCCGGCGGTGCGCTTTGCCGGCGTGTGCTTCAACAATCTGGGCAGCGCCGGCCACCTGGACTATTTGAAGGCGGCCATGGCCCAGCATACGGATATGCCGGTGCTGGGCGGGCTTTTGCGCGACGAAAGGGCGGAGCTGCCCGAACGTCATCTGGGGCTGGTGACAGTCGACGATCGACCCCTGACCGAAGCATTTCTGGGGCACCTGGCGGCCCGCCTGGAAGGGGCCATGGATCTGGATCGGCTGCTTGCATCTGTTCCAGAGCGCCCGATCTTTCCGGTGCCCGAAACGCCGCCGGTGGCACGTGGCGCACCGCCGGTGCGCATCGGCGTGGCCCGAGACCCGGCCTTCTGCTTTTACTACCCGGACAACCTGGATCTGCTGAGCGCCGCCGGGGCCGCGCTGGTGCCTTTTTCACCCCTGAACGACGCGGCCTTGCCCGAGGCCCTGGACGGCATTTACCTGGGCGGCGGCTATCCCGAACTGCACGCCGACCGCCTGGCCGCCAACGAACGCCTGCGCCGGGCCATCCGGCAGCGCAGCCGAGAGGGGATGCCCATCTATGCCGAGTGCGGCGGCTTCATGTACCTTTGCAGGGAGTTGCGTCAGGCGGACGGCGCCGTCTATCCCATGTGCGGCTGCTTCCCTTATGGGACCCGGATGCACCCCCGGCTGCGGCGCCTGGGGTATCGCCAGGTGCGGTTGACCGGCGACACGCTGCTGGGGCCGGCCGGCGCCGGGCTGCGGGGCCACGAGTTTCACTACTCCGACATGGACGACGATGGGACGGAGAAAAGCCAAACCGTTTATGCTTTAAGCGGCCGCAATGGGCAGATCCAACAAAGCGAAGGCCACCTGGTTCACAACACCCTGGGCAGTTACGTCCATCTGCATTGGGGCAGCCGGCCCGAGAGCGCCGCCGCCTTCGTGGCGGCGTGCCGAAAGTATAAAGAACATGATCGAAAATGAGCAGATGAAAGGAGTATTTCAGTGTATCTGTATTGGCGCATTCAGCAGGATCTGACCTGTCTTGGAGAGTTTTTGATCTTCCGCGATCCAAGCTTCAACCGCTGCTTCCGGGAGTGGATGAAGAAAAACGCCACGGGGGTCTCCTGGGCCGAAGATTGGACCTGGGAAACGAGCCATTTGAACTGATGGCCTGGAGCGGAAAGAGTCGCTGATGAAACCCGAAGAGATCGAGCGCGAAAGTTTCGCCATCATCGATGCCGAAGCCGGTCCGCACCCCTTTTCTCCGTGGGAGTGGCCCATCGTGCGGCGTATGATTCACACCTCGGCCGATTTCGAGTACCTGCGCAGCGTGCGCTTCTCCGACCGGGCCGTGGTGGCCGGCATCGAGGCCATCCGCGCCGGCGCAACGGTGTTCACGGACACCGATATGGCCCGGGCGGGTATCCGCGCCCGGGGGTTGGAACGGTACGGCGGTCGGGTGGTCTGCCGGATGGCCGACCCGGAGATCGCCCGGGCGGCCCAGGCCGCGGCAACGACCCGGGCCGTGGCTGCCGTGGAGGCCGTGGCCGACCGTCTGGACGGCGCCATCTACGTGGTGGGCAATGCGCCCACGGCCCTGTTGCGCCTGATCGCGCTGATAGGGCAAGGATGCACCCCGGCCCTGGTGATCGGTTTGCCGGTGGGCTTTGTCAACGCGGCCGAATCCAAGGCCCTGCTGCTCGAGACGGCGGTGCCGTTCATTACCAACGTGGGACGCAAGGGCGGTTCCAACGTGGCCGCCGGCGTGGTCAATGCCCTGATCCTTCTGGCGCAAAACCAATGAGCCTGCGCAGCGGTTTTACCACCGGCACGGCCGCGGCCGCAGCCACCCAGGCCGCCCTCGAGTGCCTGTTGGGCGGCCGGGCGCCGGAGCAGGTATGCGTCGTACTTCCCGACGGTAGCGCCCTGGAGATCGCCATCCACAGTTGCCGGCGGCTGGACGAACATACGGCGACCGGTTCGGTCGTCAAGGATGCCGGCGACGATCCGGACGTCACCCACGGCGCCGAGATCGGCGCGCGGGTGTCCTGGCATCCCGGCGAAAGCGCCCGTCGGGTGGAGATCCGCGGCGGGCCTGGGGTGGGTACGGTGACCAAGCCCGGGCTGGAAACGCCCGTGGGCCAGGCGGCCATCACCGGCGGACCGCGAACCATGATCACCCAGGCAGCCCTGGGGCGTATGGCGGCCCACGGCGTATACGGCCTGGCCGCAACCGAAATCTTCGTACCCAAGGGCGTGGCGTTGGCGCGCCACACCCTCAACGGCCGGCTGGGCATCGTGGGCGGCATTTCGATCCTGGGCACCACGGGCATCGTGCGGCCTCTGTCCCACGCGGCCTATGTGGCCACCATCGCCGCGGCCCTCTCCGTGGCCCGGGCCGCCGGTCTCGATGAAGTGGTGCTGGCCACCGGCCGGCGCAGCGAGCGCCTGGCCCAGGCGCGCTGGCCGGGGCGAGCTGTGGAAGCCTTCGTGCAGATGGGCGACTACTTTGCCGAAACCATGGCCCTGGCCGCCGGCAAAGGCTTCACGCGGGTCATCCTGGCCGTCTTCTTCGGCAAGGCGGTCAAGATGGCCCAGGGGATCGGCCACACCCATGCCCGTTCGGCCGAGCTGACCTTGGGCCGACTGGCCGAGTGGAGCCGGCAAATCAGCGGCGATGCCCAACTGGCCCGGGCCGTGGCCACGGCAAACACGGCCCGGCAGGCGTTCGAGCTGATTCAGGCGCGCGCTCCGGCTGTGATCCACAAGGTGGGCCGGGAAATGGTCCGGGCCGCGGCGGATTTCGGAAGGCCCCAACTGGCCGTGAGCGGGGTGATCTTTGGGTTCGATGGCGAGGTGCGTTTCGATGGCTAGGGAGAAGATCGTCGTTCTGGGCATGGGGCTGTCCGCCGCAAATCTAACGGCCGTTCAACTGGAGACGATCCGTTCGGCCGATCTGCTGGTGGGCGGCCGGCGCCACCTGGCCCCATTCGCAGATCTGGCCATGGAGAAGCAGACCATCGGCGGCGACCTGGAAGAGATGCTGGCCGTGCTGCGCGCCCAGGCCCCCGGGCGGCGGGTCGTGGTGCTGGCCTCGGGCGATCCGCTGCTCTTTGGCATCGGCGCGCGCATCGTCCGGGAAATGGGTCCCGAAAACGTGCGCATCGTTCCCAACGTCTCGTCCATGGCGGCCGCCTTTGCCCGGATTCACGAACCCTGGGAGGCGGCGGCCCTGGTGAGCCTGCACGGCCGGAGCGATACCGGCCCGCTGGCCGCGGCCTTGAAATCCAACCTCCTGGTGGCGGTGCTCACCGATGGCCGGCACACCCCGGCCTGGCTGGCCGGATGGCTGTTGGAGAAGGGGGCCGATCATTTCAAGCTGGCGGTGTTCGAGCAATTGGGCACGGACCGGGAGAAGTACGCCTGGTACAGCCCGGCCCAGGCCGCAGTCCTGAATTTCGACGCACCCAACCTGGTGGTCGTCAAGGCCGATGCGGAGCAGATGCGCGCCGTGCAAAAGCAGCATATCGGCCTGGTGGACCATTGCTACGAGCATGAAAACGGTCTCATCACCAAGCCCGAGGTGCGCGCCGTGGTGCTGGCGAAATTGGCCTTGGCGCCCGGCCTGACCCTGTGGGACCTGGGGGCCGGCAGCGGCGCGGTGGGTATCGAGGCCTCGCTGCTGCTCGGGCCGGGCCGCGTCGCGGCCGTGGAAGAGAAGGCCGAACGGGTGGCGCGGATCCAAGCCAATGCCCGGCGTTTCGGCGTCTACAACCTCGACGTGCTGCAGGCAACGTTACCGGATGGCATGGATCTTCTTCCCCGGCCGGACCGCGTCTTCGTCGGCGGCGGGGGGCGGGACCTGGCCCAGATCATAGGGCAGGCCGCCGGGCGCCTCGGAGCGGGCGGGGTGATGGTGGTCAACACCGTTTTACTGGACAACCTGGCCCAGGCCACGGAAGCGCTGGAAGCGCGCGGCCTTTCGGTCGACGTCGTTCAGATCCAGATCAGCCGAAGCAAACCCATGCCCTGGAGCCGGCGGCTGGCGGCGGAGAATCCGGTGTGGATCGTGAGCGGGAAGAAGAAAGAGGAACGTTGAAAGTGGAAAGCACCAAACATCCAATCATCTTTTGCGGGGCGGGGCCCGGCGATCCGGAGTTGATCACGGTCAAGGGCCAGAGGGCCCTGGCTGAGGCCGATCTGGTGCTCTATGCCGGCTCGCTGGTGCCCGAGGCGTTGCTGGCCTGGGCCCCGGCCGCGGCCCGAAAGGTGAGCAGCGCCGATAAGGACCTGACGCGCATCGTGGATCTCATGGCCGAAGCGTATCGAGCCGGCCTGCGCGTGGTGCGGCTGCACACGGGCGACCCCAGCCTTTACGGCGCCATCCGCGAACAGATGGCGGCCTTGCGCGCCTTGGGGATCGACTATCGGGTCATTCCCGGCGTCACGGCCGCCTTTGCCGCCGCCGCCGCGTTGGGCCTGGAGTACACCGTTCCGGAAAAGAGCCAGACCTTGATTCTCACCCGCATGGCCGGGCGCACGCCGGTGCCCGACAAAGAGGGCCTGGCCGCGTTGGCCCAGCACAACGCCTCCATGGCGATCTACCTGAGCATGGCCAAGGTGGAAGAGGTCTCCCGGATTTTATCGGAAGCCTACGGTCCCGGGGCGCCCTGCGCCATCGCCTACCGCGTCAGCCAGCCCGAGGAGCGCATCGTGCGCACCCGCGTGGCCGACCTGGCCCAGGCGGCCCGGCAAAACGGTATCCAACGCCTGGCCGTGATTCTGGTGGGCCCGGCCTTGGAAGAAGAGGCGGCTTTGGCAACGTTGCGCTCTAAATTGTACGACAAGGAGTTTGTCCATGGCTACCGGCCCCGATAGGATCGCCATCTGGGTGTTGACACCCAACGGGCTCGACCTGGCGGCCCGATTGCGGTCGCAATGGCCGGAGGCCGTCATCCACTGTTCCCGGCGACTGGAACCGCAGGGTCTGGCACTGGCGGCCCAGCCCTTCGAGGGCTTGATGCCCGCCGTGGCGCAACGGTTCCGAGAGTTCGACGGCCACATCTTCATCATGGCCGCCGGCATCGTGGTGCGCGCCATCGGCCCGCTGCTGGGGCACAAACATCGCGATCCGGCCGTGGTGGTGGTCGATGACGCCGGCCGGTTCGCCATCAGCCTGGCGGCCGGGCACGTGGGCGGCGCCAACCGTCTGGCCCGGCGCGTTGCCGAGTGGCTGGGGGCCGTCCCGGTCGTCACCACGGCCACGGATGTCAACGGCCGGCCGGCCATCGATCTATTGGCTGTGGCACTGGGGCTGGCCATTGAAAATCCGGCGGCCGTCAAAGGGGTGAACATGGCCTTGCTCGCCGGCCGGCCCTTGGCGCTGTGGGACCCTTGGGGCCTGGCGGCGCCGGTGCTGGGCGACGCCGGCCGAAGCGTGGCCCTGGACGCGCTGGCGGAGTTGGCCCCGGCGCACGCGGGCGTATATATAGATGATGGTTGCCCGCCGCTGCCGGAGCATGTGCTGCGGTTGCGGCCGTCCTCCCTGGTGGCCGGAATCGGCTGCAACCGCGGCACCGAGAGCGAAGAGATCGAGGATCTGCTCAAAGCGACCCTGGCGGAAGGTGCGCTGTCCGGCAGCAGCCTCGGGAGCATTGCCTCCATCGAACTGAAACGCGACGAGCCCGGCCTGCTGGCCCTGGCCCGGACCCTGGGCGTGCCGTTGCACTTTTATTCCGCCGAAAACTTGAACCAGATACGCCATGTGCCCAATCCATCGGCCATGGCGGCCAAACATGTGGGAGTACAGAGCGTATGCGAAGCAGCCGCCATTCTGGCAGCGCCACAGGGGCACCTGATCGTGACCAAGCGCAAGAGCGCCAATGCCACCGTGGCCATCGCCCGGCGGGCCTCTTTATCGTCGGTATCGGACCGGGCGACAACGCCCACCTCTCCGGGCGGGCCCGGCAGGTGCTGAACGAGGCCGAAGTGATCGTCGGCTACCGGACCTATATGGACCTGATCCAGCCGCTCATCGGCGACAAGCCGACGATCCGCACCGGCATGACCCAGGAGGTGACCCGGGTGGAGGCGGCCCTGGACGAAGCCCTGGCCGGCCGG
Source organism: Deltaproteobacteria bacterium (assembly GCA_021819735.1). GTDB lineage: Bacteria > Desulfobacterota > Desulfobacteria > Desulfobacterales > Desulfosarcinaceae > Desulfatitalea. The sequence goes on from JAKAFO010000023.1 coordinate 8,302, forward strand.
CGGGTGGCGCTGGTCTCCAGTGGCGATCCCGGTATCTATGCCATGGCCGGGCTGGCGCTGGAGCTGTGCGCGGCCCGCAAGGTGAAGGCGGCGCCGGCATGGGGGCAGGGGGGCGGCTTGACCATCGAGGTGGTGCCGGGCATCCCGGCCCTGTGCGCCGGCGCGGCCCTGCTGGGGGCGCCCCTGACCCACGATTTTGCGGCCATCAGCCTGAGCGATCTGCTGACCCCCTGGGAGATCATCGAAAAGCGGTTGGCCGCCGCGGCCCAGGCCGATTTCGTCATCGTGATCTACAACCCCAAAAGCAAAAAACGGGATTGGCAACTGACCAAGGCCCAGCAGATCATCCTGGGCCACCGGGCCGGGGATACGCCGGTGGGTATCGTCACCGGCGCCATGCGGCCGGAACAGGGCATCGTCCTGACCACCCTGGACCAGTTGCACACCGTCGTGGTGGATATGCAGACCACCGTGTTCATCGGCAACGGCACCACCCGGCGCTGGGGCGATTTTATCTTTACGCCGCGGGGCTATGGGCGTAAGTACGCCATCGATGGGAGGGTTTTATGATGCAAGGTTATACCCACGTCTATACCGGCAATGGCAAGGGCAAGACCACGGCAGCCCTCGGCTTGGCGCTGCGGGCCGCCGGGGCCGGCCTGAAGGTCTACTTCGGTCAATTCATCAAGAGCGACGAGTACAACGAGATCAAGGCCCTGACCCGCTTCAAGGATCAGATCACGCTGGCCCAGTACGGCCGGGGGTGTTTCATCCGCGGGGCCCCTTGCGAGGCCGATATCGACATGGCCCGCAACGGCCTGCGCGTGCTCTTCGATGCCTTGACCTCGGGTGCCTACGACCTGGTGATCGCCGACGAGGCCAACGTGGCCTTCGGGTGCGGATTGATCACCGAAGCCGACCTGCTGGCGCTCATGGACGCGCGGCCGGCCGCGGTGGAGTTGGTGCTCACCGGGCGCGGGGCGCCGCCGGCGGTGATCGCCAAGGCCGATCTGGTCACCGAAATGGTCGAGATCAAACATTACTACCAGCAGGGCGTGTTGGCCCGTGACGGCATCGAGAAGTAATATGGACACCCGGGCGGCCTGCATCGCGGTATTGGGCACCGGCTCGGACGTGGGCAAGAGCGTCGTGGCCACGGCCCTGTGCCGCATCTTTGCCCGGCGCGGCCTGCGCGTGGCGCCTTTCAAGGCCCAGAACATGTCCAACAACTCCGGCGTGACGCCCGAAGGCTTGGAGATGGGCCGGGCTCAGATCGTCCAGGCCGAAGCGGCCCGCGTCGCGCCCCATGTGGACATGAACCCCATCCTGCTTAAGCCCACCAGCGACGTGGGTGCCCAGGTGGTGGTGCTGGGCCGGCCGCTGTTCGATGCCCAGGCCAAGGAGTACTACCGCCGCAAGGAAGTACTCTGGAGTGAAGTTTGCGCGGCCCTGGATCGTCTGCGGCGCCAATACGATCTGATCGTCATGGAGGGGGCCGGGTCGTGCGCGGAAGTGAACCTGCTAGAGAAGGATATCGTCAATCTGCCCATGGCGGCTTATGCCCAGGCCCCGGCCATCCTGGTGGCCGACATCCACCGCGGCGGCGTCTTCGCCCAGGTGGTGGGAACGCTGGCGTGCCTGGATGACGAGCGCCGAAAGCAGATCCGCGGGGTAATCATCAACCGCTTCCGGGGAGATCTCGATCTTTTTAAGGACGGCGTCACTTGGATCGCGGGCCGCACCGGCTTGCCGGTGTATGGCGTGCTGCCCTGGTTCCATGATTTTGCCATCGAAGCCGAGGATGCGGTCGCGATCGAGCAACAGGCCGCGGTCAACGGCGACGGGCCGTGCGTCGCGGTGATCCGTCTGCCCCACATCGCCAATTTCACCGACTTCGATCCCTTGATGCGCCTGCCCGGTCTGGGTGTGGTCTACCTGGAGAAGGCGCGCGATCTGCAACCGTTCCAGGCGGTGATCCTGCCCGGGTCGAAGAACACCCGCGGCGATCTGCATTGGCTGGCGGAAGTCGGCTGGCGCGGGCCGTTGCTGGCGTACGCCCGCTCCGGCGGCCACCTGCTGGGCATCTGCGGCGGCTACCAGATGTTGGGCCGGGCCGTGCATGACCCGGAGGGGGTCGAAGGGCTTCCGGGCAGCAGCGAGGGGCTGGATCTGCTGCCGGTCGAGACCGAACTCAAGGCGCCCAAGACCACCACGCGCACCCGCTTCTTCTGGGGCGATGCTTCGGGTGAAGGCTATGAAATCCATATGGGCCAAACCCGGCGCCTGGGCGGCCGGCCCCTGTTCGCGGTCCAGGCGCGCAACCAAAGCGCCTGCCGGGACCGCGACGGCTGTGCTTCGGATGACGGCCGCATTTTAGGCACCTATCTGCACGGCCTGTTCGACGCGCCGGGCATCACGCGGCGCTGGCTGGCAGGCATCGGGCTGGGTCACATAAACGTGTCGGACGCCCATGGCCCCATGGCCCGGGATCAAGCATACGATCGGTTGGCGGAGCATGCGCTGCGCCATCTCGATATCGCGGGGGTGGAAAATTTGATCGAAGCATACCGGGGGACGAAAAGAAGATGATCCATGGACACGGCGGCAACATCCATGCATTGGCCCAGCGGTTGGGGTGCCGGCCCGAAGAAATTACCGATGTGAGCAGCAATATCAATCCTCTGGGACCGCCGCCGGGATTGATGGAGCATCTGCGCGATCACCTGGCGGTGGTCTGCCGCCTGCCGGAGGTGGACAGCCACGCTGTCATCGCCCAAATGGCCGCCTGGATAGACGTGGATGAAAAGTGTATCCTGGCCGGCGCCGGCACCACCCAGTTCATCCATGCCATGTTCGCGGTGCTTCGGTCGCGCCGGGTGCTCATCGTGGGGCCGACCTATTCCGATTATGCCGATGCCTGCCGGGCGCGGGGCATCCCACCGCAATTCTTTCTGGCCGAGGCCCGCGATCATTTCCAGGTCGATCTCGAAGGCCTGGCGCGACAGATCGGCAAGGCCGATACCGTGGTCATCTGCAATCCCAACAACCCCACGGGCGTGTTGATTCCCAAGGAAGCACTGTACGCTCTCTGCCGCCGGCACCCCGATACGCGTTTTGTCATCGACGAATCCTATCTGCCCTTCGTGCACGGCGGCGAGGAGTACAGCATGGTTGCCGGCGGCCCGGACAATGTGCTCGTGCTGCACTCCCTGTCGAAGATCTACCGCCTGCCCGGTTTGCGCATCGGCTTTGCGATCGCCGCCGCGCCGGTCGTCTCCGGCCTGCGCCGGCGCATGGCGCCCTGGAGCCTCAACAGCCTGGCCCAGAGCGCGGTGGAATATCTATTTGCGAACCGAGTCCGGATCGAAGCCTTCGCGTGCCACACCCGTGACTTTATAGTCCGGGAGCGCCAACGTTTCTTCGCGCGTTTGCAGGCCGAGAGCGCTTGGACGCCCCATCCCAGCACCGTCAACTTCTTCCTCGTCCAACTGCCGGAGCCGCATACCGCCGGCCAGGTGTGCGCGCGCTTGGCCCAAGAGCGCCTCCTGATTCGCGATTGCTCCAATTTTTACGGCCTGAACGATCGGTTTATCCGCATCGCCCTCCATCAGCCCGAGGTCAACGACCGGGTGGCCGAAATGCTGCTGGCTTGCGCGTCTTGCGACCCATGTACCCGAAAGGAGCGCACCTATGGCTGAGCATACATGGCTGATCGTCTGCGCGGCCGTGGCCCTGGATCTGATCCTGGGCGATCCCCAGGGGTGGCCCCACCCGGTGCGCTGGATGGGCCGCGCCATCGTATGGTTCGAACCGGTGTGCCGCCGGCATTGGAAGAACGAACGCCTGGCGGGTACCGTTTTCGCCGTGGTGTTGATCGCGACTGTCTGGGGGATTTCATTTTTGCTGCTCAAGGGCCTGGCGGCGCTTCATCCGTTCGTCGGCATCGTGGCGGCCACGGCGATGCTTTACTACTGCCTGGCCATCCGAGCGCTCATGGCGGCCGCCCTGGAGATCCACGGCTTGTTGGCGCGTCGGGAGATCGACACGGCGCGCGAGAAACTCTCGTATATCGTGAGCCGCGATGTGGCCCATTATCGGGAGGCGGATATCGCCCGGGCAACGGTGGAAACGGTGGCGGAAAACTTTGTTGACGGGGTTTTGTCGCCCCTCATTTTCGCGGCCATGGGCGGCGTACCCCTGGCCATGGCCTACAAGATGATCAACACCCTGGACTCCATGGTGGGCTACCAGAACCCACAATACATCCGTTTCGGTACGGCCGCGGCGCGCATCGACGATGCCGCCAATTTTCTTCCCGCGCGGCTTTCGGTAGCATTGATCGCCATAGCGGCTCGCCTTTTGGGTGGCTCGGGCGCGCAGCGCCGCGCATGGCATACGGCCCTCACCGAGGGGCGCCATCACGCCAGTCCCAATGCCGGTTATCCCGAGGCGGCCTTTGCCGGGGCGCTGGCGGTTCGGCTCAATGGGCCCAACTACTACCATGGCCGCCTGGTCAACAAACCCTATATCGGCGTCGGTTTCGGTTCGGTGACGAAGGCGTCCATTCCCCAGGCCTGCCGGCTCATGCTGACGGCGGCCATGCTGGGCGTGCTGCTTTGCGCCCTGGCGGCTTTAGCGGGATGGTGATGCGCGGGTTACCCGCTGCGGGCAATCACTTCGCGCATGCGCCGCAGCATGTTGCGCAGGTTGTATGGTTTTTGGATAAAGCCTTTGGCCTGGATCAGGACGGGGTCACTGCCGGGTTCGTCCAGGGTAAAGCCGCTGGAGATCAGCACCTTGACGTCGGGATCGATCTTTAGAAGCTCCAGCAGACAGTTTTTGCCGCCCATACCGGGCATGATCAGATCCATTAGGATGATGGCGATCTTCGCTCTTTCCTGATGGTAGAGCTGTAGGGCTTCCTCGCCGCTGGCAGCGGTCAGGATATGGTAGCCGTTGGCCGAGAGCATGTCCCTTGCCAACTCCCTTAGAAAGATTTCGTCATCTACCACCAGAACGGTTTCGCCCTCACCTCGCTGAATCGGCTCTTCCGGAATATCGGTTTCCGGTTGGGCGGCGGCGGTAATGGCCGGCAGATAAATCTGGAAGGTTGTGCCCGCTCCGGGCGAGCTCTGACAGGAGATATGACCGCCGTGGTTTTTGATGATGCCATAGGCCATGGCTAGGCCCAGGCCGGTGCCCTGGCCCACCTGCTTGGTGGTGAAGAACGGTTCGAAAAGATGTTCCATCACCTCTTCGGACATGCCTTGACCGCTGTCCGTGATGGTCAGCAGCACGTAGTCGGTGGTCCCTTCCTGCAGGTTTACTTTGCGAAACATGTTGTCGGGGGTTACGTTGGCCGTGGCGACGATCAGGCGTCCACCGTCGGGCATGGCGTCGCGGGCATTGACGCCGATGTTGAGCAATACTTGCTCCAGTTGCACCGGATCGGCGTTGACCGTTAGTATGGGTTCGGTCAGACGCAATTCGATGTCGATCATTTTGGGGATGGTGCGTTTGAGCAGCTTTTCCACCTGCTTGATCACCTGGTTGACATCCACCGGTCGGGGTTTGATTTCGACCTTGCGGCCGAAGGCCAGCAGTTGTTTGGTCAGATCCGTGGCCCGCTGCGCGGCCTTTTCGATCTCCCTGAGCTTCATGGCATCCGGATCGGAGCTGTTGCGCCCCATCAACAAGATCTGGGAGTAGCCCAAGATGGCCTGTAGCAGATTATTGAAGTCGTGGGAGATGCCGCCGGCCAGGGTGCCGATCGCTTCCATCTTCTGGGCTTGCAGCAACTGGGCCTCGAGCTGCCGGGTCGAGGTCAGATCGCGGGTGAACCCACACAGCCCGGTGATCTTGCCGGAGCTGTCGGCCAGCGGAACCTTGATGCTGTGAAAGGTTTTCTGGGATTTGGCCACGGATCGGATCTCTTCCTGTTCCACGATCTCGCCCCGCAGCACGCGCGATTCGGTTTCCAGCGTGCGTTCCGCGACTTTGGCGCCGAAAAGCTCCTCATCCCCCCGGCCGAGAAAATCCTCGGCCCGCAAGCCATAGATGCGTTCCATGATCGGATTGACCAGCGTATAGCGCAGTTGACAGTCTTTTAGGAAGATCGCGTCCTGGGCGCTCTCCACAATGGTGCGGAAGCGCTCTTCGCTCTCCTTGAGGCGTTCCTCGGCGAGCCGTTTTTCCTCCCTGATCTGGATGGTTTCGAAAATGCGCTGCAACAGATTGATCAGTTCCGCCGGCCGAACCGGTTTTTGCAGATAGTGGAAGGCCCCCATTTCCATGGCTTTGATTGCCGAATCCACGTCGGCAAAAGCCGTCATCAGGGCACAAATACAACCCGGGCTGATGCGTTTAAGCTGCGTCAGCAGGTTCATGCCCGAATCGTCGGGCAACTTTAAATCCAGTAACGCCACCTGCGGGGTGTAACGCCTGGCGAAATCTACGGCCTGGGCACAAGTGGCGGCCGATACCAGTTGGTATCCCTCCTCGTCCAGGATGTCCTGCAGGTTGTCCCGCAAGGCCTCGTCGTCGTCGACGATCATGATCGTTTTTTGCATCGCACTACCTCGGCGGCCAATCGACAGCTCGCTCAGCTTTTGCTTGTCCGGGCGACTTCGTCTACCAATTCCAACAGCCGTTCCATTTTCAATGGTTTGGTCATGAAGGTGTAGGCACTTTCATTCAACGCCTGGCCGATGGTATCTCGCATCTCATCGGCATAGCCGGTGATCAAAATGGTCGTTAATTGCGGTTGAAGCGCTTTGATGCGGCGGTAGACTTCCAGCCCCGCGACTTCGGGAAGCTTGAGATCGAGCAGCAGAAGATCGAACGCTTGCTGTTGGGCCATGTCGATGGCGGTTTGGCCATCGTTGGCCACAGCCACGCAGTAGCCGCCTGTGGTGAGCACTTCCCTGAGGTTGTCGCACAGAGCGCCATCGTCATCGGCTACCAGAATATAGCCATTGCGCCCCTGGCTGCGGGCCGCGACGATCGTTCCCATCAAGGTGTGCATGTCCAAAGGTTTTTTCAGGACAGCCCACACCCCATGGTCACAGGCGGTCTGGATCAGGTCGGTGAGGGCATAAGCCGTCATCAGGATCACTCGCAGGCGGGGATTGGCGGCTTTCATTTTGAGGAAACATTCGACCCCGTTCATGCCGGGCATTTTGATGTCCATCAGGACCAGGGCGAAGTCGTGCTCGGCCACCATCGTCAGGGCCTCTTCGCCGGTATAGGCGGTTAGAACCCCATAGCCTTCCTCTTCCAGCACATCCTTGATGCTGTCGATAAATGCCACGTTGTCATCGACCAACAGGATTTTTTCTTGCATGCGGCACTCCTTCGATCGCTTCAGATCCAGATCTCCCTTAAATCCAATACAGCATATAGGCGATGCAGGTCGGATCCGCTATCGACCATGGCCGTCCTGCGGCTGAACGCTACAGGGCAAGGCAAGGGTGAAATGGGTGCCTTTTCCGAGTGTGCTTTCCAAGAATACGTCGCCACCGTGCTCATTGACAACCTTTTTTACAATGGCCAAACCGATGCCTGTTCCCCGGGCTCGGGTGGTAAACAGCGGCTCGAAGGCGCGCTGCAATGTATCCGGTGCCATGCCGACGCCGTTGTCCGTGACTTCGATCACCACCTTATTATCGGCAAAATGACTTTTAACTGAAACTTGGGCGCGATAATCGGAAGGTACGCCATTTTCGACGGACATTTTGGCCTTTACCGCCTGAATGGCATTGTCCAGGACATTGATGACCGCCCGGCGCATCTTCTCCGGATCGTGGGGCACAACCGGCAGCGGACGGGCCAGCTCCTGGGCGATGGGGATGCCCTGGGATTCCTGAAGTTGTTCAATCACCTGGATCAGCCAGGGGGTGAGGTCCTCCTTGACCATCGAAACCGTGCGCCCGCGGGTAAATTCCAGCAGATCGGCGACGATGGCATCGCACAGCGCCACCTGTTCCTCGATGCGTTGGAAATGTTTTTGGACTTTTTCATCCCGGTCGGTGATTTTGCGTTGCAGGAAAAAGTTGGACGAACGGATGACCCCCAACGGATTGCGCAGTTCGTGACTCACCGTGGCGGTCAACTGGCCCAATACCGCCAGCTTTTCGCTTTTCACCAATTCGTTCTGGGCCGCTTCCAGGGCCTGGGTGCGTGCTTGCACCATCTCTTCCAGGTGCTGGCGGTACTGGGCCAACTCCTGTTCGATGCGTTTGCGTTCGCTGATGTCCACTGTCATGGCCAGCAGGCAATCGTCACCGTGGTAACTGATGGGGGTAACGGAAAAGAGGCTCTCCAAAATTCGGCCGTTTTTGGCCCGGAACTGTATCTCCATGCCTTCCACGCTGCCGTTGCGCCGATACCTTTCCAAAATGCGTTCACGGGCGGTGGGATCGACGAATATATTCAGTTCGTATGGGGTGCGGCCGATGGCCTCCTCCCGGCTGAAGCCGGTGCGCCGGCAAAAGGCCTCGTTGACTTCCAGGTAGCGGTTGTCGGAAAGCCGCGTGACAACGATGGAGTATGGGGCCGATTCGAGGATGCGCCGGTAGTTCTCTTCGCTTTCGCGCAACGCCTTCTGATATTCCTTGAGGACGGTGACATCGACGCTTGAAAGCAGAAGGCACTCCTGCCCCAGGTAGCGAACGGGGGTGATGGAGAGCAGGCCTTCGATGAAGTGACCCGCCTTGGTTTTGTAGCGGACCTCCGCGGCGGTCACCTGTCTCTGGCTTGCCAGCAGGTCTTGCAGTCGTTGGCGTTCTTCGGGATCGGCGTATAATGACAGATCCTTGGTGGTGCGCCCAATGACTTCCTCTCGGCTGAATCCGAAGGTGTGGTGGAACGAATCGTTGATCTCGATGAAGCAAAAGTCCGAGCGGCGCATGACGGCCATGGGGTTGGGGGTCGCCTGGATTACCGTGCGGTAGCTCGCCTCGCTCGCCTGCAGCGCGCGCTGGGCCTCTTTGAGCGCGTTGATGTCCACGGTCATGGAGAGAATACAATCCTCGCCGCGGTAGCGGATGGGGGTCATCGACACCAGGCTCTCCAAGATGCGGCCGTCCTTGGTCCGGAAGCGGATCTCCATGCCTTCTACTTGCCCCCGGGTTCTGAGCGTCTCCAGCATGCGGTCGCGATCGGCCGGGTTTTCGTACAAGTTCAGCTCCAGCGAGATTCGGCCGATGGTCTCCTCTTCCGTGTAGCCCGTGCGACGGCAATAGGCCGGATTCACGCTCACATAGCGAGAATCCGATAGGCGCGTGACCACGATGGTATAGGGGGCGGTATCCAGGATCGAGCGATAGGCCGCTTCGCTTTCGGCAAGGGCCTTCTGTATCCGCTTTATCGCGTCGATATTGGTTGTAATGACCAGCATGCACAGCTCGCCCTTGAAGTCGATGGCCCGCGCGGATACCAGGCTGGTCGTGATGGAGCCATCTTTTCGGCGGAAGCGGATTTCCATGCCGTCCAGCTTGCCGTTGCTGCGCAACGAGGCGATCATCTTTTCCCGGTCGGCAAGATCCGCATAAAGATTCAACTCCGTGGTGGTGTGTCCGATAACCTCCTCCCGGCTGTATCCGGTGCTCTCGCAATACGCTCTGTTCACATACAGGTAGCGGGCGTCCGCGATGCGGGTTATGGTGATGGCGTATGGCGCGGAATTGAGAATGGCGCGGTAGCTCCGCTCGCTCTCGGTCAAGGCGCGTTGCGCCGTTTTCAACTCGTCGATATTCGTCGAGACGGTAAGCAGGCAGGAATGCCCTTCGAAGAGGATGGGCCTGGCGGAAACCAGGGATTCCGTGATGCGGCCGCCTTTGCCTTGAAATTGAAGCTCCATGCCGTCCACCCGGCCGGTTCGGCGAAAGGTGTCCAAAAAATGTTCCCGGGCTCCAGGGTCCTTGAAAATACCGATCTCCACGGTGGATCGGCCGATTACTTCTTCTTTGGTGTAGCCGGTGCGTTGGCAATATCCCTCGTTGACGTGCATGTACCTGGAATCCGAAAGCCTGGTGATGGTAATCGAGTAGGGGGCGGTCTCCAATATGGTTCGGTAGGTCGCCTCTTTTTCGGCGAGCGTCTTTTGGATCGCTTTGAGTTCGTCGATCTCCTTGGCGACTACCAGCAAACAAGCCTCGCCATTATGCTGGATCACCCGGCAGGACCACAGGTTGTGCGACAGGGTGCCATCCTTGTAACGCACCAATACTTCCAGGCCATCCACCTGTCCATCCCTTTGCAGGCCCTCGATCAACTTGGCGCGGTCGGCTTGATTGGCGTAGATATTTAACTCCGAGGAGGTGCGACCGAGCGTTTCTTCGGCAGTGTATCCGGTACGCTGGTAAAAGGTGCTGTTGGCTTCGATATATTTACCGTCGTTAAGCCGCGTCAGGCAGATGGCGTCGGGGGCTGCTTCCAAAATGGAGCGGTAGCGCCGTTCGCTCTCCACCAACGCCTTTTGAGCCTCCTTTAGGTCGTTGATCAGCGTGGCGACGACCAGTATGCACTCTTGGTTCTTGAACCGCATGATGCGGGCCGACACCAGATCAGTGAGCAGCGTACCGTCCTTGGCTCGGAATACGATCTCCATGCCGTCCACCCGACCCTTCTCGCGCAAGGCCGTCACCATGCGTTTGCGGTCGGCGGGATCGGCATAGATGTTGATGTCCAAGGCGGTGCGACCGATCACCTCGTCGCGACGATAACCGGTCTGAAGGCAAAAAGTGTCGTTGATTTCGAAGTATGTGCCATCCGCCAAGCGAGAAATGGTGATGGCGTCCGGAGCCACTTCCATTACCCGTCGGTAGCTTTCCTCGCTCTCGCGCAGCGCCTGCTGGATCTCTTTCAAAGGGGTGATGATGGTGGCTACAAAGAGAAAGCAATCCTTGCCTTTGAACTGTATCCGTCGGCCGGAAACCAGGTCTTCCAAAAGCTTGCCATCCTTGGTCCGGAAACGAAGTTCCAGACCATCGATGCTGCCTTGGCGCAAGGCCAGCCCCAGGCGCTGCTGGTCTTCCGGAGTGGCGAACAGGTTCAGCTCGGCGGGTGTGCGGCCGATCGCTTCCGCCGCGCTATAGCCGGTCTGGCGCAAGAAGGCTTTGTTCACGTCCACGTAGCGGCCGGTTTCCACCTCGTTGATGGTGATGGCATCCGGGCACAGGTCCATGACGCCGTGATAGCTCGCTTCGCTCTCGCGCAGGGCGCCTTCCAGGTGCAGCGCGTCCGTACGATCTCTTGAAATGCCGAAAAATCCTACGGGCTCGCCCGCTGCGCTCCGCAGCAGAGAAGCCGACATCTCGTGCCTGCGCCGCGTGCCGTCTTTTTTAATCAATTCATATTCGATGATTTTTGTAGCGGTGCCCGTGCTGTGAATCTTCGTGAGGGTCGCTTCTAATTTTTCCGCGCTTTCAGGTGTGACGCGTTGGCGATAGTTTCTCCCTATCAACTCGCCGGCGTCATAGCCCATACCCAGGCACATGGCCGGATTGACGAAGGTGAAGTTACCGTTCAAATCGAGTTCATAGTAACCCTCTTCCATGTTCGCGAGCACATAGCGGTGCTTCTCTTCGTTGGGCGAGAGCTTTTTCTTGCGCGCTTTGGATACCTTGGCACTCTGCTCGGTGGTTACTTTCGTGCGTTTACCGCGGGTAGGCTTTTGGGAAGTCATCACTCTCCTTTTACCTCAACGCCTTCGGTATCAAGCGCAATAAGCTCGAACGAGAAGCGCCATGGGCGCTGTAACTTACTCAAGGTTATGGCAAAAGGGTCAAGGCTGTCAACGAATGCCTTGACCTGGGGAGGGAGAAGTGAGAGGGGGTGGAAGGCAAAAAGATAGTCCAGGGCAGACCGGGCGCGTTGGATTCGCGATCAACGCGCCCGGCACCTGAAAAAATGGTCGGGTTCCCGCCGGAGCGATAACCATTGAGGGATTCTGATGAAATGTGGAGCTGGGATCAAAGTGCAGCGTAAGTGGCGGAGAAAAAAACCAGGCAGAAAAAGAAGCAGCATCAAAGCGTAGATTTGGAATGAATATCAGTCGCCGATGAGAGTCCCAATAAAACACCCACCACCGCCGCCGCCACCACTGCCAGCGGTGCTGCCGCCGTTGTCCAGGCTGCTGTCGGTGTCGTACGCAGAGGCAAGATAGACTTCGTTCGAATCGCCGCTTTCATTACCGTCGCTGTCGAAAGCCCTTACGACGAAATAATAGGATTCATACTCGTCAGGCATATTCACTGTGGCTTGGGTATCGGTACATTCCAGCTCCGGGTGATTGTAATTGTAGGCTTCCCCCTCTTCGCGGGCGAAAACCCGATAACCGGCCACATTGCCATCCGTGTTGGGGTCCCAGGCAAGGGTAACATCCATGGCCCAGCCTAAGGCGGGAAATAGAAGCGATATAAGAATGAATAGAAGCAGGGGCGGGGTGTTTTTTTCTTTCAAAATGATGAGCCTCCTTTTTTAGCATCGCCGTTGATTACCGGTGGCGCTTGAGGCTGGTTAATGCAAGGTGGGTGCCACAAATTGTGCGGAGGTGTAAAGGATGCTTTAATGCCTTTTTATTACACGGCATCCGCCCAATCGGCGATTGATTACGTGACGGAATAAGAGGGTGTCGGATTACCGTCGCGTACGATAGACGGTGGGGGTGGTTACGATTTCGTACCTTGCGGGAAGGGGCAAGGGCATCAATGGTTTAAATTCAGAATAAGGATTCGATAAAGCAGCTACTACCGCCTCCGCCGCCATCTGCATCGCCATTCAGGCTGGCGTCAGATTTGCCACCCGGATTCCAGTAAACTTCGTTTGAATCACCGCTTTCATTGCCGTCGCTGTCCAAGGCCCTTACGACGAAATAGTAGGATTCGTGTTCGTCAAAACCAGGCAGGGTGCATTGGGCTTGTTCGCCTTGCCATTCAGGATGGGCGTAATTGTACATTTCGCCCTCTTCGCGGGCATAGACGCGATACCCGATGATGTCGCTTGCATTGCTCGGATCCCAGGCAAGGGTGACTTGGGCGGCGGTCCATCCGATGGCAGGAAGGGAAGTTGCGATCGACAGGACAAAGAGCACCAACCTGATTTTTCTATGCATGCCTCTTCCTAATTCAACGAAAATTCAGCTTTGGATTTACTGGAAGCTTCTGAAATAGAAGCAAAACCATGCCGTCAAAGATTCTTGAAGCCCGCCAATATCGTATTGTTAAACAAGACAACGAATTCATAGCATAAATGTGAGGCGAGGGGAAACAAAATGTGAGTGTGTGCCTTGGATATTGAAGGAGAGATTTTAATCAATGCCGATACACGTGAGTGGCTGTCCTCGTAACCATTTGCGCGCCGTTAAAGCTTTAAGGGGTTCCGGCCGAAATCATGCATTGAACTATGAAACTGCACGAACGGGACGATTATCGCAACTCTTTCTACGACGGCATGTGCGCCAATGTCTTTGGAACGCTCACGGGCGGCGTTTTTTTGACCGGATTTGCCCTTTATCTGGGCATGAACGAATGGATGATCGGGGTGCTGGCGGCCATCCCATATATGGTCACTCTATTCCAGTTGCCGGGTTCCTATTTCATCTGTAAGCAAGGCGGTCGCAAAAAGATTGCCACGCATGCCGCCATCCTGGCGCGGCTCATGTGGCTGCCTATCGTGATCGTCGGGCTTTACTATCCCCATGGTACAGGTGGACGCATTATACTGGTGCTGATTTTCTATTTTGTATCCCAGGCTTTTTCCTCCGTAAGCTATGTGGCTTGGTTGGCCTGGACTTCGGATCTTGTTCCTGATGAAATACGCGGTACTTTCTTCGGAACGCGCAATATGCTCTGCGGGGCGGCCGGGATTGCGGCGGTCCTTATTTTCGGCAACCTGGTGGATGTATTTAACGGCCATGCCGGAGGTTCTACCTTTGCCATCGCCATTCCCTTCATCTGCGCGCTCCTTTTTGGAATGATCAGTGCGCACTATTTGAATCGCGTCGCGGAAATCACCGTGCCCAGCGCTTGCCCCCAGAACATGTTGCTCGAACTGGTGAAGCCCTTCCGCGAATGCAATTTCCGCAATTTCTTGTTTTTCACCCTTGTCTGGAACTTTTCAGTCTATCTGTCCGCGCCGTTTTTCGCCCTCTATTTCCTGCGCGAGCTAAACTATAGCTACGGTTTCGTGGCGCTGCTGACCACTATCAGCGCCATAGTGGATATTATGGGCATGAAGTTCTGGGGAGCTGTCTCGGATCGAGTCAAAAACAGAGCGGTGATTCAGGTGGCCGGTTGGGGAGTAGTCCTGCTGCCGTCGATGTGGATCATGGTCAAGCCCGATGATGTGCTCTTGCCGATCCTCATCCAGGTCCTCGGCGGCGGATTCTGGGCCGGACTCAACTTATGCCTGCACAACCTGAACCTGCGGATATCTCCCCAAGAAGGTCGGGTATGGTACATTGCCGCCTATAGCATCCTCGCTGGAATGGGTGCGGCCATGGCACCGCTGATCGCCGGAGCGTTTTTAAGCTTGAGCCCCAACCCGTCGTCCGGGCCGGGGGGGGTGACGATGCTACCGTTGCACTACCTGTTCATGGCGTCCACCCTGCTGCGCGTGGTGAGCCTGCTCATCTTCAGGAGCGTGCATGAGCCCCAGGAAGCTACTGCGCGCGAATTGCTTTCCCTCTTGGGTCGTAACGCGCGACCCGCCCTATCCAAGTCAGCCACTATAAACAGTGTCCATCAATAGTTATCTGCTGAGGTCGGTTAAGCGTTCGAGACCCTAGCGAATGAAAAAAATGATCGACATCAGGACGGACGATTGACATGTTCAATGCGTCTGGGCATACTCAGGGCACCAAATCATGCCAAGCGCTGGCGCGGACCTAATTCGAGGAGGGATAAGAACCTATGCGGAGCAAGCAAGATTACATCAACGGCCTTAAGAAGATGAAGCGCAACGTCTACTTCAACGGTGAGCGGATCGACCGGACGGACGAACTTCAGATGGCGTGCATCGACAACATCGGCACGACTTATGACGAGGCGGCCAAGCCGGAAAACCAGGAGCTGATGACAGCCATTTCACACCTGACCGGTGAGCGCATCAATCGCTTTACCCATGTGCACCAGAACAAAGAGGATCTGCACAAGAAACAAGACATGACCCGCATGCTCTGCCAAAAAGTGGGCGGCTGCATTCAGCGCTGTATGGGCGTGGACGCAATCAATTCCATCTATAATGTTTCCTATGAGGCCGACAAAGGGAACAAGGGCGATACCCGGTATCACGAGAATTTCAAGAAATGGCTGGCCCGCTTTCAAACCGAGGATCTCATCGGCTGCTGCGCCCAGACCGACGTCAAGGGCGACCGCATGCTGCGGCCGGCCGACCAGCCCAATCCCGGTGCCTACGTGCATATCAAGGAGCGGCTCAAGGATGGCATCGTGGTGGAAGGCTGCAAGGTGCATATCTCCGAAGCGTCGGTGGCCGATGAGGTGCTGGTGTTACCCACCCGGGCCTTGCGACCCCAGGACAAAGATTACGCCGTGGCGTTTGCCATACCGGGCGACTGGGACGGTCTCAAGCAGGTGACCACCATCCACCGCTTCCGGGAGCGTGAGCATTTCAAGCGTGGCTGGATGCCGGCCTCCACCGATTCCTACATGATCTTCGAAAACTGCTTCGTGCCTTGGGAGCGGGTCTTTCTGGCCGGCGAATATCAGCATGGCGGCATCAATGCCCTGCTCTTCGCTTTATTCCATCGCCACTCGTATTCGGGCTGCAAGCCTGCTATCGGCGACGTGATCCTCGGCGCCGCCGCCCTGGCCGCCGAAGTCAACAACGTGCACAAGGCTTCCCACGTTCGTGAAAAGCTGGCCGAACTGATCATGGTCACCGAACTGGGCTATGCGGCCGGTTACACCGCCTCGGACTTGGGCGGCCCCAGGGTTTATATGCCGGGCAAGGGACTGGTCCCCTACGGCCCAGGATCGTATATCCCCCACTCGATCTACTGCAATGTGGGCCGTTGCCTGACAGGCGAAGCCGTCTACCGGGAGTCGGAAATCCTCTGCGATATCTCCGGCGGCGTCGTGGCGACCTTCCCCCACGAGAAAGATTTCATGAACCCGGAGACCGGCGATCTGCTATTGAAGTATACCCGGCGCAACCCGGATATGCCCGTGGAGGACCAGGCCCAATTCTGGCGCTACCTGGGCGACGTGCTCTGTTCGGCCAAGGGCGGCATCCATAGCGTGGGCGGTTATCACGGCGGCGGATCGCCCATCATGGAACAGATCGCAATTACGACCCAGTACGACATCGAGGCGCGCAAAAAGCTGGTGCGTTATATTGCCGGCATGAGCGGCGGCGATCGGGAAGCCTTGGCACCTGAAGCCAAGAAAGAAAAATAGATTTCGGAAAGACCATTGCCACCAAAGCTCTCCGCGGATTTTCGCGGGGAGCTTTTTGTTTGGTCGTCAGCCCAACCGCAGCAGCGCGCGCAGGCCGGAAACCGCGAAAAAACCGGCGAAGACCAGCAGGAATGCGGCGCAGGCGCCGATCATCCAGCGGTAGGTTTTGTCGCCGATAAAGCGGCCGCCCTTCCAGATCATCGTCGATACGGCGGAATACCAGGTGAGGTCGGCCAGAATGTGGCCGCCGAAGAAAAAGACAAGGCCCCAGGCGCCCTGCCCGAGGCTATGGGTGATGTAGCCCAGGCCGATGGTCACCCACCAGATCGACCAATAAGGGTTGGCCAGGCTCACCAGCACGCCCGCGGCCACCAGATTTCTTCCCGTGGTTGGGCCGGCCGCCACCCGCAAGGTCATGCGCGGCAAAGACCGGAACATGCCCCAGGCCATCCAGGCCAGCACGCCTGCACCGATGATGGCCGTGGCGATGAAAACCGTCGGTGCCCGCAGCACGGGCGCCAGTCCCGCGACAATGGCCGCCACCAGGGCCACTTCCAACAGGCCATGGCCCAAAATCAGGAGTGGACCGGTCATGTAGCCGCGGCGCGGGCTCTCGCCGATGGTGACGGTCAGCAGCGGTCCGGGCATCAAGGCACCGGAGAGGGCCAGTACGAACGAGGTGGCAAAAATGGTCAGCAAAACCGGCATGGATCTATCGACTAGATTATGGCAACTTGATTAAGTGGCAAGAATCCTTTATGTTCCGGGCTATCTATAACAGCCGAATGTTCGGGGCGTCAATATGGACCGACCCGGCGTAACGATAAACGGCAAGATCGACAACGCCACGGCAAACAAGCGGAGGAAGGCAGATGGATCTGAAAACGTTGGAAGAAACTCCCCCCTGGGAGTGGCCCAAGGACACCGACAAGATGTTGCTCGATATCCTGCGCAAAGGCCGTGTCGATGACCCCGATCGCATGCTTGCCGTCCAGTTGGCCGGTGAATCCACCGTGGTCAATGACGAACTGGCCCGTGCACTGCTTTCCGTGGCCCAGAACGATAAGGAAGATGAGGAAGTGCGCGGCGCGGCGCTGATCGCTTTAGGCCCGGCCCTGGAACAGGCCGACATGATGGGCTTCGATGAAGAAGATTATATCGTGATCTCCGAAGATGTTTTCCGCATGCTGCAAAGCTCTCTGCAAAAGCTATACATGAATCCCGATTTGCCCAAGGATATCCGGCGCTCGGTGCTGGAGGCGGCGGTGCGCGCGCCCCAGCAGTGGCAGTACGAAGCAGTGCGCGCCGCTTACGCCGGCAACGATGAGGCCTGGCGCTTGACGGCGGTCTTCTGCATGGGCTATCTCGACGGCTTCGATGCGCAAATTATGGAAGCCCTGGCCAGCGAAGATCCCGACATCCACTTCCATGCCGTCTGTGCGGCCGGCAATTGGGATGTCCATGATGCCTGGCCGCACATCGCGGCCCTGGTCCGGTCGGATGAGACCGAGAAAGAGTTGCGCATCGCGGCCATCGGCGCTCTGGCCGGCATACGCCCCGAAGAGTCGGTGGAGATCCTCAATGAGCTGATCGATTCCGAAGACGAGGATATCGTCGAGGCGGTCTTCGAAGCCTTGGCCATGGCCGGCGGGCTCACCGAGTTCGAAGGGGATGAATTCGAAGACGACGAAGAGAATTCCTAGCCCTCTTTCAAATACTCCAGAAAAGCCCCCATCCCGGTAACCACGTCCAGGTGAGCCAATCCCCGGCGCACCTGGACGATTTTTTTATACTCCTTGGCATCCATAAGCAGTTCTTCCTTGCGCGTGCCCGACTGCTTGATGTCGATGGCCGGCCAGATGCGCTGCTCGGCGCACTTCTGGCTCAGCACCAGGTCCATGTTGCCGGTGCCTTTGAACTCCTGGTAGATGATGTCGTCCATGCGGCTGCCGGTGTCCACTAGAATGGTGGCCATGATGGTCAGCGAGCCGCCGTTTTCCAGGTTGCGCGCCGCGCCGAAGAGCTGGCGCGGGATCTCCAGGGCATTGGCCGCCAGGCCGCCCGACATGGTCCGGCCGTGACTGGGAGTGTCGGTGTTGAAGGCCCGGGCCAAGCGTGTGAGCGAGTCGATGAAGACCACGGCATCCTGGCCGGCTTCGGCGCAGCGGATGGCGGTGTTCATGGCCAGGCGTGTGATGCGCATGTGCTGGGCGATCCCCTGGTCGGCCGAGGAATAAAGCACACGCGCTTTCTTGACGCCCCGGCGAAAATCGGTGACCTCTTCGGGGCGCTCGTCCACCAGCAGAACAAATACCGTGGCATCTTCATGGTTGGTGGTGATGGCATTGGCCATATGCTGGAGAATGGTGGTCTTGCCCGATTTGGGCGGTGCGATGATCAGGCCGCGCTGACCCCGGCCGATGGGCACGATCGTGTCCAGCGCTCGGCCCATCAGGTCCTGCTTGCTCAGGGTGAGGACGAAACGCTGGGTGGGATTGATGCTCACCTGGGCTTGCAGCGGAACGATGTTGGCAAACTCCGCCACCGGTCGGCCGCCGATGGCCTCGATGGTGTTGAGCTTTAAATTGGTGGCCTTGGCGCTTCCCGGCACACCGGTGCCTTCGATGAACGATCCCTCCCGCAAGTCATACTGGGCAATCAAGGGCGCCGGTACAAAGGGGTCGAGAGGGTTGGGCTGATAGTTGTTCTCGATGCTCCGCAGAAAGCCGAAGCCTTTATCCAAAATTTCAAGGTGTCCGCTGACAGGTTTCAAAACGCTCCTTTCGAATATGTCTAACCGATGGGGTTATCGCTATGCATGTGGCTTTTTAAGAGCCTTCAGGATGCGGCTGCCGTCACCGGCATCCAGGTCCTCCAAGGCGAAGAGCAGGGCGGTTTCCAGCAAGGCCGACTTGTTTTCAATGGCGATGCCCGTCAGCTTCATCTGGTGAAAATGACGATTGAAGCGCTCCAGAAGCGTTTCGGACAAGTAAAAGCCGGCCTTTTTTTTGGGAACGGACTTGGCAGCCGCCGGCGAGCGCATGGCGGTCGATACCGCGTCCAAATCGGAATCCTCAAAAAAATCTGGGGACTTGTTGCGCTCGGATGCCGTCATCGATGAGCCTCCTGCTGAGTTTGCGGTAATCTTCGGCGCCGGTGGCGCGGGGATCGAACTCGAAAATGGTTTTGCCGTCCGCCGGTGCTTCGGACAAACGCACATTGTAGCGGATGGGATCGCAGATCTGCCGGGTGAAAAGCCGTTTGAGCTTGCGATACAAATCGATGCTCTGCCGGGTGCGACGGTCGAAGAGGGTCGGCACCACGTACTTCAAGGCCAACTGGTTGTTCTGCTTCTGGGCCGAAACCAGATACTGGAAGAAGGTTTTAAGACCTTCCAGGGCCGGGGCTTGCAGCGATACCGGGCAGAGCACCTCCTGGGCCGCCATCAGGATGTTGACGCTGAGCAGGTCCCAGCCCGGCGCGCAGTCGAAGATCAGAAAATCGAGGGAGTCGCCTTTGGGCACGATGGACTGGCTGAGTAGCGCATGGCGCCGTTCCCGGGGCTGTTCCCCCAACCAATACTTGAGCTCCACCAGTTTGATGCCGCCTGCTAAAATCCAAAGATTCTCCCGAGCCGGGCAGACCGCTTCTTTCTTGAGTACCGGTTCGCCTTTGCCGTTACGGCCGGTGATAAATTCATACAGGCCGTAAGCGGGCTTGACGCCCAGGAATTTGGCCACCTGATCTTGGGTGTCGCAGTCCACCAGCAACACGCGCTGGCCTTGCAGGGCCAAGTCATGGGCCAGATTGACGGCGGTGGTGGTTTTGCCGACGCCGCCTTTGGCCATGGCCACGGCGATTTTGCGCATGCGGGTCTTTCCTTATTATATAGCTGTTCTCAAGAGCGATCACACCGGGAATTTCAGAAGCATAACCGAATACCCGAAGGGCAGAAGGTCTGAATTCTTCTGTTCGGCTTCTAACTTATGGCCGGCAAAAAAACAAGCCCTTTTTGATCGCGGCCATTTGCTGATATAAGTGATTTGAACGATCCTTAAAAGAGAAGGCCAAGGCAATGGTGGGAAAGAAGACAAAGCTCAGCGCCAAGGAGTTCGATGCCATAGTGGAACAGGCCATCGACCGCATTCCCGAGGAGATGCGCCGACACCTGGACAATATCATGATCTCGGTTCAAATCCGCCCGAATGCCGAGATGCTGGCGGAGTTGGACATGGGCCCGGACGAGACCCTGTTCGGT
>JAKAFO010000282.1:0-4326 GCA_021819735.1 Deltaproteobacteria bacterium
GTTCATGCATGCCCTGAAACTGGAGGGCGCCAAATACGATATTGCCGTCAATGCGATCGCCCCCATTGCGGCGACCGGCATGGCCGGTGGGACTTTTCCGGAGGCGGTGGCCGACAAGATCAAGCCCGAGCTGGTCGCCGCGATGGTGCTTTATCTGGTCAGCGACCAGTGTGGGGCAACAGGAAAGATCCTGTCCGCCGGCGGAGGGTATTATTCCAGCATTCAGATCAGCGAAGGCAGCGGCGTGCGTTTCGACGCCGGAGCCGTTTCTGCGGAGCAGATTGCCGAACGCTTTGCTGAAATCGTATCCATGAAGGGTGCGAAGAGTTTCGAGAATGCGACTGAAAACGTTTTGCAGATATTGGCGCCCCTGTTGAAATCGGAGAAGTAAGGCGCTTTTGCGCAAACAGGGCTCAACCCAGCAGAGGACCAGGAGGTTGCATGAAAGATCGGGTGTACATCATCGGCGTGGGCATGACGCCCATCGTCAAGCAAGGCGGGCCCTATGAGCAGATGTGCCGGACCGCCATTTCAGAAGCCATCGAAGATGCCGGCCTGAATTACGAGGGGGACAAGGCGGCCATCGGCGGCATCTGGTATGGCAATTGTGGCCAGGGCATGCTGACCAGCCAGCACAGCGTCCGCGGCCAGGTCATCCTGCGGCGCCTGGGCTTCCAGTGCATGCCGGTCGTAAACGTGGAGAACGCCTGCGCCACGGCCACCACTGCATTGAATCAGGCCATCCAGCATGTGCTGGCCGGTGCTTCCGACCTGGCGCTGGCCGTGGGCATAGAGAAAATCATGCCGGATTTGACCACCCTGGACGACCACCCCGAGATCGCCGCGGCCATTCCTCACATGGGATTGGCTTCTTTCTGGGTGGGATGCGAGCAAGACAGGAAACAACAGTATATTGAAAAATGGCGAAAGGAGAAATCCGAAACCCTCGGCATCCCCTACGAGCAGACCGATGTGGGCAAGGACCGGAGCCCCTTCATGGATTACTACGCCGTCAAGGCACTCAAGCTCATGCAGAAGTACGGATACACCCAGGAGCAACTGGCCAGAATCTGTGCAAAAACGCACCACCACAGCACCATGAATCCCAAGGCGCAGTACCGCAAGGATTTTACCTGGGAAGAAGTCATGAACGACAAGCCCATCACCTATCCATTGACGCGGCCCATGTGTGCGCCGACCGGCGAGGGCTGCGCCGCGGCGGTCGTATGCTCCGATCGCTATTTGAAGACGCACCCGCAGGTGAAAGATCCGCTTCTGGTGCTCGCCTCGGTCCTGGTTTCCGGACGGGACCGGGGGGACTTCGAACAGGATATCTCCGGACGAGGCGCGGCTATTGCGTTTCGGCAGGCAGGATTGGGGCCGAAGGATATCGATGTCCTCGAACTGCATGACGCAACGACATTCGGCGAGATCTTCCAGACGGCCCAGGCCGGCTTTTGCCGCCCGGAAGATGCCGGCGCCTATTGCGCTTCGGGGGCCACGGCGCTCGGCGGCGAACTGCCGACCAACGTCAGCGGCGGATTGATATCGCGGGGCCATCCGGTGGGCTGCACCGGTCTTGCCCAGGTTTACGAAATTGCCGCCCAACTGCGGGGGCGGGCCGGAGACCGACAGGTGCAAAAGGCCAAGGTCGGCATGAACATCAACGGCGGCGGCCTGATCGGCGTCGAGGAAGCGGCCTTAGGTGTTCATATTCTGCGAAAGGCGGAATAAGTGCGCTCATGCGCCCTTAACGCGGGCGCGCACTTTAAATGACGCGCGCCCAGAGCTTCCCTGGACTTCTCGGATTTGCGTGAACCACCCAAAATCAAAAAGGAGATGCAGATGATCAAGACTCCCGGATTACACATCGGCTCTTACCCTTGGTATCATGGTCAAGCCAGGCCGCGAAAAACCGCTTTTGTCTATGGCGATCGCAAAATAAGCTGGGCGGATTTCGACGCCAGGGCTTCCAAAGTGCACGACACGCTCCTGAAGGCCGGAATGAAAAAAGGAGATAAAATCGGCCTGCTGGCCCTCAACAGCATTGTGGCCCTTGAAATTATGTATGGCGTCATTCGGGCCGGCGGGGTTCTGGTGCCTTTATCGGCCATGCAGACACCCAATCTCATTGCCTCGTTGCTGAAGGATGCGGGTGCCACATTCTTTTTCGTGGGTTCACCCTTGGAAGGGCTGATCCTCCCCTTGGCTGCCAAGCTCGATGGCGTGCCCGCTGGAAACCTTATAGGCGTTGGTTTTCAGGCGGACGGCTGGCAGGAATACGAGGCCTTTATCGCCGACGGCCGGCAAGATCTCATTCCGGCCGATGTCGATGATGAAGACGAATGCGTCATTATCTATTCCTCGGGCACGACCGGCGTGCCCAAAGGGATTGTCCATTCGCATCAAGCCCGCACCTTGACCGGCTTGGCCAGTGCGCTTGAGTTTCGGGTGACCGACGCGTCCACCATGTTGATTGCCACACCGCTTTTTACAAACGCCACCTGGTTGATGCTCCTCGGAGCGGTCAGTGCCGGCGCCAAAGTGGTGCTGTCGGCCCTTTTTTCGCCGGAAGGCTTTTTGGCGGAAGTCGAAAAATTCGCAATTACCCACACCTTCCTTGTTCCGACCATGTATCACGCCGTATTAGAGTCACCGAAATTCAATCGGAATGGCCTTAAAAGCCTGAAGGTGATGGTCTCCATGGGCTCGGCCCTGCCTTTGCCTTGGAAAAAAGCGATCCTGGAAAAAATGGGGCCGGGCCTGTTCGAGCTTTACGGTCTGACCGAGGGTATCGGAACAACCCTCAAACCCGAAGAGGTCATGGAGAAAACCGGGTCGGTGGGGCGCGCCATCACCGGCAGCAACCTCAAAATCATCGACGATATGGGTAACGAACTTCCCTGGGGGCAGACGGGCGAGATTGTAGGTTACGGCGGGGCCCTGATGAAGCATTATCATAACCGCCCCGACGCCACCGAAGAGATCATCTGGCATGACAAGCTGGGCCGGACGTACATCCGCACCGGCGACATCGGACGGTTCGACGAAGACGGCTTCCTTTTCATTATGGATCGTAAAAAAGACATGATCGTCACCGGTGGCGTCAATGTGTTCGCCAGCGACATCGAAGAAGTAGCTATCCGGCATCCGGGTGTGGCAGAGGTGGGGGTCATCGCCGTCCCGCACCCAAAATGGGTTGAAACACCTCTGGCCCTGGTTGTTCTCCGTCAAGGCGCGACCGCCACGGAGGAAGAAATCAAGGCGTGGATCAACGAACGGGTTTCGGCTAAACACCAAAGAGTCAGCGCCGTGGAGTTCCGCCATCAACCCCTGCCGCGGAACGCCCTGGGCAAGCTGCTTAAAAAGAATATGCGTGAACCCTATTGGCAAAACGCCGCAAAATAGATGCCCTCAACCGGTCACCTCATCCCGAGGCGGCGCCTCGGGATGAGGGACGCCGGCGCCACACCCGCGAAGATCGCAAGATTAGTTTTTTCCTTCGCCGCCGGCTTTCGTGGTGCGCCAGATGGTTGGACAGCGAATTGTCCATATTTGGGCCGACCACGAAGCAAAGCCGCGGAACGGTCAGGGCGACCTCCGGGAACTCAGCCGAAAAAGTGTGCACCAACGCTTCTTCGCTTTTGTTCTTCGCATCGGTGAATTTTTCATTCCACCGCAAGGGCTGCAACTCGGGCATCAAGTTGGGGTTGTCGATGAAGAAAAACCCAGCATTTTAACCAACGGTCTTTGGGCAAACGGGAAAAGCATGGCCGACACCCGCAGCAGGCGCATCATGAAACCCACATCCCAATGCACCTTTTTGCCGTGTGCGGCTCGCCAAACAACGCGGGCCACATCCTGCGGGCCGAGATGAACCCCCAGACGCGTGACGCTGGTCGCGGCGACGGCGGCCTTCACAATCATAGGGGTGCGGACATAAGGGGCCAAGATATCGCACACGTGAATGCCCAGCGGTTCGAACTCGATGTTCAACGCTTCGGTCAGCGCCTTGACGGCCGCCTTGGTAGCGGAGTAAACGGCCAGTTCAGGGGTTCCATACAAGGCCGAGGCCGAGGACATATTGATGATGCGCGCCCCTGAAGTCCCTTTCAGCAGGTCAAGGCAGCAGGCGATTCCGTTGAGGACCCCCACCAGATTGACTTCGACAATGCCTTTTTGTTTTTCCAGAGCAATGGTCTGGTGGTGCCCCATGGCAAGCGTACCGGCATTGTTGAACAGGATGTCCAGCCGTCCGCCGGTTCTTGCGCCTATGGCTGACGCGACCGCCTGGAGGCTGTCGGGCCGGGTGACATCCGCGGCCTT
>JAKAFO010000282.1:4426-6674 GCA_021819735.1 Deltaproteobacteria bacterium
CGCCGCGCAGTTGGGTGCCGATTTCGTAGATCTGGGCCAACCCCGAAGCCCCGATGGGATGGCCGCGGCACTCCAGGCCGCCACTCGTATTGACCGGCTGCTTGCCTCCCAGGCGGGTGGCGCCGGTTTCGGCCCAGGGTCCGCCCTCGCCGGGCGGGCAAAACCCCATGGCTTCGGTCTGGTGCAGTTCGCCATAGGCGGTGGCGTCGTGCAGTTCGGCCAGATTGATATCCGCTGGGCCCACACCGGCCATGGCATAAGCCTGACGGGCCAGCCGCTCCCCGATGTCCTGGCCGTCCAACTCGCGATCGGTCCCGGTCCCCAGCACCGAGGCGCGGATCTTGATCGGGCGTGCGTTTACGAGTTTTTTCAAATAGGCCCCCGAGCAGACGATGGCCGCGGCCGCCCCGTCGCCCACGGGTGCGCACATGGCGCGGGTGAGCGGATAGGCCACCGGTTTGTCGGCCAGCACCTGGGCGACGGTCATATCGGTCTGATACTGGGACATGGGGTTGAGCGATCCGTGGAAATGGTTCTTGGCACAGATGACGGCCAACTGCCGCTGGGTGGACCCGAAGCGGCTCATGTGCCAGCGGGCGCCCATGGCATAGGCGTCCATGAAGATGCTGCGCCCTTCGCCGGGGGGCGTCTGGTTCGGAGGGATCTCGATGGCGAACGTATTGCCCACCCGTTCGATCATCTGGATATGGGCTTCGAAGTTACCCACATCCATGCAAAAGGCATACGCGCTCAACGAGAGGGCTTTGTTGGGATTGGTGATCTTCTCCGATCCCACCGCCAGGGCCACATCATACATTCCCGCGCGGATGCCGGTATAGGCCATGTGCAGGGCGGTTGAGGCGCCGGCGCAGGCATTTTCCACATTGGTGACCGGGATCGCCTGAATGCCCATCGAGCGCAGGATCACCTGGCCGCGGATCGAATGCTGGTTGGCGAACATGCCCCAGAAGGTATTGGAGAAAAAGGCCGCCTGGATATCTTCCTTGGCCAGCCCGGCGTCGGCCAACGCCAGGCGGACGGCCTCGTGGGCCATGTCGCGCACGTCGCGGTCGGGATATTTCCCGAAACGCAGCATGCCCAGGCCGATGATGTAAACGTCGTTCATGGATATCTCCTCTTGCAGGCGATGGCCGAATCGCGATCGGCCCGCCTGGGTATGCTACAGGTGGTGCGCCGCCGTGAGCATGAGCGAGTCGTTGGCCCCGTCCTCGATCAGCCCTCCCCGGGCGTCGCGGAAGAACTTTTCCAGCGGATACTCGCGGCTGATGCCGTTGCCGCCATGGATCTGAACGGCTTCGCTGGCCACTTCGAAAGCCGTATTGGTGCAAAAGACTTTGGCGGCGACGGAGTATTGGATCAGGGGCGGGGTGTTGTTGTAGTTGTAAACCATCGCGGCCCGCGACAGCGCGCGCGCCGCCTCGATCTTCGTGAACATGGCAAAGAGCTTGTGCTTGATCAACTGATGCTCGAACAACGGCTTTCCACCCTGGATGCGCTGCCTGGCATACGCCAGGGCTTCCTCGTAGGCCGCGCGCGCCAGGCCCACGAACATGGTGCCCACGGCGACATTGGCCGTGGACAAAGTGATGTCCAGCATGGTTTCGTAGCTGTCGGGCTCGACCAGCATGTACTCCCGGGGGATGCGGACCCCGTCGAAGAATATCTCGCCCTGATTCGTGGCGCGCTGACACATCTTGTCCAGCGGTTTGCCCCTCCTGACACCCGGCAAATCCAGGGGCACCACGCAGATGCCCCCGCCGGCCATGCCCATGGACGGATCGATGGTGGGATAGAGCAGGCAGTGCGTGGCGATGGTGCCGTTGGAGACCCAGGCCGCCTTCTGGCCGTCGATGATATAGTGGTCGCCCTCCAGCCGCGCCCGGACCTGACCGGCGACCGCGGGGTTATGGAAATCATCTGTAAAAGGGCACAGCGTGTCGGTCCCGTGGTCCGGCTCGGTCATGCCCCAGCAGCCGATGATCGAGGCGTCCGTGCACTGGCAGTAAGGCTGAATGATCTCTGCGATCAGGCGCTCGGAGGGAACCATGGAGGCGAAAAAGGCCGGAAAGCACGAGGCCCCCAGGGCGATGGCAAAATCCACGCTGCCCCAGCCGAGTTCTTCCATGATGATGTGGGTTTCGATGGGGTCGCTGGCCAGCCCGCCATAGGTGTCCGGCAAAAGAATGGTGTGGTACCCCAGGTAATAGCCCTGCTTCATGGTGCGCCA
>JAKAFO010000283.1 GCA_021819735.1 Deltaproteobacteria bacterium
CTGGGTGGGTTCGATTCCCATGCACTTCCGCCATTTTTTTCTTCTTTGCCTGCCTAATTCCACCTGTAAGGGGAAGAGGGTTCCAGAATCATGGAAATCATCGCCCGATTCTCGGCGTACTCGTTTTCCGGTTCATCTGAGAGCAGGACCCGATAGGTGTACTCCAGGCGAAAGCGCATCCATGGGAGCGCTTGGTAGGATAAACCTGGCCCCGCTGAGACAAGTTGCTCATTCACCTTAGGATCTTCATCCAGATACCGAATAAAATGATAGCCAGCCGCGACATCTCCGAGGAATCTACTGGTGAAACCATATTCAGCCCGCGCGCCGGCCGCGGCGTACACATTAAAGCCACGGTTATCTGAGGAAAAAGTATCCTGGGTATAACCACTGTTGGCATTCAGGGTGATAGTACCTCTGCGGTATGGAATGACGGTGGTCAGATCGCTGATAATTGTTGGCCCTTCATCATCCTCACTGAATTCCCGATCGCGCAACGCGTAACCGACCGCCACTGAAATATTGGTGTGCTCACCGGCCACATAATTGAACCCCACGCCAGGATTATAAACCACGTAATCTTCGACTACCGCGATATCCTCGGCATAGGGGTCTTTATCATATACGGTCACCATGTGGGCATATTGGAGAAACATATCAAAATGGCGCGTAAACCTTTTGCGCAATCTGAAATCACCAAACCAAGAGCGAAAATTATCAGATCGATCAAAAACAGATCGAGTATGATCCAAATGGGCTTGAAAGGCGTATTCATTCTGGGAAAACCACCATACTAAATCAGCATAGGGTCGCTCGCTTTGACTGTCTTCCACATCCTCCAACTGGTTGTTCAACAATGTGTAGTCGTATCCCAATTCGACAGAGTCTTCCCTTCCGAATTGATGAGAAATTTCCCCATGAGCGCTATTTCGCATATATCTGTTTCTGCCACGTCTATCGATGGAGGTTTCGCTTTCGTCGGCCGGATCATCAGAGACCATTAAGGAATCATTCAACCTCAGGTGCGTTTGCCGCGCAATCTGCCAGTGTGCATCCATGGAGGCAAAATGACGCCAGCTATTTAGATCTGAATTGTTTTTATACGCTGCATATTCCGGATTATAGGCAAGGCTCAATTCAGCTGTGGCGCCCCTAAATCCCAGTGCGGCGCCAACGCCAGAGGTGGTGATAAAATCTTCTTGCCCATTTTCGGATGTCAGATCCACATTGTCGGTATATTCCTCAGTTACTGCGACCCTTGGGCTGAATGTGGTTTCCATAGCCAAGGCCGTGGAGAAGCTAACGACAAGTACAAAAAAAACAAAAACCATCTTTTTCATAAAATAGCTCCTCAAGAAAACGGATTCCATCCGGCGTCCATATGAAAATACAAGATATGCAATGGACATGTTTACCCTGGTCCTATAGCCGCTAAAGCATTCTGTTTAGGCGAAGCAAAGGCCGATCAATGACAAGGCAGCCAAAGAAAGAGGCGCTCATTGTATTCCACGACCCGCTATTTAAGTCAACCAGGAGATCCGCGTTGAGACCCTTGCCAAACAGCGCTCAAGCCTTATAGTTGCGGCGTTTGCACCATCAAAAGCGACTTATCCCCATTTTTTTAAAATCAGCTTGACATTACAGCATTTTTTATTCCAAGTGAGCTAAATTTCTTACCATAATAGGGGGCACCCATGAAATCGAAAGAGTTTCGCAAAAGCCTGACGGTCAATGGCCAAGAATATCTTTACTATGACATTCAAGAATTGGACGCCCGCAAGATCGCCCCCATGGGACGCCTGCCCTTCTCTATCCGCATCCTGGTGGAAAACCTGTTGCGCAAGCTCGATGGCCACGTCGTGCGCGAAGCAGACCTCAAGGCCATCGCCGCCTGGCAAAAATCCTACGCGGCCCCTGTAGAGATTCCCCACCACCCGGCCCGCGTCCTGATGCAGGATTTCACCGGCGTCCCGGCTGTGGTGGATCTGGCCGCCATGCGCGATGCCGTCAAGGCGCTGGGCGGCGACCCGGCCAAGATCAATCCCCTGGTGCCGGTCGAACTGGTGGTGGACCACTCGGTCCAGATCGACTACTTCGGCACCACCCAATCCCTGGAGCAGAACGTGGCCAAGGAGTACGAGCGCAACGGCG
The DNA here is from genome assembly GCA_021819735.1 of Deltaproteobacteria bacterium. Taxonomy (GTDB): domain Bacteria; phylum Desulfobacterota; class Desulfobacteria; order Desulfobacterales; family Desulfosarcinaceae; genus Desulfatitalea. Next base: position 2,152 of record JAKAFO010000283.1, read on the forward strand.
AGCGCTACAAACTGCTTAAATGGGCTCAGAAGAGTTTCGACAATTTCAAGGTGGTACCGCCCAACTCCGGCATCTGCCACCAGGTCAACCTGGAGCACCTGGGCCGGGTGGTCATTGCCGAGCAGACCGCCGACGGCCTGCTGGCCTATCCCGACAGCCTGGTGGGCACCGATTCGCACACCACCATGATCAACGGCATCGGGGTCATGGGCTGGGGCGTGGGCGGCATCGAGGCTGAAGCGGTCATGCTCGGCCAACCTTATTATATGTCGATCCCGGAAGTCATCGGCGTGCGGCTCAGCGGCCGGCTCAAGGAGGGCATCACCGCCACCGACCTGGTGCTCAAAGTCACCGAAGTGCTGCGCAAGAAAGGGGTGGTGGAAAAGTTCGTGGAGTTCTTCGGCCCGGGCCTCAAATCCCTTTCGGTCACCGACCGCGCCACCATCGCCAACATGTCGCCCGAATACGGCGCCACAATGGGCTTCTTTCCGGTGGACGAAAAGACCCTAGAGTACCTGCGCCTGACCAACCGCGAGGAGCAGGCCCGGCTGACCGAAGCCTATACCAAAGCCGTAGGGCTCTTTTACACGGATCAAGCCTCGCCGGAGTACACCGACCTGGTCGAACTCGATCTCTCCACAGTGGAACCTTCCCTGGCCGGCCCGGCCCGGCCCCAGGACCGCATCGCCCTATCGGCCATGAAAGGCGCCTTTGCCAAAATCCTCGGTTGCGAGTACAACCGCGATGCCGACATCGCCGCCCTCTCCACCTTTAGAGACGAATCGGGCAACCAGACCCGGCGCGCCCTCAAGTGCAGCCCCCTGGCCCAACGCGAACTGCAAATCACCCTGGGCGACCGGCCCACCACGCTCGGCGACGGCCATGTGGTAATCGCGGCCATCACCTCCTGCACCAACACCTCCAACCCCCACGTGCTCATCGGCGCCGGCCTGCTGGCCAAGGCGGCCGTGGAACGGGGTTTGAAAGTGGCGCCGGTGGTCAAAACCTCTCTGGCGCCCGGCTCCAAAGTGGTCCTCGACTACCTGGAAAGTGCCGGCCTGATGCCCTACTTCGAAGCCTTGGGCTTCCACCTGGCAGCCTTCGGCTGCACCACCTGCATCGGCAACAGCGGGCCGCTGAACCCCATCATCGAAAAAGCCATCGCCGACAACAATCTCAATGTGGCCGCCGTGCTCTCGGGCAACCGCAACTTCGAAGCCCGCATCCACCAGAATGTCAAATCCAACTTCCTGGCCTCGCCCATGCTGGTCGTGGCCTACGCTCTAGCCGGCCGCGTGGACATCGACCTGACGATCGAGCCCATCGGCGTCGACCCCAACGGCCAACCGGTTTACCTGGATCAATTGTGGCCCGCCTTCGAAAGCATCGATGCCCTGGTCAAGGCCCACGTCCACCAAGATCTCTATGCCAAGGAGTACGGCCGCATTTACGATGGCGACCAGTTCTGGCAGGCGTTGAAGATCGCCGAAAGCACCACCTACGCCTGGGAAGCCGACTCCACCTATATTAAACGGCCCCCCTACTTCGACGACTTCCAGCTCAAAGCCGCCGCCGGCGCAAGTGCCATCGGCAATGCCCGGGCCTTCCTGGTGCTCGGCGACTCGGTCACCACCGACCACATCTCTCCGGCCGGCGCCATCTCCCAGAAGTACCCGGCCGGCCAGCACCTCATCGGCAAAGGCGTCACCCCCGAAGCGTTCAACTCCTACGGCTCCCGCCGCGGCAACCACGAAGTGATGATGCGTGGCACCTTCGGCAACGTGCGCATCAAAAACAAACTGGTGGCCCCCAAGGAAGGCGCCTACACCCTCAAGTTCCCCCAGAAGCAGGAGATGTTCAATTACGACGCCGCCATGCAGTATAAAAAGGAGAACATCCCCCTGGTCGTCCTGGGCGGCAAAGAGTACGGCACCGGCTCGTCCCGCGACTGGGCCGCCAAAGGCACAACTCTGCTGGGCATCAAAGCCGTGCTGGCCGAATCCTTCGAACGCATCCACCGCAACAACCTGGTGGGCATGGGCGTGCTGCCGCTCATCTTTAAACCCGGCCAAAACGCCGCCGGCCTGGGGCTCGACGGCAGCGAAACCTACTCCATCACTGGCCTCGACGGCATGGTCCCCCGCAAAACCATCAAGGTCCAAGCAACCAAGCCTGACGGCCAACAGATCCAGTTCGACGTCACCGCCCGCCTCGACACCGACGTCGATGTCACCTACTTCGCCCACGGCGGCATCTTGCCTTACGTCTTGCGCAAACTGATGGGCACCTGAAAATGAAAAGCCTCGCAATCCCATCCAGTGAGCGATCCTGATGAAATTGCGGGGCTTTATTGTTTAACCGTGTCACCGCACGCAAAGCACCCTCATTGACAACCTATCGAACGACATGTATATACACATATACACATGCCATATACACAACCTTGAGGTGCATCATGGATGAGGTCAATGCGTTAAAAGTACGCAATCATTTAGGGGAAATACTTGATCGCCTGAATGCCACCGGTGAACCTATTTTGATCAGCAGGGGCAGGAAAATCAGAGGCGTTCTGATCACCCCCGAGCAATTCGAAAAACGCTTCGTCGATTGGCAGGCCGAACAGAAGAAAGCCGAACTGCTTGAGAAGATCCGGGGGCAGAAGCTGCAAAGGCGGGGAAACCAAGATAGCGTAGACATTTTGCGTCAACTAAGAGGATATGATCGATGATCTATGTTATCGACGCTTCCGTTGCGGTCAAATGGCTGCTGGAAGAGGAAACTCATCCCAATGCGGAGCAGGTGCTCGAAAAGCTGATAGAAAATCCGGAATCATTTGCCGTGCCCGAACTTTTCGGCTTCGAGGTGTTTTCGGTACTTCAAAGGGTGCATCCGGACGGACCGAAGGCCTTCACCCGAGGCATCATCCCCATACTAGAATCAGGTTTATTCCGGCAGCCAATGACAACAGAACTGGCAAACGGCGCAGAACTTTTTCTTCGATGTGGATTAACCGGATATGATGCCTGCTATGCAGCACTGGCCAAAGAATTGGAAGGACAGTGGCTTACCTTCGATAAAAAAGCCCACCATGCAATTAAGCATATGGAAGTTTCCTGCTTCCTCCAGGACACACTCCCAAAGGCCTGGCAATGAAGCGGCAACCTCGGCTTATTTCTTGTTCAGCAGCGCCACCGCCTCGACATGAAACGTGTGCGGAAACATATCCACCGGCTGGACCTCCGCCACCTCGTACGCCTCTTTGAGCAGCACCAAATCCCGGGCCATGGTCGCCGGGTTGCACGACACATAAACGATCTTAGCCGGCCCCAATACCATCACTTGTTTGACCACGTCGGCATGCATACCGGATCTGGGGGGATCGATCACCATCACCTCCGGGCATACCCCCACCTGGGACAAGGTGTGGCGCACGTCGCCGGCAATGAACCGGCAGTTCGCGATGCCGTTGCGCTCGCAATTGCGCCGGGCATCGACCACCGCGCCTTCCACCACCTCCAAGCCGATCACCTCCCTGGCCTGCTCCGCCAGGTAAATGGCGATCGTGCCCGTGCCGCAATAGAGATCCAGCACGGTCTCTTCGCCGGTCAAGGCCGCATAGCGCTTGACCACCCCATAAAGGCGCTCCGCCCCCCGGGTGTTGGTCTGAAAGAAGGAATTGGCCGACAACTCGAAGGTGAACGGTCCGATCCTTTCCAGCATCACGCCCGGACCGTGCAGCGTCGTCTCGCGCTCACCCGTGGCCACGCCCGACACCCGGGTGCTGATGTTGTTCACCACCGTGGCGATATTGGGATAACGTGCCGTCAGCGCCGCGGCCAAAGGCCGCACCTCGTCCGGCGCCTCCCAGGAGGTCACGAGGTTGACCATCCACTCGTCGAAGGCCACCGAGTGGCGCAGCACCAGAAAGCGCCAGAAGCCTTCATGGCTGCGCAAATCGTACGGCGGCAACGATGACGCCTGGATATGGCGGCGCACATCGCCCAGGATGCGGTTGCCCAGCTCCGGTTGCAGCAGGCACGCCTCGATGTCCATCACCTTATCGAAGGTTCCCGGCACATGCAGCCCCAGGGCCATGCCCCGCACCACATCCTCCCGGCCCAGCTCTTCGGGCAGCAGCCAGCGCCGGTTCGAGCAGGAGAACTCCATCTTGTTGCGGTAGCCGTAAATCTTCTCGCTGCCGATGGTCGCATGCACCGGCACATCCTTGATCAAGGCAATATGCTCCAGCGCATCGCGCACATGCTGCTGCTTGTAAAGCAGTTGATAGGAGTAATCCAGAAACTGCCACTTGCAGCCGCCGCAATGACCGCTGCAGGCACAGGGTGGCTTCACCCGCTGGGCGGACGGCGCCAGCAGCTCCACCACCCGCGCCTCGGCGTAGCTCTTCTTTTTCTTGACCACCTGCGCCAAAACCCGATCGCCGGGGACGGTCCCATCCACGAACAACGCCATCCCCTCCACGCGCGTGATCCCCTTGCCGCCGAAGG
>JAKAFO010000024.1 GCA_021819735.1 Deltaproteobacteria bacterium
GATCCTGGGCAGCCAGGCCTGGTCGCTCTCCTACCGCCTGACCTACCTGCGGGTGGCCGGCGACCATTTGCTGCTGCTGGCGATCCTATTCGGCATTGCCTGGCTGACGATCGTTCACGCGGTGACCCGCCACCGCCTGCTGAACCGCAAAATCTTCATCTCTCGCAAGGTGCTCTACTCGGCGCTCACGCCGTTGGTCTTCGCCGTTTATCTGCTCCTGGTGGGCCTGGTTTCCATGTCGATTCGAATGTTCGGCTGGTCCTTGCCGTTCGTGCTCCAGTGGCTGCTGATCGTGATGGGATTGCTGGCCCTGGTGGTGCTGGCCTTTTCCAGTAGTGTGCGCACGCGGATCAAATATTACATCAGCACCCACTTTTATCTGAACAAATACGAGTATCGCGATGAGTGGCTGGCTTTTTCCGAGCTGTTGCAGGGCAAACTGACCGAGGCCGAAGTGGCCGAGGCCTTACGCCGAATATTGCACGAAAGCCTCTATACGCGCACCATCATGCTCTGGCTGGCGGATGGTCATGGGGGCTTCCGGTTGCTACCCGAACCCGGCGCAGCCACACCGCCCACCGATGCCGCTCTGGCCCCCGACGATCCATTGGTGCGCTATCTGCAAAATGTACCTTATATATATGTAAAGGCGGCCGCAATCGACCCGGAGATCCAGCGGTTGATCGACCAGAAACGCACTTTTCTGGAGGCCACGGGCCTAGTTCTGGTCTATCCCCTGATCATCGGCACCCAATGCATGGGGCTGATCGGTTTGGGAGCGGAATACACCGCCGGCCTCTATGGACGGGACGATTTCGATCTGCTGGCGGCCCTCGGTTCCCAGGCCGCTTGGGCCCTGTTGGCCGTGCGCAACGCCGAAAGTCTGGCCCAGGCTCGGGAGCAATCCGCCTGGAATACCCTATCCGCCTTCGTGCTGCACGACATCAAGAACGCGGCCACCATGCTGGGGCTGGTGCGCCAGAACGCACCGAACCACATCCACGATCCCGAGTTCCAGCAAGACATGCTGGCCTCCATTGACGATGCCCTCAAACGCATGAACAAGGTGCAGACACGGCTCAACACCCTTAAAGGTGAGATCGTGCCCGTGCTTGCACCCCTGGCGCTCGCCCCATTCCTGGACGAGGCGATCCGTAAGCTCTCCAAAAAATTGCCCCGGCTCGGAGCCGCCCTCGATTGCCCTGACGCGATGACGATCCAAACCGACCCTGACTTTCTCACCCAGATTCTCGAAAATCTGCTACTCAACGCCCTGGAGGCCGGCGGCACCAACGGCGACCTAAAGGTAAAAATAACGGTTGTCCAGACATCCGAGCGGGAAATCGAAATCACCCTCGTCGATAACGGGCCAGGCATCCTCGAGGAGCTGCTGCCCGATCGTCTCTTCGAACCGTTCACCACCGCCAAGCAGAAGGGCAGCGGCATCGGCCTGTGGCAGGTTAAACGCATGGTAGAGAGCCTGGGAGGCACCATTGCTGCCGACAACTCCGCGCCGGGTGGCGGCGGCTGTTTTCGATTACACCTTCCCGCCGCATCGAGCCCCGCCTAAAGTCACGCGCAGCATGCCCTGGTTCCTGCGGTTATGTCCTGACCCCATGCTTCTTCATCAAGTCGTGCAGCGTCGGTCGGCTAATGGCCAGCAGCTTGGCGGCCTGGCTGATGTTCTGGCCGGTAAGGACCAGAGCTTGGCGGACGCATTGGCGCTCAGCCCGATCGCGCGCTTCCTGGAGGGTCATGAGCTTTTCAGCCGGTCGCTCGGGCACCGCGGCATCCGTCAACTCCAGGTCTCCAGGCGTAATCGCTTGCCCTCTGGATACGGAAAGCGCACGACGGATACAGTTCAACAATTCACGGACATTGCCCGGCCAGTCATGGGCGGACAGGGCCGCCACGGCCGCGGGCGAAAAGCCGGGGCGGCCCAGCTTAAGGGCCTGGGCTTCCCGGCGCAAGAAGTGATGGGCCAGCACCAGGACATCGTCCGGCCGCTCCCGCAACGGGGGCATCTTGACCTGGACCACATTGAGCCGGAAATAAAGGTCCTCCCGGAATTTGCCCTGGGCCACCGCCGCTGCCAGATCTTTATTGGTGGCGGCCACGATGCGCACATTGAGGTACAACGTCTTGTCTCCGCCGACCCGATCGATGGTGCCTTCCTGGAGACAGCGCAGCAGCTTGACCTGCATGGATAGCGGCAACTCACCGATCTCATCCAGAAAAACAGTGCCCGTGTGGGCCTGTTCGAACTTTCCGATCTTTCGGCCCACGGCGCCGGTAAAAGCGCCTTTCTCATGGCCGAACAGCTCACTTTCCAGCAGATTTTCTGGTATGGCCCCGCAGTTGATGACCACAAAAGGGTTTTGACTGCGCGGGCTCAACGCGTGGATGGCATGGGCCGCCATCTCCTTTCCCGTTCCCGATTCGCCGGTAATGAGGATCGGAAAGTCGCTGACGCTGACTTTGCGAATCACGCCAAAGAGAGAATGCATGGCCGACGAAACGCCGATCAAACCTCCCAGCAGGCTGTCTTGGTCGCGGTGAGCGTGCAGGGCCTTGTTGGCGCTCTCCAGGGTGTGGATGTGGAATGCCCGGTTCAGGATGATATGCAGCAATTCCAGATCGATGGGTTTGGTGCAAAAGTCCACCGCGCCCATGGAGACCGCCCGGACGGCAACATCCTGTTCCGCATGGCCGGTGATGACGATCGCTTTGGTACGGGGGGCGAGCACGGGCAGCACTTCCAACAGCTTGAGTCCCTCTTGGGGGCTGTCCGGCGATGGCGGCAGCCCCAGATCCAGGGTAATCACCGGGAAGATGCCGGCGGCCAGAAGCTCGCGCGCCTTTTGGGGCTCCGAGGCGATGGTAATATCGTAGGTGGGCTCGAGCGACCATTTGAGCTGCTTGGCAACGGAAGGCTCATCTTCGATGATCAGCAGTCTTTCTTTAGGCAAGCGGCATCACTCCATTGGGGCTCAACACTTATCAGAAGAATCGAAATCAGTCTAAGTCGCGGGATATGGTTGTGTCAACGCAAAGCAGGGCATGCCACGGATCGAGTCAATCCCGGCCTGCTGTGCCCGATCCCCCGGGTTACTTCTTGCGGCGGTCATCTCCCCGGCGGCGCTCCTTGGGATCGGAGAGGGTCACGACAACCCCGCTGCGCACCGACTGGCGTCGGTCCGCCCGGTTTTTCCTTTTCTCCTTTATTATCCGCCTGGGAGACAAGGGCTTGCCGTCGCGCTGTTTCTGATAATTTTGGACTGGGGCGATCATGCCCACCAGGAGTTCATCCATGCTGCACCTCCTGATGATAGGTATCGGCCGCTTTTAAAAAGGCTTTAGCAGATTGTTGGTCACATCAATTGATCAGGTGCTCGGGTTTGTGGTAAGCCTTGCCCGTTCGCATGATCCGGCAACCATAAGCGCCGATGCCGCCAGGATTGATGGCGCAAAGAATCCGAAGCTCAAGGAGCAGCGACTCAGGATGTCCAAAATCAAGATCGCCATTGTCGGGGTGGGAAACTGCGCCAGCGCGCTGATCCAGGGTATTTGCTATTACGCCAAGAAAACACCTCATCAGGCTGTTGGGTTGATGCATTGGGACCTTGGGGGCTATCGGCCCCATGATATTGAAGTGGTGGCCGCTTTCGATATCGATGCCCGCAAGGTGGGCCAGGATCTGCGTCGCGCTATCTTTGCACCGCCCAACTGCACCACGATTTTTTACCCCGATGTGCCGGCCACCGGGATCATCGTTGCCATGGGAAGGATTCTGGACGGCGTGTCCGAGCACATGCAAGCCTATGATGCCGAACGCACCTTCCAACCGGCCGATTTGCCCCAACCGCAACAGGCCGACGTGATCCGCATGCTCCGGGAAAGTGGGGCCCAGGTCCTGCTCAACTACCTGCCCGTGGGCTCCGAACAAGCCAGCCGTTTCTACGCCGAGTGCGCCCTGGAGGCCGGGGTGGCCTTGATCAACAACATCCCAGTCTTCATCGCCAGCGACCCCCAGTGGGCCGAGCGCTTTGCGCGCAAAGGGGTTCCCATCATCGGCGACGACATCAAGTCCCAGTTGGGCGCCACCATCACCCACCGGGTGCTCACCGATCTGTTCAAGAAACGGGGCGTCGCCCTGGAGCGCACCTACCAGCTCAACACCGGCGGCAACACCGATTTTCTCAACATGCTCAATCGCAGCCGGGTCTCGTCCAAGAAAGAATCCAAGACCGAAGCCGTGCAGGCCGTGGCCGCCCACCGTTTGTCGGCGGAGAATATCCACATCGGCCCCAGCGATTACGTGCCCTGGCAGAAGGACAACAAGGTGGCCTTCATCCGCATGGAGGGTCGCCTGTTCGGAGATGTGCCCATGAATCTGGAGCTGCGCCTGTCGGTGGAAGATTCGCCCAATTCGGCGGGCGTGGCCATCGACGCCATCCGGTGCGCCAAGCTGGCCTTGGACCGGGGTCTGGGCGGCGTGCTGGAAGGGCCATCGGCCTACTTCTGCAAGCACCCGCCGCGGCAGTTCGATGACGATCAAGCCTATCGTTTGATTGAAGCCTTTATCGGGGGCAAATAGAAAGTTAAAAAGCCGGCAAACGCATGGGGCAAGTTAGTGTCCATCCAGAAATGGTAGCTTGCGGCCCAGATCAAGGCAGGAGCGTTTTTGAGACCGCAGGCGTAGCCGCACTACGTCGAGGATCTCAAAAACGCGACAACGCAGATATGGGCCGTAAGATGCCGTTTCTGGATGGACACCGCTAGTTCGGACGGCGGCCGACGGCATAGCTCACTTCCACCTTTTCCCGGCCGCCTTCGGCGATCTTTAGGGCTCTGGGCTGCAGCGCCAACGCCACGTTTATCTGTCCCGAAGTTTTAAGATTCTCCAACGGAATTTTCTCGGTGTAGACGGTCTCGATGCGGTCCAGAACGCGTTGGGTTCCCATCACCTTCACTTTGCCGGGGGTCACGGCGGCACTTTCCAGGATCAAGCCCGAGGGCAAGGCGCCCACCCAATCCACCTGCACGGCCACCTCCTTGGTCGCCGGCACATCGAGGGCGACCTTCACCTCCGAAGGTTCAATGCGGTTGAGCCGCAAGCCGGGCGGCAGAACGATGTTTTCGTTGGAAAGGGTGTAGCTGTTCTGGCCGCTGACGGCGCTGCTCAAATCCAGCTTGACCTTCACCTGGTCGAGGCGCAACGAGCCGATCAGGGCCGCGGAACCGCTCAGGTGCAGGCGCACGGTATTGGCCGAAGTGGAGTGGATTTGGGTTTGCGGATCGCGGTTCAGGTACTCCAGGGGCACCTCGATGCTGGTCAGGGTTTCCATGCCTTTGGCGAAGCTGAACCAGACGCCGGCCATGCACAGGACGCAGATCACGGCTGCGATGGTCAGCTCCTTGCTTTCGCGCCGCACGCTCAAGTGATCGTCCTGCGCCCTTGCCGTGCCCAGGTGTTCGGCTAAAATTCTCTCCAACGCCACATTATCGCCGATGGGGGTGAAGATGCTGCCCTTGACCGCCATCACCGACCCCCGCTCTTCGGAGACCACGATCACCAGGGCATCGGACTGTTCGGCCAGACCCGCGGCAGCGCGATGGCGCGTGCCGTAATATTTGGGCAGGTCGTCCCGCAGGCTCAGGGGTAAGATGCCGCCGACCCGGGTGACCCGGTTGCCCTCGATCAGCGCGGCGCCGTCATGGGCCGGGTTACCGTTCCAGAAGACCGATACCAGCATCTCCTTGGAAACCAGGCCGCCCCATTGCAGGCCGCCCCGGATCAGCTCATCCAGACCTTCTTTACCGGGAAACACCATCAGCGCACCGATGCGTTGCCGGGCCAGCTCGTACACCCCTTGCACGATGGCCTCGATGGGCATCACTTCGCTCTTCTGGGGAAACTCCCACAACAGGGCGCGCAGATTTTTGGCCTGCAGCACGTTTCGGATTTCGTTGCGGAAAACGATGATGATGATCAGCGTGGCACCGGCGATGATCCCCTGCATGGCCCAGCTCGTGACGATCAACCCCAGGGCCACCGCCATGCGCTGGAAGATCCACAACAAGGCGATGCCGGCCAGGACGCGGATAACGTTGGTCCCCCGGAAGAGCACATAAAGACGAAAAAGGATGTAGCTGTTCAGCAGTACGTCGATGATGTCTTGCCAGCGGATTGAAAGAAGAAAGGCGAAAAAAGAGTTCATGCTTCCCCAGAAGGTCAATCGATGACGCTGAAGCGCAGCGTTTTGATCAATCGGGATTGGGCGTTCCAGATCTCCACCCGCCAGGGGCCTTTGTCCTCTTCGCGCAGTTGGATGCTGCTGTAGGTGGCCCACTTGGGAGGCTTGATGGTCAACCGTTTGGTGGTGACCAGCTCATCCTGTCGGTACCACTTGTGATCCACGACGGTGGTATCGGCCACATCGTCGAACAGGGTGTAACACGAAATCCGGCCGGCGTTGATCGAGAAAGCCACCGCGATATATTTGGGTTCATAGCCGTCGATGGATTCGCACATCACCGCGCGCACCAGCCGAAGGGTCGCGTTGCCGGGTTCCGGCGGCGCCTCGGCGGCATGGGCCGGACCGCGTGCGCCCATGGCCATGCCGGCAAAGAGCAACAGCAGACCGGCCATTCGAGCGGCGCGTATCCAGCGGACGGAGCGTGCAGGGGCATTCGATGTCATGAGCCCATTACTAACGAAAACACTCTTATTTGCAAGGAAAAATATCGCCTTGGGTTCTATGAAAATTCACTTTGAGGATTGGGCCTAACGGAAGGGATTCTTTTCGGCGCGCGGGGGGTGCGCCGTGGGAAGCGGTATACCGCCTAACCGGGTCGCCGCAGCAGGTCGGCCAGCGTTTTTTCCACGATGATCTCCTTGTTGCTGCTGCGTTCGTGGATCGATTGAATAATGCTCTTGTCCACCACCCATCCGAATCCGAGTTCGTCGAAGAAGATGATCTCATTTTTATGCATGGGAAGGTAACCTCCTGAGTGTGGTTGAGCCGATGGCGCAGAGAAATCCCCTCTCTGCCCCATGCCCCGCCGCAATGGCGCGTTGATCTTAATATCGCCTCCCGGTCCAAGATCTTTAGCCCGCTTCCATCCAAAAATGGCGGCCGCCGCTCAACAAGTTCATTTGACATGCGTTCGGGCTAGACCTTAAAATAACTTTCGATTCACCGGTCTCGGCCGGACGACGGCCTTCCTCGCCTCGTGCCGATCAGCGCAGTTGCCCGCGAACGCCACCTCCAAGGAGAGAGAAACAGAGTGGATTCAGATCGAACCGATTCACGCACCCAACGGCGGACCATCTGGGGCTGGGCCTTGTATGACTGGGCCAATTCCGCCTTCGCCACCACGGTCATGGGGGTTTTCTATCCGGTTTTTTTCAAGCAGCAGTGGAGCCATGGCGTGGACCCCAACCTGAGCACCGCGCGCCTGGGGTTCGGACATGCCGCGGCCGGCCTGCTGGTGGCGGTCATGGCCCCCATGCTGGGCGCCATGGCCGACCAGAGCGGTCGGCGCAAACGATTCCTCATGGGATTTACCTACATCGGTGTGGTCATGACCCTGGTCCTGGCTTTTATTCCCAAGGGCCATTGGCTCATGGCGATGCTCGGATACGGCGGCGCCTACATCGGCTTTGCCGGCGCCATCATTTTCTATGATGCCCTGCTGCCCCAGGTGGCGCCGCCTGACCGTCTGGACCAGGTATCCAGCCTGGGATACTCGCTGGGGTACCTGGGCGGCGGCTTGCTCTTATTGCTCAACGTGGCCATGGCGCTCAAACCGGCGCTCTTCGGCATCGCCGACGCCGGTCAGGCCGTGCGGCTGTCGTTCGTCAGCGTCGCGATCTGGTGGGGCCTGTTCGCCCTGCTGACCTTTGCCTGGCTGCCGCCGGACCCCGTGGGCCAGCGCCCGCCTCTGGGCCGGCAGATCGCCGCCGGCTGGAGCCAATTGATGGCCACCTTTGGCAAGGTGCGCCGGCTCAAGACCGCCTTCCTCTTTTTGGCGGCCTACTGGTGCTATATCGACGGTGTGGATACCATCATCAAAATGGCCGTGGATTTCGGCATGTCCCTGGGATTCGATTTCAAGGATCTCATCGTGGCCTTTCTGATCGTGCAGTTCATCGCCTTTCCGGCCGCTTTGGGGTTCGGCCAGTTGGGACGCCACTGGGGCGTGCGGCGCGCCATCTATCTGGCCCTGGGGATCTATATCGGCGTGACGATCTGGGGGGCCAGCATGAACCGGGTCTCGGAGTTTTACGTGCTGGCCGCGGTCATCGGCCTGGTCCAGGGCGGCATCCAGGCCTTGAGCCGCTCCTACTATGCCCGCTTCATTCCCCGCGAGCAGAGCGCCGAGTTTTTCGGCTTCTATAACATGCTGGGCAAATTCGCGGCCATCATGGGACCGGCCCTCATGGGCCTGACCGGGCTGCTGGTCAAACGCCTGTTGCTGCCGGACGCCCCCACGGCCGAACAGATCCGGTCGGTGGGCCTGCTGGCCACCCGTTCGAGTATTCTGGCCGTACTGATCCTGTTTTTCGTCGGCGCGCTGCTGCTGCATTTCGTCGATGAAGAGAAGGGCAAAGCCGAAAAGGAAGGGATTTGCCATGAGTGAAGAGAAGAACATCGATCTGGACCCCGAAGCGCAGAAGCTTTTCGAGCAGTTCGGCGGCTTGCAGGCCTTCGATAAAGCCAAGACCATGCCGGGCGCCGACCGGCTGGCCCAGAAGTTGTTGGATGAACAGAAGCGCTACGATGCCATCCGCATCCTCATGGTGCAAACGACCTGGCTGATCGGCCGGTACCTGCGCGACGAGCGCTTCGGCGGCGCCGATGACCAGGAAGCCAAAGCCTTCGCCAACCTCACCACGGCCCTGGGCAAGCTGAGCAACCTTCCCGGCCACCTGGGGTGTATGCTGATCCGCTTCCGGGGCACGGCCGGCAATCCCGAACTGCCCGACAAATTCGATTATGAAATCGTCCTGGGGCACACGGCCGTGGACTTCACGATCATGCCCCGCATCGTCCGGCGCAACGGCGACAAATGGGCCAAGCTGCCCGATCAGATGCGCGAAGCCTTCACCATCCTGGCCGATTACGGCGTCAACAACATCTTCGTGCGCCTGTCCGGCGGTACCCCCCAGGAGATGGCCGACATTCGGCTCTGCCTGAAGATTTTGTGCGGCTTCCGGGCCGCGCGCCAAAGCGGCGCCGCCATCACCGTGCACATGGACGGAACGGCCCGTATGGTCCCCTTGATCAACGACGAAAACCAGTTTCCCGATCCCAACCTCACCCTGCTGGCCGGCCTGAACCGCCTGGGCGCCAAAGCCATGGAGGGGCTGGTGGAAAAAGTCGATCGCTGGATGCGCCAGCAGTCGGCCGCCGCCACCACCGCCGAAAAGCGCTACACCGGCGTCTATAACGCGGCCATGGAACTGCCCAAGCTCCAGGCCCAGGTCAAGCGGCCGCCCGTGGAGCTTAACAACGTCAAGTGGCTGATGACCGAACTAGAGACGGAGAAGCTCTCCCCGGAAAAGATGCGCCTGGCGCAACTGGCCATGGAGATCGGACAGGCCTCCCCCCAGCAGGTGGCCAAAATGATCCAGAGCGTCTACGGCGAAGATTACGCCCGCATCAACAAAGCCCTGCTGGGCGAGCGGCTGCACCTCTCTTCCCATCTGCTCGATGCCGCCGAAAAACAGACCCAGGAGCCCCAGCTCGCCAAGGAGCTGCTGGGTAACCTGCAGAACCGCCTGGACATGGTCAAGGATCAGGTGATCGACGATATCCATGTGGTGGAAGACACCGGTGAAGAGCGCCGGGCCGGCAAGCAGCCGCCGCTGGAAGCGGTCCACAGCCAGATCTACAACATGGTGAAGTTCTATAAGGGACGCTCGACCACGCGCAAGAAGATGGTGGGCATGGTCCACCATCCCATCAGTTTCACCGACCGGGACTACACGATCCTATCCAAGGATTTTCGCATCTCCCTGGAGGATGCCAAGGCGCTGGTCCAGAAGCTCAAAAACTGCTTCACCATGGAGGGCCGCTTCAAAAAGAGCGCCTTTGCCGAAGCCGTGGATCACTTCCGCCAATACGAGCAGAAGATCTTCCAATTCCTCTGGGACCACATGAAAGACGTGGTCGTGGCCCAGGACCGCGCCGCCTTCCTTAACGCCCTGCAAGCCCTGACCACCCAGATGGATCAGCCCAAGAAGGCGGTCAAAATCCTGCTGGAAGATTTGTGCGCCGATCCCAACGTGGTACGCTATTCGGACAACAAGGCCATCATGCTGGCCAACCTCATCGTGCATCGCGAGAAGTCTTTAACCGATTACGATATCACCCCCGAAGACATCGTCCTGAACCGCCACAACATCGACAGCCAGGTGGCCCAGTACGCCACCTGGCGCATCGAAAAGGGGCACGAGGATTTCTCCACCAAGGTTCAGACGATCCACCGCAAGATGACCGAAGCCCTGCAACTCGGCCAGACCGGCGATCAGCAAATACCGGCCGCCGTTCTGATCAACCTGGAACGGGAGCTGTATATCTTTCTTTCGCTGGTGGTCTGCGAGACCGGCAAGGCCATCTTGCAGTCGGCCGCCGGAGAGTACGGCGATCCGGCCGCCAAGATCTATCACCAGAAGGAGAGCGAAAACTGCCTGGGCGCACTCCTGCAAAACCTACGCGTTGCTCTGCGGGGAGTAGGTAGTGTGGGCAACGCCGGAGACATCCCGGCCATCGAACGCATCAAAGAGAACGAAGAGAGTTTCGGCCGCCTGAAAAACGACCGCAATTTCCGCGCCCAGGCCAGGATGATCGGCGAGTGGGTCACTGAGGCGGTCAAACTAATCAAATTCCGCAGCTAGCGTTGTGTCCATCCAGAAACGGCATCTCGGACGCCATATCGGCGTTGACCCGTTTTTGAAGTCCTCGGCGTAGGGGAACTACGCCTGCGGGTTCAAAAACGGGCCTGCCTTGATCTGGCGTCCGAGATGCCGTTTCTGGATGGACAAGGAACTAAGTGGGGCTCGATTTGCCAGCCCGGGCTTTGGCGATGAAGGCGCGGCGCTCGTCCAGGCGGGCCTGGAGCTTGGGGAACTGGTTGACGTCGGTGTGCGGCAGGAAGAGGGCCGCGATGTAGTTGTCGTAGTAGGAGGGGGTTTCGGAGAGTTCGAAGTTGGTCATCATGTTGGTGACCCCCACCACCTGCTGGCGGATGCTGTTGGTCAAGGCGCTCATGCGCGCGCCCAGCAGCGAGCTGTTGCCCACGTAGATCACCTTTTCCGGTTCCACCTCGGGCAGCAGGCCGATGATCATGGCCCGTTCCAGGTCCACATAGCTGCCGAAGCCGCCGGCCAGGATGATCTGCTCCACATTCTCCATGGACATGCCCACTTCCTTGAGCAGCGTCTTGCAGCCGCTGTAGATGGCCCCCTTGGCGCGGATCAGGTTGTCGATATCGATCTCGTTGAGGGTGATGTCGCGGTCGATCTGGGTGGTCTCGCGATAGGCCAGCACATACTCGTAGACATTGTTGTTCTCGCGGATGCGGTCGGTCTTCAGGTTGCGGTCGAACTTGCCCTGGTTGTCGATCACGCCGGTTTCGAAGAGCGTGGCCACCATGGTAATCAGGCCCGAACCGCAGATCCCCTTGGGCCGCTGGTTGCCGATGGTCACGATCATGGGCTCCAGGGTTTCGGGGTCGATGGAGAAATCCTCGATGGCGCCCTTGGCGGCGCGCATGCCGAACTGGATGCCGCCGCCCTCGAAGGCCGGGCCGGCGCTGCACGCCGCGCACGCCATCCAATCCTTGTTGCCCACCACCACCTCGGCATTGGTGCCGATGTCCATGAACAGGGTGAGCTTTTCGGTGCGGTACATGCCGCTGCCCATGACACCGGCCACGATGTCGCCGCCCACGTAGCTCGAAACCTGGGGATAGACCAGGGCGGTCACATGCGAATCCAGATCCACCCCCAGGTCGGTGGCCCGGATAGGCGGATAGATCGAGGCTGTGGGCACGTAGGGCGAACGGCGGATGAAACGCGGCTCGACCGCCAGCAGCAACTGGGTCATGGTGGTGTTGCCCGCGAAGGTGATCAGGGAGATGTTTTCCCGACTCACCTTGGATTGCTTGAGCAGGTAGCCGAGCACTTTGTTCACCGTGGCGATCACCACCTGCTGCATGGTCGCAAGCCCGCCGGGCTTTTCGGCGAACATGATGCGGCTGATCACATCCTCGCCATAGCTGATCTGACCGTTGAATTCGCCGTGTTCGGCCAGAGCCTGGCCCGAGACCAGGTCCACCAGTTGACCGAACACCGTGGTGGTGCCGATGTCCATGGCCACGGCATAGTTCTGGGCCGTAGTATCCCCGGCCTGGACATTGATGATCTGGTTCTTGCCCGAGTTGCGCACCGGCCGGGCCAAGGTGACCGTCACCTTGAAGTCCTGCTCCCGGAAAACGGTGGGGATCTTGCGGATTACCGGCAGCTCCACTTCAATGCCGTGCTCGTTATGGTGCATGCGCAGGTGGTTGACCAGACGGGTGACGTCGGGCAGATGGTCCTGGGCATCGGGCGGTGTAAGTTCCACATAGATCTTCTCCACGGCCGGCAAAAAGAGCCCCTGCTGCTTGATCTCTTCGAAACCGATCTGTTGCACGCTGGCGGTACGCCGGGGTGCCTTGCGCTGCAGGGCCGAGGTGTCGATGTAGGACTCCACCGGCACGCGCACGGTGACATCCCCCTGGACGAAGGTCTTGCAGGCCAGGCAGTAACCTTTTTCACGATCCTCGGCACTGATGCGCTCGGAAGCCTCGCCCGCTACCTGGCCGCCCTCGACGATCACCCGGCACTTGCCGCACACGCCGTCACCGCCGCACGAGGCGTTGATGTGCACGCCGGCCGCCATGGCGGCGCGGATAATGCTTTCGCCTTGGGGCACTTCGATCGCGGTATTGCTGGGCAGAAAGGTGACGGTGACGTTGCTCATGGGGGAACTCCTTATGCCCGGCCCTTCCACATCGGCCAAGCGTTCTAGATCTATTCAAGCGCTCCGGGGCGCGGCGGCTACCATATCCAATTTTGTAAATGGTTTAAACCACATTTTCGTGGACTTTCATTTCACCGCCGGTTTATTACTTTCCAAAAGGTTTCCAACTATAGGTCGTTTGACGATTCCGTCAAACGTCATAAAGTAATCTGATTTCAGCGCAAAGCGCATCCCTCCGGAAAAGGATGTTCCCGCATGCAATGGACCCCGGAAGCCGAAGCGGCTCTCAGCAAAGTACCCTTCTTCGTTCGTCCGCGGGCGCGCGCCCGGGTCGAACAGGAGACCGCCCAGGCCGGCAAAACCCTTGTGACCCTGGCCGATGTGCGCGCCGCGCGCCAGCGCATGATCTCGGGCATGGCCGCGGAGGTCAAAGGCTACCAACTGGAGTTATGCTTCGGCCCAGGCGGCTGCCCCCATACGATCAAAGCCGCCACGCCCCTTTCGGAACGCATCGAAAAAGTGCTGCGGGAGGCCGATCTGCTGGGATCTCTCAAATCCAAAGGCATCCGGGATCTGAAGCACCACCATGAATTCCGGGTGGCCATCGCCGAATGCCCCAACGCCTGCTCCCAGGTCCAGATCAAGGATGTCGGCATCATCGCCGCCCAGCAGCCCATGGTCGGCACCGAAGCTTGCAGTGAATGCAATGGCTGTGTCACCGCCTGCCGGGAAGGGGCGATCCGCATCGACGCCACCCCCCGGCCGACCATCGATCGGAGCTGCTGCGTGGCCTGCGGCCAATGTATCCCGGGGTGTCCCACGGGCACCCTGGTCTCCGGCCTGCACGGCTGGCGGGTCCAACTGGGGGGCAAACTGGGCCGTCATCCCCAATTGGCCCGGGAGCTTCCCGGTATTTTTGATGCAGCCACCGTGATCGACATCGTGGCCGCCTGCCTGGAACTTTATAAATCCAGGGATCGTGCCGGTGAACGCTTCGGGGCCGTATTGACCCCAGAGGCTTTTCAAACCCTGGCCGAACGTTTCCAGCCTTTAACCTGAGATGAGGAAGGAAGGAGCTATGCCCCCATCCGACACGTCCTCGAATCGTTTTCTCGATCTAAGTGCCTTCCAGCGCTTCTTCACCCATGAAGTCACCGGCAGTATCCCCTTGTTTGCGGCCACGGCCGTGGCCCTGGTGTGGGCCAATCTCTCCCACGCCTCCTACGAGCATATCTGGCATGCCGAACTGAGTGTCGGCCTCGGCCCGTACGTCATCACCAAGAGCCTGGCCCACTGGATCGACGAGGCCCTGATGGCCATTTTCTTCTTCATGGTCGGACTGGAGATCAAATACGAGGTGCTGGTGGGCGAGTTGGCTTCGCTGCGCAAGGCCTCGCTGCCGGTCATCGCCGCGGCCGGCGGCATGCTGGTGCCGGCATCGATATATGCCCTGTTCAATCATGGCCTGCCCACCCAGCATGGCTGGGGCATTCCCATGGCCACCGACATCGCCTTTGCCCTGGCCATGCTGGCCCTGCTCAGCCAGCGCATTCCCATGGGGCTGAAAGTCTTTCTCTCCGCCCTGGCCATCGCCGACGACCTGGGGGCTGTGCTGGTCATCGCCCTGTTTTATACCGAACAGCTCTCGTTGGGATATCTTGCCGTGGGGGCGCTCTTTCTAGCCCTGCTGGTGACCGCCAACCGGCTGTGGGTGCGCCAAACCCTGGTCTATGTGCTCCTGGGCATCGGCGTCTGGGTGTGTTTCTTGGGATCGGGGGTGCACGCCACCGTGGCCGGTGTGCTGGTGGCCGCCTGCATTCCGGCCCGGGGCCGATATGCCACCGACGATTTCATTCAGCGCGTCCGCCACCACATGGGACGCTTCGAGTGCGAACCGGGCAGTTGCGGCTTCTCGATCCTGCTCAACAATCAGCATCTGGAGGCGGTGCGGGCCGTGGAGGAGAGCTGCCACGACGTGGAGACCCCTTTACAGCGCATGGAATACAGCCTGCACCCCTGGGTCACCTACCTGATCATTCCCCTGTTCGCCCTGGCCAATGCCGGGCTCTACCTGGGGGATTTGAACCCCTCCCAGGCCCTGGTCCACCCCGTCACCCTGGGGGTCGGCCTGGGATTGCTGCTGGGAAAACCGCTGGGAATCTCTCTGTTCACCCTGTCGGCCGCCCATTGGCTCAGGATCGAACTGCCCACGGGGGTAACCCGTCGCCACATCATCGGCGCCGGCTGCCTGGGAGGCATCGGTTTTACCATGTCGCTCTTCGTCTCCGGGCTCTCATTTGACGATCCCGGCATGATCTCTTTTGCCAAGTTGGGCATTCTCGGCGGCTCGTCGCTGGCCGCGGTAGTCGGTGCAACCGTATTGGCCACCGGCAAACCGTACCGGCCGTGAATACTTCCTTAACACTCACCAAAGGAGGCGTCCCATGAACACCACGACCATCCGCACCATCGGCATTCTCACCGGCGGCGGCGACGTCCCGGGCCTCAATCCGTGCATCAAGCAACTGGTCGTGCGCGCCACGGAATTAGGCCTGAAGGTGGTGGGCATCCGCAAGGGCTGGGAGGGATTGCTGGCATTTTCACCCGACGATCCGTTCGCCGGCAATTACATCCAGCCCCTCGACGCGGCCGGCGTGCGCACCATCGATCGTTCGGGCGGCACGATCCTGCATACCTCGCGCACCAACCCCAGCGCCGTCAAATTCAAGGATGCGCCTGCCTTTCTTAAGGGGAGCTACGCCGATACCGCCAAGAAGCAGGACTTTACCGCCCAGGTGCTCAAAAACATCTCCCAACTGGGCATCGACGTGCTCGTCCCCATCGGCGGGGACGACACCCTCTCGTTCGCCGCGCGCCTGCACCAGGAGGGCGTGCCGCTGGTGGCCATCCCCAAGACCATGGACAACGACGTGATGGGCACCGATTACTGCATCGGCTTTTCCACCGCCGTGACCCGCAGCGTCAACTTCATCCACGCACTGCGCACCTCGTCGGGCTCCCACGAACGCATCGCGGTGGTCGAGCTGTTCGGCCGCTATTGCGGCGAAACCTCGCTGGTCTCGGGTTATCTGGCCGGCGCCGACCGGGTGGTGATTTCCGAAGTGCCCTTCGACATCCACCGCTTGGCCGAGTTCCTATCGGCCGACCGCCAGGCCAACCCCAGCCATTACGCCATGCTGACCATCAGCGAAGGGGCTGTCATGCAGGGCGGCGAGATGGTGCTTTCGGGCGAGGCCGACGCCTTCGGACACCGCAAGCTGGGCGGCATCGGCGCGCTCACCGCCGAGGCCCTCAAGAAGATCACGGGCATCGACATGATCTTCCAGCCCCTGCTCTATTTGATGCGCAGCGGCGCGCCCGACTCGTTGGATTTAATGGTGGCCTTCAACTACGCCAACCTGGCCATGGAGCTGATCCGCCAGGGTCGCACCGGCCGCATGGTGGCGCTCTGCCAGGGACGCTACACGGCGCTGGATCTTGGGGAACTCAAGGGCGGGGCCAAGCGCGTGGATGTGGAAAATCTCTACGATACGCAAGCCTACCGTCCCAATATTCGCAGCGTGGACGGCAAGCCCATGTTTCTGTATTAAACCCTGCCCGGCTTGCGCCAGCGCGTATCGAACCCCATGCGCTGGAGAATTTCGATACCCTTGTCCAGGTGCAAGCCCACCTGGGCCACGCCGTGGGAGTCGTCGCCCGGCACCACGGCGATGCCCAGATAGCGCGCCTGGAGCAGAATGGGTTGGCACACGTAAGGTTCGGAGGCGCCCTTCTTGAGGGCCGCCACATTGAAGTCGAGGATCAGCCCGAAGTCGCGGATCGCTTCCAGATTGCGCCGGATGCGGTTTTGCACCTCCTGGCGCATGATCTGGCGGCGGTAAGTGCTGTCGAAAATCCGGATCAGATCGAAGTGCGCCACCACCTGGGGCTTCAAGGTTTCGATCATGTTCAACTGGCGGTCGAAGTAGGCGCAGTAGAGCCCCTCCAGTCCGCCACAGGCTTCCGCGGCGCGCCGATATTCTTCAGGGCTATAGTCGAAGGCGATGCTGTCGAGGTGGTGCACCCCTCCCACGATGTAATCCGGCGCGTGGGCTGCCAACAACTGCTGGGCCAGCGCCAGGGAGCCGGGCGTATCTTCGGTTTCGAACCCCACCAGAATTTCGATTTGGTCGGCATAGGCCGCCTGCAAGCGCCGGGCTTCGGTCATATAGCGGCCGAAACGTTCGGTCATGGCGGCGGCGGTCAACCCCAGCGTGCGCTCTTCGGGGTAGAGATAGGCGTCATCCGAAGGCGGCATGTGATCGGTGAGGCCGACCCAGGCAAAGCCTTGGGCGATGTAGGCCTGGACCACCTCTTCCAGGGTATCCTTGGCATGGCTGCAGAACTGGCCGCTGTGGCCGCCGTGAACCGAGACCCGTTGAATTTTCATGTGTGCCTTGCCTTGTATGAAAAGGGTGATGCTGGATTCCGTGCACGTTCACAAGAACGTGCACGGTAAGCTCCATACCAGAAAGGCAGGATGTGTCAATGCGGCGGAAGCGGAGGGCTTATTTGAAGACCAATATGCTGATCCTGCGGTTGCGCGCATCCAATGGATTTTCCGCAATCAGGGGTTGGGTGGAAGCGAACCCCGAGACGCGCATCAGACGCTGGGCGGGCAGCCCGGCTCTTTCCAGTTCCAATCGCGCGGCCGAGGCCCGCGCCGTGGACAGCTCCCAGTTGCTGTAATTGGACGATGCGAACACACGGGCATCGGTGTGGCCCTCCACGGCGATGGGGTGATCGTCGTTTTTGAGGGTCTGGGCGATGACCCCCAGAATTTTGCTGCCCCTTTCGGTCATCAGCGAACTGCTCAGGGGGAACATGGGCGAACCGTCCTTGTCCACCACCTCGACCCGCACCCCGTTTTCGAAGGCGCGGATGATGATCTGGTCCTGGACGTCGGCCAGCTTGGCCGCGATCTCCTGCTTCAGGCTTTCCATGAAACGGGCCTGGAAGCCTTCGCCTTCTTTATCCGTATTATACTCAGCGGCTTCACCGGAGTTTTGTTTCCCGTCCTTGTCGGCGATCTGGATCTTAACCGGTTCCTCGTAGTCCATGATCGAGGCCCCGCTCTTCTCGAACAGGTTGTAGTGCTTGAAGTATTGGGACACCTGGGCCTTCTTGTCGGGCGACACCATGGAGATCAGCCACATCAGGAGAAAAAAGGCCATCATGGCGGTCACGAAATCGGCGTACGCCACCTTCCAACTGCCGCCATGGGCGCCGCCATGCGCAACCTTCTTAACTTTCTTAATGATTATTGGTCTTTGGTCCCCCATTGTTTCAACGCCTCGTCTAATTCTTGAATGGATGGTCGGGCTTCGCCCGGAATGGCCCGCCGGCCGTACTCCAGGGCCGCCAGGGGCGCGGCGCCTTTAATAGTGGCGGCGATGGCGGTCCTGCTGATCGATAGCAACGCGGCGGAGTCTTTGGCCCGCAATTCCAGGTTGGTCCCCATGGGGCCGACAAAACCATAGCAGGCCAACACGCCGAGAAAGGTCCCCACCAGGGCCGCGCCGATGTGGTGCCCCAGCACCTCGGGCGGTTCGCTGATCTTGCCCATAGTGAGCACCACGCCCAGCACGGCCGCCACGATGCCCAGTCCGGGCAGCCCATCGCCCACCATCTTGACCATGTTGCTGGGGATGGCCTCCTCGGAGTGGCGGGCCTCCATATCGAGCTCCATCATATTATCCAGTTCGTTGGGATCGGCACCCGCTGAAATGGCCACCTTGAAGTTGTCGCAGATGAACTCCACCACCTCGTGCATGCCCATGATGTGATGAAATTCGTTGAAACAGGTGCTGCTGGCCGGATCGTTGACATCCTGCTCCAGGGCCAGCATGCCCTCCTGGCGCGCCTTGCGGAACAGCCGATTGAGCAGCATCAACAGCTCGATGCAGATATCCTTTTCGAGGACACTGGGTTTGAGCAGCGAGGGGAACTGCTTGATCACCAGTTTGACGACCTTGGGCGGCGATGAAATCAAAAAGGCACCGATGGCGGCCCCGCCGATGATGATCAACTCGGCCGGTTGGAAAAGAACATGCAAATTGCCATTTCCCATCAAAAAGCCTCCAATGACCGACGCGAACACCAGCACTATGCCAACAATCACGAACATGGCTTTACCTTTCCTTCATTTGCCCGCTTGGCACCATAGACACCGGTCGCACCCCGTGCGCACGGCTGGAGCCAGTATTTGCATTGGACGTGCCAAAAACAGACTGTCGTGAAATCTTCAGGGTTAACAAGGCGGAGGAGACGAATCGAACACTAAACGGCTCGATTCTGTCAAATAATTGACTGAACGGCAGATCGGGTCACGCCTGGTCGTCGCTGTCCAGAAAGGCTTTGATGGTCTTCATGTGGTAAATGAGGAAACATACGATCAGGATAGCCACAATTATGCCGCCCCAGGCTTTCACGGCATCTAGATTGACGTACTGTTCGATGGCGATGATGATCTGATTGCCGGCCAGGGTGTAGACAATGATCGATGTGAGGGTCGCGCTGAAGACGATGAGAAAATTGTTGATCGGTTTGTAATTGAGCAAATATCCGATGATGGAACCGATCACTGGGCCGGTCATGAAAAAAGGAAAGATCACAAAGAGCCATAGACCGATGCCGCCATACTTTTTGATCCTGGTTTTGTGGCCCTGGGCGGCTTGCTCCGCCTGCCTCACGGTGTCGTTGATAAACCGGTGCTGAATGAAGTTGCGCAGCACCAAGACCGTTACCGCGTAGGTAATCAGTACGGATGCCAATTCAATATAGAAATTGAAAACAATCGTTTTCAGGATTGAAATGCCGCCCGACAAGCAAGTGACCACCCCCGCCCCTCGGCCTCCCATGATATTAATGGCCACCGTGGAGGAGAGAATGCCGTACATTTTGCGGTCAACGAAAAGCAGATAGAGAAGGTAAGCGCCTGCCAGAAGAGAAAGCGCCAAGCCGATGACCAGAATCTTTACTTCGACCAAATCGAAGCGGTCCCGGATGAGTCGGGCGGTTTTTCTGGTGCCTTTGTGCAACAGGTTAAAGATCTTTATCCCGTATTTCATGAAGCGGTACTGCCTCTTGCAAACTACAAATCACCACCCTATCAGCGGCGTCCTTATAGAATCCCTTAAGACAAAATGTCAATGGCCCCTCGTTAATGCAAACCTCCGGCCATCTTTATCGGCCTTTGTTTTTTCAACCGTTTGGGTGTATGTAGGCCCCACCGGAGCAAGAATGGCAAGAAAGGGGAATCATATGGATATCCAACAGATTGCGCGCCAGGCGCAAAGCGCGGCGATTCAGATGGCTGCCTTGGCGGGCGAAATGAAAAATAAAGCCCTCACGGAAATCATGCGGGCTCTGGAAGCAGGTCAAACCGCCATCATCGCGGCCAACCAGGCCGACCTGGACCAGGCCCAAAAAGAGGGACTGGCCGCCCCCCTGCTCAAGCGGCTGCGTTTCGACGAGGCCAAGATCAAGGAGGCCTGCGCCGGACTGCTGAGTTTGATCCAGTTGCCCGATCCGGTGGGCGTGACCCTGAGCGCCACCGAACTGGACCATGATCTGGAGCTGTTCAAGGTCAGCCGGCCCATCGGCGTCATCGGCGTCATCTTCGAATCGCGCCCGGATGCCCTGGTGCAGATCTCCTCGCTGTGTCTGAAAAGCGGCAATGCCGTGCTGCTCAAGGGCGGCAGCGAGGCGGCGCGCACCAACCGCATCCTGGCCGACACCATCACGGCCGCCGCCGCCAAGGCCGGTCTGCCCGACGGCTGGCTGGGCCTGCTCGAGACCCGGGCCGATGTCACCGAAATGCTGGCCCTGGACAAACACATCGACCTGATCATCCCTCGGGGCAGCAACGAATTCGTGCGCCACATCATGGACAACACCCACATCCCGGTGCTGGGCCACGCCGACGGCATCTGCCATGTCTATATCGATCGAACCGCCGACCCGGCAATGGCGGTGCGGGTAAGCGTGGACAGCAAGTGCCAGTACGTGGCGGTCTGCAACGCCGCCGAAACCATCCTGGTTCATGCGGATTGCGCACCCCAGATTTTGCCCGATCTGCAAAAGGCCCTGGAAGCCAAAGGGGTCGAGATCCGCGGCTGCGAGGCCACGCGCCGGATCATCGACGTGCGGCCGGCGGTGGAAGCCGACTGGGCCACCGAATACCTGGACCTGATCGTCTCCATCAAGGTGGTGCCCGACCTTTCGGCGGCCGTGGAGCACATCAACCGCTACGGCTCGGGCCATACCGATGTGATCGTCAGCGCCGACCGCGACCAGGCCATCCGCTTCATGGACGCCGTGGACTCGGCCGATCTCTTCTGGAACGCCAGCAGCCGCTTCAGCGACGGCTACCGCTTCGGCCTGGGCGCCGAAGTGGGCATCAGCACCAACAAGATCCACGCCCGGGGCCCGGTGGGCATGGAAGGGCTGCTCATCTACCAGTGGCGCCTGATGGGCAAAGGGCACATCGTGGCGGATTACTCTGGAGAAAAAGCAAGGCCGTTTACCCATAAGAAGCTGAATAAGCAATTCAAACAGTGAGCCTGAAGATAATCCTATGCCCAAAAACCGCCTCATATCCGCCAAACGCATCGTCGTCAAAGTCGGCAGCAACGTGCTCACCGCCGCCGGCGGCCTTAATATGGAGGCCGTGGAGGCCCTCTCGGCCCAAATCAGCGAGCTCATCGACCAGGGCAGGCAGGTGCTGTTCGTCTCCTCCGGAGCCATGGCCTCGGGATTGCGCAAGATGGGCTTTGCCAAGCGCCCGGATGAAATCCCCAAGCGCCAGGCCATCGCCGCCGTGGGCCAGAGCGGCCTGATGAATGCCTACGAGCAGGCCTTCGGCCGCCATGGCAAAAAGGTGGCCCAGATTCTGCTCACCAGCGAGGATCTCAACAGCCGCAAGCGCTACCTCAACGCCCGCAACACCCTCAACACGCTACTGGAATGGAAGGTGGTGCCGATCATCAACGAGAACGACACGGTGATGGTCGAAGAGATCAAGCTGGGCGACAACGACAACCTGGCGGCCATGATCGCCCTGCTCATGGATGCCGACCTGCTCATCAGCCTCACCGACATCGACGGCCTGTACACCAAGGACCCTCGCACCGCGCCCGACGCCGAGTTGATTCCCAAAGTGGAGACTTTCAAAAAAGAGATCGAAACCTTTGCCAGCAACATCCCCGGCGCCCTGGGCCGGGGCGGGATGTTGAGCAAAATCCGGGCGGCCAAAAAAGTCACCGGCGCCGGCGTCCCCATGATCATCGCCAAGGGCACCAACCCCACGATCCTGCGCCAGCTTATCGCCGGCCAGGCCCTGGGAACCTACTTCGCCCCCCAGGCCAAGAAACTGAACCGCCGCAAATGCTGGATCGCCTACACCTTGACCCCCAAGGGCAGCCTGACCCTGGATGCCGGCGCCGCCCAGGCCCTGCTGCACCGGGGCAAGAGCCTGCTGCCCAGCGGCATCGTGGCCGTGGAAGGCGAATTCGGCGTGGGCGCGCCTGCCGCCATCAAGAACCAGTCCGGCGAGGAGCTGGGCATCGGCCTGGTCAACTATAGTGCCGACGACATCCGCACCATCATGGGCCTGAAAACCAGCCAGATCAAAAGCCGCCTGGGCGAAAAGCCCTACGACGAGGTAATCCACCGGGACAACCTGGTGGTGACGGAGTGCATCTGACACGGAGGACTCAGCGCTGAAGGGATGGCCATGCTTCCAGGCGGGAAAGCCACTCTCTAAAATGGGGACATTCGCGGCGGATGGCGTCCAGACCGATCTCAAGCACGGCAAAAGCTCCCAACAGCGGTTTTTCGTAGTTGGGCACCAACGCCATCACGCGTTTTGATGGCGCGGTCACCGGCGAGTCATTGATCTCCTCCGGTGATGCGAATTGATTGCGCACCATCTGAAAATCGTCGGCCAGTTCCGGTCGGCCGATTCCTCGGCTGAAAGCTATACAATCGCTGAAGAGCAAGCCCTCGAATTCATGCATCACGACGAATGGGACAAAGCGCGCGGGATCGAAACCGCCCCCCATCTGCTGTGCGACCTCCTCCGCAAGCGCGTTTTCCACCATGGCGGCCTTGCAGTTAACAGGCAACGTTGGGGCAGCCGCCCGGCCGGGCCACGCCCTTGGCCCGGTACGTGGCAGGGCATAATAATCCATCATGGTAGTCGCCAAACAACCTGGATCTTCTTTAAGATGCCTGATAATGTCATTGCGAACGGCGCTCCAGGCCCGGCTGCCGCCGCGTCCTTCGCGCTGGCGCGCATTGCCCACCAAGCGGGCGCCCACTTGCGTATACCCTTGTTTATACAAATGGGGACCGAGTATTTCGTTTACAAAAGTCTCTTCAGTCTGACCTTCCACATGAATGAGCACGCGGGCCATGGGATCACTCCCTCCCCGGACGGCCACCCAACTCATTCTTTTCCCAGAGTTGGCCAAGACTGTACTCTTCCAACCAAGCGGATAATTTTGCGGGGTCGAGCCGGGTAAGCTGAGTGCTGCCTTGCACACGGTCCGCCACCAGAACATCTTCGGGTTGAAAATGGTCGATCAACAGAGATGATTGGGTTGAAACGATGACTTGGGTTTGGGTCGAAGCCTGTCGGATCAGGGCCGCCAGCAAGGCAATGGCCTGGGGGTGCAGCCCCAATTCAGGCTCATCCACAAGAATGACCGAAGGACGATATTTTATAGGCTGAAGAAAGAGGGTAGCCAGTGCGACGAAACGCAGGGTCCCGTCCGACAGGCTGGATGCGCTGAAATACTGATCTGAGTTTTTATGCTTCCATGCCAAGCGAATCGCCTCTTCATTCAACGGGTCGGGATTGAGCTGAAAGTCATCGAAAAAAGGGGCGACTTGTTGAATGGCGCCGCGAATCAAACCATATTCGGTAGGATGCTTTTTGAGCAGAAAGTATAGGAAGGCAGGCAAATTGGCACCGTCCGGTCTGAGAAATAAATTGTCGTTCAGCCGGGCTGTCTTACGCAGCGGTGAGGAGGTGCTTGTGTCATGCACATGGTAGAGGCGCCAGAGACCTAACCAGGTGCGAACCCAAGCCGCCGTTCGTTTGACATTTGGATTGCTTATGCCGGCCTCTTGGCCGTTTGCTTGTGGACTGAGGGATTGAGAGAGCGGGCTGGGATATTGAGTTTTTTCCCAATAATAAACCAACTCATTTGAAGGAAAAAGGCCATCATCGGTTGTTGGCTTTAGGGATATTTTGTATTGATTCACTTCATCCTTAAATGAAACATGGATTTGAATTTCCGCCGTCGCTTTAGAACCAAAGTGCAGCAACTGCTCGGCCCCTCCGGCCTTGCGCACGTAATCGTTGAGACGGCCCTCCCGGATGGCATGCAAAAAAGCAAACACACCGATAAAATTGGACTTGCCCGAGCCGTTGGCGCCGATGATCAGGTTGATCGGCCGCAGCAGCAATTTCTTCACCGATGCTATGCTTTTAAAACCCTTGATGGTGATGTAATCGAGTCCCTGGGCAGCCATAGGATCATTCCTTTTTATCCAAATTTTATCGATTGTTATCTCAATCCAGGAGGATGATCAAGCCGCAAGTCCTTATCCGCATCACAAATATTCTTTGGGATGTCCCGGAGTTTATTGTATATACCCATTTCGGCGGGCACTCGGAGCCGGAGGAATGGGCATAGAAGTTTGAAAGGACCCCGATGGAATCACACCCAGCAATTGCGATCGACGACATATTAACCGCCTTCCGCGTCTTCGACGGCACCTATCAGCGCGAAATGGTGGAGGCCGCTCTCCAGCGCCGGGAGGAGATCGTTCCGCGCCTGATCGCCATCCTGGAAGAGATCATCGCCGATCCCGAAGGCTTTCTGGAACAGGAAGACCGCTTCGATCATATCTATGCCTTGATGCTCCTGGGTCATTTCAAAGCCGCATCGGCCCACGCGGCCATAGTTCAGGTCTTCAGCCTGAAACCGGAACTCGTAGACGATCTCTACGGCGACCATATAAACGAAGGCCTGCCGGTGGTGCTGATGCGCACCTGCGGCGACGACCACCGCCACCTCCGCCTCATGGCCCTGGATCGCTCGGTGAACACCTATTGCCGCATCGCGGCGGTGCGCGCCATGGCCTATGCCGTGGTGGCGGGCATCGCCGACCGGCAAGAAGTGTTGACCTTCATCAGCTCCCTGTTCAACGGCGCGGCGGAGGAAGAGGACCCCGACTTTCTCTCCTTCGCGGCCATATCCATTCTGGACCTATACCCCGGGGAACACATGGCCCTCATCGAAAAGGCCTACGAGGACGAAGTGATCTTCTCCGGCATCGTGGATTTGGGAAGTTTCCAACGTGCCCTGGCCGAGGGAAAAGAACAGGCCCTCGCGCGGCACCGCAAGGAGCTGGAACGCTACGATCTGGAGGACATCCACGCGGCCATGTCCGGGTGGGCCTGCTTCGACGAAAGCGACGATTGGGCCGCGGCCGCCGGCCCCCAGGATCTCATCGACTCCGGGCTCTACGGCAGACCCCAACCGAAGGTCGCCAAGAAGAACGACCAGGCCCGCAAAAAGAGCCGGCGCAAGCAGGCCAAGGCATCCAAACGCAAAAACCGAAAGTGACCGACGCTTTCCCTGCCCCCCATAACCGTCAATATTTTTATCCCCATGTAAATCAAATCCTGCTTCCTTTTCACAAAACCGGTCTTTTTCAAACTGCCCCCCCTTCGGCCGGCGGAAGCCCATGGCTTCATAACCCATCGTCATCACAGAACAATGAGTTATACGGGAAGCGAATGGTACATGAATTGCACAAAGGCCAATAGAACTTCAGCCAGAGTTGCGCCAGTGCGTGGCGGACTCGATTACTTCCGACATATAAGCTTTCGATCTAAAATTTTAACTTCTTTTATGGGGGCGCTGTGGGCGCTTAAAAAATCGGAGGCCAGGAGTTTACCCCGGATCAATTGGCGGCCGTGGACCGCATTTGCGCCCTGATTTGCTTCCATCTCGAAATCGCTTAATTCATTTCATTGGGGAAGCAACAGAAAAAATATCCACAGCACTATGTACAATTTTCCATAATTTTGTGTAATTAGCTATATTAATCACCTAATTTTCCATCATCTGCAAGGCGTTGATTCTGGCTTGGATTTTGCTAAAACTATGGTCGATGACATTCTTCGCTCGTCTACGTCATTTCGTCTGATCTCTATGTCATCATCCCCTAACAAGCGACTTTTTTAAAAGCATTGTTAATCCGTTGGAGATAAGCTTTTTCCTCCGAGAGCTTAATCCGTAGCCGTTGATCTACATGAGCGCTATTTTCTAAGGCATTTTCGAAGCAAGAACCTAAAAGATGGTTTTCTTCCTTTATCTAAGTTGATTGATGCTTTGAAAGGAGGCTTGATGAGAAGACGTGACTTTCTGAAGGCTTTAACGCTGATTCCACCTTCCATAGCGCTGAATTCCTGTGCCTGCTTCCCCTATAGTAAAGGATTGAAATGCTCGCCCCTTCCGTTGGAGATGGCACGGACGAACGGGATCGAGCCGATATTTGGATTGAAAACGCCGCTGCTTTTTGCCCATAGGGGTGGCGTTAGAGAAGCGCCGGAAAGCACCATTATGGGCTTTCAGCATGCCATTGACAGTAAAGCCGATGTTCTGGAACTCGATGTTCAGTTAACCAAGGACGGCCAATTCGTGGTCTGGCATGGACCCAAGCTGGATAATGTCCGTATTAAGCATGAAGCGAATAAACCGATCGAGAGGTGCCCGCACAGAAGACATATCTATGACTTCGAATGGGGTGCGCTCGAAGGAAAAGCCTGGGTCGCCGATCCCTATATGAAAGATGTGGCAATCGACGAGGTAGACCTCTCCTTCGTTCCTCAAGAGAAAGAACGATGCCTCATGCTTTTGTCCGATTTTATGCAAAAATTCAAAGATCAGCCTTTAAACATTGAAATGAAAAACTCTTTTTCGATGTCTCACGGCCAGCCAGCCCCCTCAAGCCTGGAGCCGAATGTTAAAGCGTTTTCAGAAATCATAGATCGTTACGCTAATGGTCGAAAAATCGTTGTGGTTAGCACCAGCCACGCCAGCCTTGATCTATTTAGACAATTGACAAATAATCGATACCCCACTGGCTTGTCTCTCTGGGAAATCCCTTTTTTTTGGGGCTTTGCCAAACCTTGCTTTGCCTATGAAACATCATATTCCTTCGTTGATGAAGAGGTTGTCAGGATGGTGCGAGCATCCTGCAGCTCGCTTTTCGTCTTTGTTACCGCTTTCTGGCTTGTTCCTGCCTTGGATGAAAAGAATTACTTTTCCAAAAAGGATATCGAGAACGTTTATCGTCTTCTCGACATGGGAGTTGACGGCATAATGACCGATCGTCCAGCGGCAATGCGAAAAATCTTTGATGCTTGGAAAGCTGGCTCCAAAGCTATTTCTGTTTAGGTTGCTCCTGTCGGCGAACGATTTGCGATTTTGTGCGTCAATCAAGCTTAAGCAGGATCATCTCCCGATTAGATGGAGATGATCCTGTCTTTAGACCTTCAATATGCTGAATCCGTAAGGAGTATTTGAGCGGCGCCTCAATATCTGTCATCTATTTTTTGAGACTGCTCCAAAGGCTGATGCTTTGGCCTCTCTATATCGTCATCGTCCTCTAAAAGGTAATATAAAATATTGTCGATTACCGATGGATCTTGCACTAAACCTAAATGGGTAGCGCTAGTAAACATTGTGTTTTTATACCGGGCCCCACCCAGCATACTTGATCTTGTTACCGTCCCGTCCCCCGGCGCATAATACTCAAGAAATTTCTCGTTTATCTTGTCCTCAATCGCTTCCTGGCCCAGGGTGCCTCTATTTTCAAGGTCACTCCTGATCTTTTCTTTGATATTGTCCTCATGGAACAAAACTACTTTCCCATCAAAGAGTCCTTTTTCAAGCGTTGGTATACGATCAGACCCTATCAGGAAGATTTCTTTATTTACGCTTTTTGCTTCCTCCGTATTCAATGCGTTCATAAATTCCTCGGCCCGTCTGAGGGCAAGGCTTCTGAACTTTCTAATCTTGGCTATCTCGGTATCGTTCTTTTCTGGATCAGGCGCTCCGTAATTTGCGTACTTATCTAAACTTTCCCAAACAACTTGCTGATATAGGTCTTTTTTACTCACTCTTTCGATTTCTTCATGACAATCTTTGAAACACATTTCCAAGGCCACTCTTGGTAGAAGCTGGTAGGTTGACGGCATCGTGCTGATACTTTTTATGACATCCATAGGAGTAGGGTTAATTGGCATCGTACTGTCATTGCCAGTAATGAAGATTTTGACTATTTCCATGCTCCCAGAGTTAGGCGTACCTATTAAGATTACCTTATTGATAATTCCTGCCTTGTTTTTCTCTTTATCACGTTCTTTTTTATCAGGCTTTATTTGCGCTATGGATCCATATACGATGGCTTGTTTCATTCTCATGTTGTCTGGATCATTGGCCGTTTTTTTCTTCAGTTTATCCATTTCTAAAACAGCATTATTGCAAAATTCCGTATATGCGAGATAAAACTTGGTGATCAAACCGCCCATGCTGTGTGCTATGATACTGAACTTAACGTCCTGGCCATAGTTAGTGTCCATCCACGGTTGTAACTACTTGTAACGCATAAAAAAAGCGCATTTTGCGCTGGCGTTTTGCTACTCGTTGTAGTATATCGGATAGCGCCAACCAACCGATAATTCAACAAAAGCAGA
>JAKAFO010000284.1 GCA_021819735.1 Deltaproteobacteria bacterium
AGCAATATGGCCAGCCCCATCAATAAATTTTTGCCCCAATGGTAAATATGTTGCATGAACTTTCTCCTCCTCTTTAATATTAATTATACCGATATCGGGTTTAGCCCTCTTTTTCCGGTTGACGAAAGCCGTGGCTTCCGATGCGATCATCCGCCGGCATGCACAGGCGGACGCAAGACATTGAGCAACTCCCATGCCACATGCAGGGTGGGCTATAGCGCGCGACATCGCTGGCTTTTCCCAGAGCAACCTGGCTGGTCGCCTGATCGTAGTTTCGCAAGGTTTAACAGAATGTAAAAAGGTCTGACACTCACACGGGTGCTATCACGCGCCGGTCCCGGCCCTGCAAGGCAAGACGAATCATATTAATGGCACAGTCATTGCCTATGATGCGGTGGTCCAGTATAGATAGGCGTTGCGCCGACTTACCCGTTCCCGGGTCATGATCCGCGCGCCGCGCCCCAAGATGAGGCTATGAAAACCATCGGAAAACGACAGTTGTATCGCAACCTGCGCATGAGGATCATCGGCCTGACGCTGGTGGTGGCCATCACCCCCCTGGTTCTGCTGGGCGGAGCGATCTACGATCAGTTCGCCCGGGCCCATGAAAATCGCATCGAAGATCAGATCCGTCTCCTGGCCAATTCCCAGAGCAATGCGGTGGAAGTCTTCTTGCGCGAACGCATCACTCTGCTCTCCATGATGGTGGAGACTTATGACTTCGCTGAATTGTCCCGCCAGGAGGTTTTAGCGCGCCTTTTCGAGACCTTGAATCGACGCAACGACATGCTGGGGCTTGTGGATCTTGGGGTGATCGACGCTTCGGGCTTGCACGTCTCCTACGTGGGGCCGTTCAATTTGAAGGGTTTCAATTACGAACAGCAAACATGGTTTGGCGAAGCCATGACCAAAGGCACCTATGTGAGCGATGTCTATCTGGGTTTTCGCCTTTTTCCGCATTTCATCATCGCCGTCCGCGGCCGCAGCGGAGAGCACCAGTGGATCCTGCGGGCCACCATCGATTCGGAAGTATTCAACCGGCTGGTACGCACGGCCCAGGCCGGGCGCATGGGCGATGCCTTCATCATCAACGAGAACGGCATCTTTCAAACCAAGCCGCGCTTCGACGGTGAAATCCTGGACAACTCCCAGATCGACCCCAACTTGTTCAACCAGGCCACGACCATGGTCGTAAGGATGAATGCCCAGGGGACGACCTTCTATCATGCCGGTGCCTGGCTGAAGAACAAGAAATGGCTGCTGGTGATTCGGCAGCAGGCCGATGATGAAGTCGGCGGTTTGCTGCATACCCGCAACACGGCAATTCTGATCGTTTCTTTAGGCGTTCTGGCCATCGTCATCACCACGATCTTCACGGCCAACATCGTCGTGCGCCACCTGGAAGAGGGAAACCAGAAAATGGATGCCCTGAGCGCCCAACTGGTTCAATCGGACAAGCTGGCGGCCCTTGGCAAGATGGCCACCGGCATCGCCCATGAAATCAATAACCCGCTGGCGGTGATCGGGGAAAAAGCCGGCTGGATGAAGGACCTGCTGGAAGAAGAAGAGTTCAAGAACAGCCCCAACCTGCAAGAGTATCTCTCCTCGTTGTTGAAGATCGAAGAACATGTGGAACGCGCCCGCAAGATCACCCACAACATGCTGGGCTTTGCCCGGCGCATGGAGCCGCGTCTGGACGACGTGGAAGTCAATAAGGTGGTGGATCAAACCCTCGAGCTGCTCTCCAATCACGCCCGCATCAGCAATATCGAGATCCGCAAAAGCTATGACCCCAATCTGCCGGTGATCGCCAGTGACCGCTCCCAGCTTCAACAGGTGATGCTGAACCTGATCAACAACGCCATCGATGCCATCGGCAGCGATGGATGCATCGACGTATCCACAAAGCTTGACAACGACCGCATCGCCATCCAAGTTAAGGACGACGGCCCGGGTATCCCCAAAGAGATACAGCGCAACATCTTCGACCCCTTTTTCACTACCAAAGGCAACGGACGCGGCACCGGACTCGGCTTGTCCATCAGTTACAGCATCATCGAAAAGCTGGGCGGCACCATCACCTTCCGGAGCGAGCCCGGCGAAGGGACGACCTTCAGCGTCTTCCTGCCATCGACAACCCCGGAGAAGAAATAGCGGAGAAGGAGTAGGCCATGTCGACTTTCAGCGTGTTGGTCATCGACGACGAACTCGATTTCATGGAGACCCTGGTCAACCGACTCCAGCGGCGCAAGCTCGATGCTGTAGGGGTACCCAACGGCGAGCAGGCCATAGCGCTTTTAAAGCAGCGTTCCTTCGATGTCATTTTGCTGGATATCAAAATGCCCGGCGGCATGGATGGCATTGAAACCCTG
This sequence comes from Deltaproteobacteria bacterium, assembly GCA_021819735.1. Classification (GTDB taxonomy): domain Bacteria; phylum Desulfobacterota; class Desulfobacteria; order Desulfobacterales; family Desulfosarcinaceae; genus Desulfatitalea. The sequence continues at coordinate 2,373 of JAKAFO010000284.1, forward strand.
CGGGAGATCCGACGTCTTCAACCCCTGGCCGAAGTAATTCTGCTCACGGGTCACGCTTCGGTGGAAACCAGTCTGGAAGGAATGCAGTTAGGTGCTTACGATTATCTGCTCAAGCCGGTCAAATTCGAAGAGCTGCTAGTCAAAATCACCGCGGCCTTCGAGAAGAAAACATTGGACGCCGGAAAGAGCACCGACACCTGATCCGCAACCTCCTGCCTCAGCCCCCCAGGCCCACCTATTACTCCCTTCCCGGGGGCCTCGCCCCCTCCGTAGCGGAAGGCTGCCTCAAGACGCCTTCCGAGACGACGGCCTGGCGGACCCGCCGTCTGTCTTTCAAAACTGTAATGTTGGGGAAAGGTTTGTGTAAGGCTTCCTTGTTAGGCTGCATCCCAAAGGATGCAAGGGAAGGGAAGCCAATGCAGAATCCATGTCAAAGCTGCGGTGCCTGCTGCGCGCTCTACAAGGTAGTGGTGCTGACGTCGGAAACCAATGACCAAGCCGGGGGTATTGTGCCCGAAGACCTGACGGTTCCATCAGGCAGAAAAAAACGTTTGATGAAGGGAACCGAAACGTTCTCCAAACGCTGTGCCGCATTGGATGGCACCGTAGGCGCCAAAGTCGCCTGCCGCGTCTACGCACAACGCCCGTCGTCCTGCCGAAACTTTCCGGCCAGTTGGGAAATCCGGAGAGGCAGCAACCCATTGTGCGACCGGGCACGCGCCATATATGGCATGTTGCCTTTCGAAAGCTATTAAGAGGCGCGTTCGAGGGCGATGACGCCTTTCGAATCCTGGACAGCCTGCAATACGAAATCGAAACGATCCAGTTCCAGGCACAACTGCAGATCCTCGGGTGGCATATCCACGCAATCCCCTTGCCTGAATATCGCTGCCCCGGCGCAGCGCAGTATCGCTTGCCGCAGGGGGGCGAATGACAGCGGTCGGCCTTCCAAGGCCGCTTTCAGGTAAACCGCGCACAGGGTGTCTTCCAGCGCGGGGCGCCCGCCGCTACCCATGCATACCAGGCTGACCTGCGAGGCCGCCCGGTCGCGGATATACGCCACCACTGCGCCGGCATTGACGAATCCGCCGGTTAAGATTTCCTCCGCGGATCGCGCCGCGGCAAGCCCCCTCGTGCCATTGGAGGTGGTCAAAACCACCGTCCGGTCGGCCAGCGCCGCTCCTTTCAGCAGGCTGGGGGAATTGCCCCAATCGAAACCCGGCAGGCGGCGGCCGTGGCGTTCGCCGATGAGGACCACGGGGCCGTAGGTCCGCGACAAGGCCCGTGCCGAAGCCTCATCGGCGACCGCCCAGATGCGTCCCGCTCCGGCAGCCGCCAGGTAACAAACCGTGGAAGAGGCCCGCAACACATCGATGATCACAGCGATACCCCGCGCCCGGATAGCTCCCTGGTGCTGGTGCAGGATGTCGATAACGGGCTTCATGTCTTTTCCTCTTAGATCATCAGCGCCAAAAGGGCAATTCGCGGCGCGGTTGCGCGGCATCTATCCCTGTGCTAAATTGGCGCCATTATGCATGACAGCTTCGGCGTTGCCCCGGCATTTCCCTCTTTGATCTTCCGATCTGCGCATCTCTTCGACTTCCGAACGACAATCACTAAAGCTGCGGCGGCCAGGCGGCTGGATAACCAAAGCCGGCCTCGTCTTCCGTGGAAATAGAATGAGGACAAGATGACGCAATCCGATTACGCGATGCCATCCCCGGACAACAAGGCCGACGACTTGCAGCGGCAGGTGGAAACATTGCGCGCCGAACTGCAAAGGATTCAGCGGCGGGCGGCCGACCTCCAGGAGGCGACCGCCCAATGGCAAGTGACGTTCGACGCCATCGCCGATGCCATTTGCGTTCTGGATGCCGATCACCGCATTGTGCGCATGAATCAGGCCATGGCCCAACTGGTGGGCCGCAGCGAAGCCGAAGCGGTGGGCCATCACTGTTGGAAACTGGTGCACGGCACGGATCGGCCTCCGGAAAGTTGCCCGTGCCAAAACGTGAGCCGCTTTCTGAAGCGCCATAATGCGGTTATCGAACACAACCAGCGCTGGATCGACGTCACCATCGACCCGCGCTTCGACCATCAAGGACGGCTGGACGGATTCATCCATGTCATGTCCGATGTCACCGCCAGCGTCTTCAAGGAAAACGCGCTGCGCGAGGCACATCAGACGTTGCTCACGGTACTGGACAGCATCGATGCCGTCATCTATGCGGCCGACATGGCCAGCAAAGAATTGATTTTCATGAACCGCCACATGCGCGACATGTTCGCGGGCAGCGCCGCCCCGACCTGTTGGCAAGAGCTTCACAACCAGGACGGGTCCGATCGGTGCGGCACCGCCGAGCAGTTGCTGGACGAGAACGGCCAGCCCAAGGGCGTTATGGTATGGGAGGGCACCAACAAAGCCCGGAATCGGTGGTTTCTGCACCATGACCGGGCGATCAAATGGGTGGATGGCCGTTACGTGCGCCTGCATGTGGCCACCGACATCAGCGCGGTCAAAATTCTGGAACGGGAACGGATGGAAAACGAAACCCGGCTGCGCCAGGCCCAAAAGATGGAGGCCATCGGTACCCTGGCCGGCGGCATCGCCCATGACTTCAACAACATCCTGTCGGCCATTTTAGGCTATTCGGAGCTGGCCCTGGACGATGCCAATCAGGGCCGATCCAATCCGACCTACATCAGCCAGGTGTATCGGGCCGGCCAAAGGGCGCGCGACCTGGTGCAGCAAATCCTGACCTTCAGCCGCCAGACCGAGACCGAGTCCAAACCTATTCAGATTCAGCCGATCATTAAAGAGGCCCTCAAACTGCTGCGGCCCTCCCTGCCCTCCACCATCGATATTCAAGTGGAGGTGCGCAGCGACGCCATCGTGCGCGCCGATCCCATTCAGATTCACCAGGTCATCATGAACCTGTGCACCAATGCCAGCCATGCCATGCGCAACGGCGGCGGCCGATTACGGGTGGCGCTGTTTGAGGAGGAGTTGCTCGCCGATGGCAATCCGATTGCGGGACTGATACCCGGCCGATATCTGAAATTGGAGGTCAGCGATACGGGCCATGGCATCGACCCCCTGGTCATCGACCGGATCTTCGACCCCTACTTCACCACCAAGGAAAAAAACGAGGGCACCGGCATGGGCCTGGCGGTGGTCCAAGGCATCGTGCGGGGGTGCGGCGGGGCCATCAAAGCCTCCAGCCGGCCGGGACAAGGGGCGGTCTTTTCCGTCTATTTTCCCATCATCGCGCCGACGACGCCCACCCATGCCGTCAGTCAGGAGTTTATCCCCCTGGGGCGCGAGCGGATTTTGTTTGTGGACGATGAAGCGGCCCTGGCCGATCTGGCCAAGGAGATTCTGGGCCGGCTGGGCTACCGGGTGACCGTCCACACCGATAGCCTCGCAGCCTTGTCGCTGTTCGAAAATCAAGCGCGGGCGTTCGACCTGATCATGACCGACATGACCATGCCGCAAATGACCGGCGACGCCTTTGCCGAAAAATGCCGCGCCATCCGGCCGGACATCCCCATCATCATCTGCACCGGATACAGCCAGAAGGTGACGCCGGAGATGATGGACCGCCTGGGCATCGGCGCACTGATCATGAAACCCCTGGTACGCAACAAGCTGGGGATTGCCGTGCGCCAGGTGCTGGACGGCAAGAAGAACCTCAAGACGCATGACTGAAGCAAAATCCGCCCCTTAACAGGCCGCGAAACAAAAATCAGGCCTTCAGCTCGGACGTGCAGTGGGGGCAGCGCAGGGCCTTGAGGGGAATCGCAGTAAAGCAAAAGGGGCAATCCTTGGTGGTCACCGCAGGCTGTTCTTTTTTGATCAGCTTGTTCATGCCCCGCACCAACATGAAGACCGCGAAGGCCACGATCAAAAAGCTGATGACCTTGTTGGCGAACTGACCATAGTTGATGGTCACGGCGCCGGCCTTCTGGGCATCGGCCAGGGAGGCATAGGGACCGGCCACGGCCGCCCCGTCCCTGATGGTGACAAAGAGATTGGAGAAATCGACGTTGCCCAGGACGAACCCGATGGGCGGCATGATGACATCGGCCACCAGGGATTGCACGATGGCGCCGAAGGCCGCGCCGATGATGATACCGACCGCCATGTCCACCACATTGCCCCGCATCGCGAAATCCTTAAACTCCTTGATCATGCCCATCTCGGCCATCCTTTCTTTTGGCTGCCGCCAAAGTTCGCGCGAT
>JAKAFO010000285.1 GCA_021819735.1 Deltaproteobacteria bacterium
GTTCGGACCAAAAGCCGCTATGGCATGATTCTCCCGCTGTTGCCGCCCATCGGCCGGAAAACGGGCGTGAAAGAGAAATACTTCCGTTCCATCGGAGAGGTGCTTGCCTATCCTTTTTCCTGCCTTTTCGATAGGGGTCCCTTCGGGGAAAAGCCTGAATAGATCTTGCGCTCTTTGCACGGTATTGACCAGCGCCAAACCCAAACCGCCATTTATGAGTTGGCTTTCGATGGCCGTGCGCATGCTCATCAGGTCCGGTTGGATTCCGACCAACCGAACTGCCCGGCGCCGACTCGGATCGGTCGCGAATCCTATCTGCCTTGCCTGGCCAAATTGGAAGACGGAAAGGCGAGGGTACGCTATCTCCTCTTCCGGCATTGCGCTATTCGTCACTTCCGCCAACTTTCTCCGAATGGAAGGCGGCAAGGTTGCCGAAAGAAGCACAACCGAAGATCCCAGCGCCATGAGCCAACGCAGAAGCTGGACCAATAGCGTACCCGTATATGCGTCGTAGGCGTGAATCTCGTCGAAAATTACAACTCGGTTCGCAAGGCCCCACAAACGGACAAAGTTGTGACGAACCGGCAGAATCGGGAGTATGGCCTGGTCTACGGTTCCCACGCCATATTCGGAAAGGAGCGCTCTTTTTTTGTGAGTGAACCATTCTCCGGCACGAATCTCACCGCCCGTTTCAGGGTCATGGATGCCGGAAAAGCATAAATTTTGAAAAGTATCGCTCAGCAGGGCGGCGCCATGCAATAGCTGCAAGTCTACCTTCCGTTCCGACCCTTCGTTGACCAAGAATTTGAGGACCCGCTGGAACATAGCGTTACCGGTGGCCTTGGTCGGCAGCGCCACATATAGGCCCCGGTGCCCGAAGCGCCGCTGCAATTCGAGATGGGCAAACAGGGCCGCTTCGGTTTTGCCTTCTCCCATGGGTGCTTCCACCAACAAAATCGAGGGCGCTTTCAATAAGGGCAACGCGTCGGATAAAGCCTGCTGCAATGGCCTGGGGGAAAAGCCGAAGACATTTTCGAAGCTCTTTTGCGCGGTTGCAAGCGGCGTTCTGCGATTCCAACCGATCAGGTCCAACGCCTGTTCAGCTCTAATTCTGCGATTTTGAAACCAACCGGGTATATCCTCGGTGTCGTGGGGCGTTCCATAGGGAAACCACTCTTCATTGGAGCCGATCCAGTCGGCGAAACTGGTTAGTCCGGCCAGCAGCATGAAGTCGGGGCCAGTAAGTGTTTTCTTGGTCGGGGGGGCCGCCGGGCTGAAGAGCGCAAGCAATTCTTCAATGAGGCTCTGGCGTGCCTTGATCCACTCTTGTTTTCCAAGCGCGCGCCGATCGCCTTCCAGATCCTGGCGTTTGGATGGATGAATGCGTGCGCCATGATGGCAACCCACCGCATCGGCGACCAGCTCAGCCAGATCCTCCGCCCAGCCAATTTTGAGCAAGAACTCCGTTAAGGCGATCTGACTGACAAAGCCGTGTCCGATATTCGTGTTTGGGCTTGGTCCAGCATCCAATCCCGAAAGATTCTTCCACTTACACTGAAAACCCGGGCAAGCTTTCCCAAGGTCGTGGCAAGCCACGACAACCAAGAGCCACGGACGCGCCTTTTCCCAATTCATGCCCAAAATAGCGGCCATTCTATGCCGGGTTTCTGGTGGTTCCCTTTCTAAAATGGCGTCCGAAACAGCGGCAACATCCAGCATATGCAGGATGAGAGGATGCCAAGTACCGCCAGCGTCAGCGCCTTTCTCTGTTTTTGCCCATAGATTGGCTAACCTGGGTTCGATCATCTTGCCTTTATCTTCCTTTAATTACTGTTCGCAAAGACAACGCTTCGTAATATGGCCGAACTCTTTGGCCTGACCATATCACCCGCGTGTGACAGATACGGTCACACGTTTGGGGAGTTTTTTATTTTTTGGCTGGATGGAAAGCCTCTTTTTTATGGATCGGATCGGCGGTGTTGGCAACCTTAAAAAGCGGGCGAGACGCCGTTCAACCTGATTCTGGAAGTACGACGCTGACGATCTGAGGGTGGGCTTCTGAGTATGGGGGCCCCTTTTCGAATGCTTCAGGTGACCGTGGAACGCACCGGCTCGCAGACCAGCACGTCGCGTTCGTCCCGTTCGAAGGTGCAGTGGGTTTGCAGGATTTGCTTGAGGCGTTTGCGCCCCCGGTGCAGGCGCACCTTGACGTTGTCGATGGATATGCCGAGCACTTGGGCGATGTCGTGCTGGGACATGCCTTCCATGTCGAAGAGCCACAGCACCGTGCGCAGGTTCTCGGGCAGCAGCGTGAGTTTGTGCTGAAGGCAGGCATTCATCTGCTGGCCGGCCAGCGCCGCCTCGATGGACGACGGCGCCGGCATCTGTTCGAGCAACGGCAAGGTTTCCGGGTCGGTCTGGGCTGGCCGGGAGGCGCCGGCGCGCCGGCGCAGGTGGTCCCGGCACAGGTTGAAGGCGATGCTGTAGATCCAGGGCCGCAGCTTGGAAGGCTCTTTGAGGGTGTCGCGCTTGCGGATCACGCGCAGGAAGGTCTCCTGCACCAGGTCGTCGGCGGCCCAAGGGTCGCGCAGCGTGGCCTGGATGAACCGCCGCACGCCGTCGTGGTGGGCGTCGTAGATTTCGAAGAACCCGTCGTCGGCCATGGCCCTACCTCTTTTAACAGGAGCAATTGTGTTCGGTGCAGGCGGCCGCCGGGTCCGCCTCGATCTTGGCGACTTCGCCGATTGCTTTCTGGAGAACGAGGCTGGCGCCGTTCTTGACTTTGAAACCCAGCGCCACGACCTTTTCGATCTCCGCCTCGCTCAGGCGCAGTTCCCTGGCCTTGGCATACAGGTGATCGAAACAGGGAATGCAGTTGGCGCCGATGGCGGCCCCCATGGCGACCATCACTTCCGTCTTAGTATCCATAAATCCTCCTTTCAAGGGTTAATCGATTGTCACCCATTGGACGAAAGGAAGAGTCAAAAGGTTACACCGGGATCTTGTCAACCGCTGGAATGGGAGATTGGAGCTGAAAAAAACTAAAAGAGGGATGCAATCGTCGACCTCGGCAGAAAGAGTCGCGGAGCGTTTGGCGAGAATCGTATGAAATGGTGATGCTCGTAAAAGGTCACTGCGTGTTCGTCCTTGGCGTCAACAATGACCGCCACCCATCCTATATCCTGCGTATTCAGGCATCGCTTTAACGCATCGATCAGAAGAAGCTGCCCATATCCCTTTGCGTGACGAGTCTTATCAACAGCAAGTCGTGCTATCAAGATAGCCGGCATAAGCGGATACTTGGGTAATTTCTTGATAAGGCCTTCAGGTAGTTCACGCAACTCAATGCTGGTGGCCGATAATGAGTAATAACCTAATACAGATGGACTATCTGTTGCTACAAGAACGAATGTGGCCGCTACATGTTTGCGGGTATCCTGGCTGGCTTGCCTGATCAAATACCGGTCCAGTGCAACGCTTCCGCAGGAAAAAATTTTGCGATCGTGACGGATATCAAGCGCTTCGATCGAAAGATGGTGTTCACGGGCTGATTTCATCGATTATCCGATCAGCTTGCGGTACCTGCGCACGGCGGTGCCAAGTCGAGGCCCAGCATCGGGTGGATTGAGCAACGACTCAACAAATATTTTTTGTTCCTGAGCAGTCAGAGAAATCACCTGATGTGCCTGCACCGTGCGGCGTGCGGCTTCCGAGGCTGCTTGAACGATGAAATCGGAAAGCGTCCTTCCTTCGATCTCTGCCGCCTGTTTGAAAAGCAACTTCTGCGCTGGGGTGATCCTGGCCTCCAGGCGCTCTGTTCTTTCCTTGCTCGATTGTGCATTGATTGTGGGCATCGCATGATCTCCAAAATGTGTTTTACTCAATGTACGGCATATTGCCGGGTAATTCAACGGCTTTATCCCAGGCCAACAGCTTTTGGTATCCAACCGAAGCCCGTGGTCAGCCCGGCACGGTTTTTCGTGGTGGGGGCGAATGATGATTCGCAAATCCCCTTCCCATCAATATGCTTTTTCAGCCGCCGCCAGCCACTGGCGACCCTTGTCGGTGAGGCGGTACTTCTGCAAGCGGCTGTTGGGTTTGTCGGGGATGGTCATTTCCAGCAACCCGTCGGCCAGGGCCGGCTCGAGGTAACGCTCGCGGAAGGATTTGCGGTCGTGCAGGCCGAGGGCGGCTTGCAGGGCTTCGCGCCTCATTTCTCCCGCGATGGCCAAAAGCAGCTCGCCGACTTGGGGGGCGGGGTGGGTCACGGCCGCCAGGATCATCCGGAGCATGAAGGTGATGAATGGGGCCGAGTCGGTCTGAAGGGTGCTCTCCCGCAAGGCCTGGTAATAGTCGGGCTGATGCTCGAAGATCAGGCTTTCCACCGGGATGTGGCCCAACAATGGGTTCCAGCGGGATAGAATCAGGCTTTGCCACAGCCGACCGATGCGGCCGTTGCCGTCGGCAAAGGGATGGATGAATTCGAACTCGTAGTGAAACACCGAACTGGCGATCAGCGGATGCGCGTCGCCGGCCGCCAGCCAGCGCAAAAGATTGCGCATCAATTGGGGCACGCGATCGGCCGGGGGTGCCATATGAATGACCTGGCGGCCCGCCATTACGCCCATGCCGCCGCATTGCATGGGCGAATGATCCTGCGCCCGACATGTCCCGGTGGGGGTTGGGGCGGTAGGGGCGAATGCTCATTCGCCCCTGCGCATGCGCTCCCACACCTTGAGTACCCGCTGGCGGGTGTTGAGCATGTAGGCCTGTTCGGGCTGTTTGGGCCAGGGCAGGGGTTCCCACTCGGCCTCCTTGATCATCTCGGCGGCTGCGTCGAGATCGCCTTTGACATCCCGCAGGAACTCTTCGGCCATGGCGATGTAGCGGCGGGTGGCCGCGGGCGAGCGGCGCAGGTGCTCGCGGGCGTCGTCGCCGGTGAGCACCAGCTTGTGGCCCGGGCAGAGGACCTCGATATCCAGTTGGGCGAAGCGCGCGATGTTGGCCAGATAGGTGTCGATGTCCACCAGAAATTCGGGCAGCACGGTGCCGGCGCCGTCGTTGTTGCCCACCGCCTCGGAGGCCACCAGGATCTTGCGCGCCGCGATCCAGAAACTGGTGAAATCCCGGGTGTGGCCCGGGGCGGCGAAGGCCTGGACGGTCAGACCATCGCCCAGGTCGAAGCATTCATCGGGGGCCGCCGTCCGATCGACCGTCACCGGCTCGAAGGGGGCCTCGTTGAGGGGCGTGAAGTTCTGCTCCCGGGCCAGATCCAGGCTGCCGGCATTGAGCAGCGTGATCAGCTCGATGGCCCCGGGCCGCTGCAAAATCTGGGCGGATTGCGGCGACGCCACGATTTGCAGGTCGGGCCAGGTCCGTTTGAACACGCCGGCCGAGCCCACGTGGTCGAAATGGGCATGGGTCAGGAACAGGTAGGCCGGCGCCCGGTCGCCCAGCACGGTCCGGATGTCGTTGATGTAGGCCTGGGCAAAGGCGCTGATGCCGGCATCGAAGAGCGCCGGCCGAGGCGCGTCCAGAAGGTACACCGGCCCGCCCGGCGGGCCGTTCACGTAAAAATCGTCGGCAATTTTTCCAGATTCGAAAATACGCATGGCACGCCCCCTTCAAAAACGGTTTGACCAACTTGTAGCCACCCGTGGGTTCAATTGCAAGGGCCGGTTAGGGGGCTGTCGAGGGGGGTACCCTCAATAGACGGGCGGGAACTTGTTGGAGCAGGAAAAATGAGTCTGTGGGTTGACACCGGCACCCGAGCGGTGCCGGTGTTTCCAGGCCGTGGGGAACTTAAAAACTAAAACATGCGGAAGATGAAATCCAATTTCCAGGTGTCGAAATCGGGCGCGCTGTCGGCGTTGTCGAAATCGACCCAGGTCTTGTTGTAGCTGCCTTGCAGGCCGAAGTAGCGGTTGATGTCCAGGCGCAGACCGACGCCGCCGCCGTAGGTAAAGGCATCATCGGTCTTGGTGGGTGTGTATTCGGTACAGATGTAGCCGTACCAGGGGTCCCACCAGCAGGAGCCGTAGGAAGGGCCGTCGGGGATGTTGGTGTCGTAAAAGGTCCAGCCGACGTTGCCGGAGACAAATGGGGTAAAGTTGCCCTGCAGGAAGTAGTAGATGCCGTTGAGCGACAGGGCCGAGGTTTCCAGATCGTTGTTGTACTCAACGGTCGAGCCGCCCTCCGTGACGACCGTGGCGTCATAGCCGCGGGCGTTCCAGTTGAACATGCCGTTGAGCTGGAAGTGGTTGCTGAAGTTATATCCGAAACCGAATCCGAAGCCGAAATCGTCGTCGATCTCCAAGCTGGAACCGTTTTCGCCGGAGAAGTCCGCCTCTTCGGTATAGGTCAACGGCAGAAAAAATTCCCAGGTCCCTGCCCGCTTTCCGGGGCTGCCCGAATCCGCCGGGACCGGCAGGGCCACCCAAACCGTGGCCAGAATCATTGCCATCGCAATCGCTTTGCTCCAGTTTTTCATTGAATCCTCCTTTTATTTGTTTACTTCTCTTTGGCCGTCAGCAGCCGCCGGGCCGCTTCCAGCTCTTTTTTCTTCTCGGGACCGACCTTGGGGTAACGCAGGTCCAG
>JAKAFO010000025.1 GCA_021819735.1 Deltaproteobacteria bacterium
AGCAGACCCCACACCCTTCACAAGCGATGCCATCCACCACGAAGGCCTCATCGATGGCCTGCCAGCGGCACAACTCCCGGCATAAACCGCACTGGGTGCATCGCTGCGCATCGATCCGGGCCGTGTGTCCGGAAACGAAGTCATGGCGTTCGCGAACCACGGGGGCCATGATCAAATGCAGATCCGCCGCATCGACGTCGGCGTCGCAAAGCACTTTATTCTCGGCCAGCGCTGCAAAAGCCGCCAGCAGGCTTGTTTTGCCCGTACCGCCCTTGCCGCTGATTACGACCAACTCCTTCATTGTCATCCTCTCAGACCTGTTTGCCTTCCGAACCGGACCCGGCTAAAGCTTGAATCCGCCGGTAGAGGGCGCCAAAACGCGCCTTCCATTCGGGAAGTACTTCCACCAGCATTTCTCCCCTGGAGTAGGCTTCGGCGATGCGTCGGTCGAAGGGGATCTCCATCAGGATGGGCAGTGCCTCTTCTTCGGCATAGCGCCGGACGCGATCGTCCCCCATGTCGGCGCGATTGATGACCAGTCCGCAGGGGATGCCCAGGATGCGCACTGCGCCCACCGCCAACTGCAGATCGTGCAGGCCGAAAGGGGTGGGCTCGGTCACCAGCAGTACGAAGTCGGCACCGCGCATCGAGGCGATCACGGGGCACGATGTGCCCGGCGGCGCATCGATAATGGTCAGCCGGTCCGGTCGCGCATACGCGCGGACTTCGCGGATGAGGGGCGGTGACATCGCTTCGCCTACGCGCAAGCGGCCATGCAAGAATTCGAGTCCGTTTCGGTGTCCGATCTCGACGACGCCCATCTCGCGGCCGGTTTCCCGGATGGCTTTTTCCGGGCAGACGCGCATGCAGCCGCCGCAACTGTGGCACAGCTCGACGAACGGCAGCAATGTGCGGCCGAGCACCACGAGTGCCTTGAATTGACAGATCTCCGCGCATTTGCCGCAAAGGGTGCACTTTTGCATGTCCACTTCGGGAACCGGGGTGGTGACGGTCACGACCTGCCGGATATCGGGCTTGATAAAAAGATGCGCGTTGGGCTCTTCCACGTCGCAATCCAACAACTGGGCACCGGCCCCCAGGCTGAGGGCCAGATTGGTGGCGATGGTGGTTTTTCCGGTTCCGCCCTTGCCGCTGGCGACGCTGATAATCATCGTGAGTTCCTGAGCCGGTCGTCCTGCCGGCGTGTGAATCTCTGAAAAATTAAAGCCAATCCCTTCTATGTCACGAAATCGATTCGGTCCGACAAATAGGCATGCAAGACTTCTTCGACATCACCCGATGAAAATGGGATCACTTTGATGCCCCTGGCTTCGATCAGGTTGGCGAAGGGTTCGGAGATGCCCCCACAAATCAATACTTCCACCCCAAGGGCATTGAGCCGATTGGCGCGGGAAAGCGCCGAATCACCGTCGATGGGTTCATAATGGCGCGCCGTGATCTTGCGATCTTTTACATTTGCCACGAGCAGCGTGCGGGTCGCGTCGAAAAGAGGAGAAATCCGCCCGCACCAAACGGTTAATGCTACCTGCATGGCAGCAGCCTCCCCATGCGATTTGAGCCCTATGTTACATACATTCTCGCGATTCCAAGATGAACCCGATGGAGCATACAGCAATGCGCATGCCACACACCTGGTGCGGCCATGTATAGATTCATGTCACGGGAATTTGTAAGTATTTGAGGGCGCTTGCGCCCTAGGGCCGAATGCTTCCAGAAATCCGGGAGGATGGATTACCGTTGCAATCATGCGAATGAATCGAAAACGAGTCGCAATGATGCGACGCTCGGCTGCCGCCGATCAAGCCATCGATGGCTATTCAGTTCTTTTCACTTCTCGAACGGTACCTGCCATCCTCCGGAGGTAGTTGGATGCCGATGCGCTTGATTTTGCGATAAAGGGTGCTCTTATGCATATTGAGCATGCGCGCGGTGGCATCCCGGTTGAAGTGGTTGTGCTGGAGTGCCGAGAGGATGACTTGACTTTCGGTGCTGCGCACGGCGGCATTCATTCCGGCTGAAAAAGCAGAAGGAATCGCCCTGGCTTTCAGATTTTCGGGCAGGCTGTGGACCCCGATCTCGCCTTCCGGGCAAAGCACGAAGGTGCGCTCGATGATGTTTTCCAGCTCCCGGATGTTGCCCGGGTAATCGTGGAACATGAGCAGGGCCAGCGCTTCCTGGCTGATGCCGGTGACCGGTTTGGCGCGCAAGCGCTTCATGCGCCCGATGAAATGATCCACCAGCATGGGGATATCTTCCTTGCGCTCCCGGAGCGGGGGCAATTCGAGGCAGACGACATTGACCCGGTAGAAGAGATCCTGCCGAAAGTGTCCCTTTTGCACCAGTTCGGCCAGGTTCTTGTTGCTGGCGGCAATCACGCGCACGTCGGCCCGAACGGGCCTCAACGCCCCCAGGGGCAAATAGGTCTTTTCCTGCAGCACGCGCAGCAAGCGCACTTGAAAGGCGGGGCTCAAATCGCCGATCTCATCCAGAAAGAGGGTGCCGCCCTCGGCCAGCGCAAATTGCCCGGGCTTGTCCTTGGTGGCATGCGTAAAGGCACCGGCTTTATATCCAAAGAGTTCGGATTCCAACAGGGTGTCCGGCAGCGCGCCGCAATTGATGGCGACAAAAGGTTTCTGCTTGCGCGGGCTCAGATCGTGGATGGCATGCGCCAGTAGCTCCTTGCCCGTTCCGGTTTCGCCCTGAATCAGAACAGTGCTTTCGCTGTCGGCCACCTGGGCAAGAATTTTAAAAATGGATTGCATGGAGGGACTGCGGCTGACTATGTCGCCGACCTGATAGCGACCCTCCAGTTCCTTGCGCAATTCTTCGATTTGGCTGACATCCCGGAAGATCTCCACGCCGCCCAAAACGTTTCCGTTTTCGTCGGATAGAAGGGAGGTGGACACCACCACCGGAATACGCCGCTTCCGGATGTCTACAATGTAGGCCGAGCTGTCGATGAACGGCTTGCCTTGTTTCATGGTGCGGCGCAGGGCGCAGTCGCTTTCGCACATATTGGACCGGAAGACCTCCCAGCAGTGCTTGCCCATGGCCTTATCCCGCGAAATACCCGTGGTTTTTTCGGCGGCGCGGTTATAAGAGGTGATCCGCCATTCGTGATCCACGGTAAAAACGCCGTCCGAGATGCTTTCGAGGATGATTTCGGTCACGTGTGTGGGAATTTGGCCTATATTCTTTTTTTTCATCAAGCACACCTGTATCGGATCTAAACTCGATATAGTCGCAGAGATGCGTCTGCGCGCAAAACCACATTTGCAGATATGCAACTATACCGTTTTCCTCGACAGATCAAATAAAATGAAGGTTATGCCCGCTCAAAAAAAAGGTGCAGCAGCCGGCGGCATTGCGCGTTCTCATCGAGCTGCAAGCATTTTAGGCCTGAATACGAAACCGCGCCTGGAGCAAGCATTTGCTTCAGGCGCGGCCCGGTGAAATGAGTAAAGCCAAGTATGTTTAAGCTCAAGCAGAATTTATGCCATTAAAACCCTCGATGCGAATGGCGATATGCGTTATTGCATGGCCAGTATTTGGGCAAATATCTGATCGTTATCAAATCCCTTGAGGCGAATGGCGCCGGATCTACAGGAGCATACGCACAGTCCGCAGCCTTTGCACAGCGCCGGGTTGATCGTGGCTTTGCCCGGGAAGAAGCGGGCCTTTTCATCGATAAATGAAGGCGCCGAGTACGGGCAAACCGAGACACAGACCCCGCAGGCGCTGCACATCGAGGGCACGACTTCGGCAACGGTCCCGCTGGTGTAGATGGTTTTACGGGCCAGTTGGGTGACCGCCCGGGTGGCGGCGGCCACGGCCTGGGCGATGGATTCGTCGATGGGCTTGGGGGCATGCGCCAGGCCGCAGATGAAAATGCCATCCGTAGCGCAATCGGATGGTCTGAGCTTGGCGTGGGCCTCCATGAAAAAGCCATCGTCGTTCAAGGTCACCTTGTACTGCTGCGCCAGTGCATTTTCCTGCGGCGGCGTGATGGCGCTCGCCAAAACCAGCAAGTCCGGGGAGATTTCCATTTTGCGACGCAGTCCGGTGTCGATGAAGCGGACTTTTAGATCGTTTTCCTCGAGATCGACATCCAGGCCTTGATCCGCATTGTAGCGCAGGAAGACGATTCCCTTTTCCCTGGCTTCGCGGTACAGGTTTTCGCGCAAGCCATAGGCGCGCATGTCCCGGTAGAGAATGTAGACATCCATTTCCGGGTTGCGTTTTTTCAGCTCCAGGGCGTTTTTGATCGAGTGTGTGCAACAGACCTTGGAGCAGTAGGGCCGCTCAGGGATTCTAGAGCCGACGCACTGAATAAAAAGCGCCGTTTTCTTCCGAGACAGGCGCGCGTCATCGTCGATGAGTTTGCGATCCAATTCGAGACTGGTCAGCACGCGTTCGTCCTGACCGTAAAGATATTGGCCGGGCTTCAATTCCTGGGCGCCGGAGGCGATGATGGTGACGCCATGCACCAGTTCCTCGCTCTTGTCGCCGTTCTGAACGGTGGTTTTGAAGTTTCCGAAAAAGCCATCGACCCGGGTGATTTGGGCGTTGGTGAAGATATCGATATTCGGGTCCGTCCGGACCTCGTCGATCATGCGGCTCAAATTGCTCTGAACATCTTCCGCCAGCCAGGTTTGATGCAGATTCAAGGCTTGACCGCCCAGCCGCTCGCTCTTTTCGATCAGATAGGCGTGGTATCCCTGGTTGGAAAGGGTCTTGGCGGCCGTTAGGCCCGCTATACCGCCGCCGATCACCAGGGCGTTCTGATTGACCTGGAGTTCGGCTTCCTTGAGCGGCTCCATGAGCTTGGCCTTGGCCACCGCCATGCGCACCAGGTCTTTGGATTTTTCCGTGGCCATGGCCGGGTTGCTTTTGTTGACCCAGGAGCAGTGGTTGCGGATGTTGGCCATCTCGAAAACATATTTGTTCAGGCCCGCGCTGACCAGGGTTTCCTGGAAAAGCGGCTCATGGGTCTTGGGGGTGCAGGCGGCCAGGACCACGCGGTTCAAGCGTTGCTCCTTGATCGTCTTGGCCATGTTGTTCTGCGAATCCTGGGAACAACTGAACATGTTCTGTTCGGCATAGACCACATAGGGCAGGGTCTTGGCGTATTCGACGACCCCCGGAACATCCACGACGCCGGCGATGTTGGTGCCGCAGCAGCAGACAAAAACGCCGATGCGGGGCGGTTCGCCCCGGGTTTCCACCTCGGAGACGATCTCCTTGGTGCGGGTCAGGGTCCAGCGCGCCTCGGTCAGGGTATTGCCGGCCGCGCCGGCCGATGCGCTGGCTTCGATGACCGACGAGGGGATGTCTTTGGGCGCCTGAAAAGAGCCGCAGACAAAGACGCCGGGCCGGGAAGTCTTGACCGGTTCGAAGCTGTCGGTGGCGGCAAAACCATATGAATCCATTTGCACGCCAAGCAGCTTGGCCAGCTCGACGTTGGGTTTGCTGACCCCCAGACCCACGGAGAGTACCACCATGTCGAACTCTTCTTCGACCCGCCGGCCGGATTCGTCCAGATAGCGGAGCATTTGGTTGCCGCTTTCGGTCGGCAAAATATGGGTGATCTTGGATTTGACGAAACGCACCCCGGATTGCTCCCGGGCGCGATTGTAGTACTTCTCGAAGTCTTTGCCATGGGCGCGGATATCCATGTAGAAGATCGCCGCATCCAGCCCGTCCGGGCAGTGCTCCTTGGCCAGCATGGCTTCCTTGATGGCATAGGTGCAGCAGACCGAGGAGCAATAGCCCTTGGCGCCGATATGCACATCCCGGGACCCGATACACTGGAGCCAGGCGATTTTCTTAGGCTCTTTATGATCCGAGGGGCGCACCAGGTGGCCGCCATAAGGGCCGGAGGCCGACAGGATGCGTTCGAATTCCAGACTGGTGACGATGTTTTCCGATTTAGCATAGCCGTAGACATCGTGGGGCCTGGGGTCATACGTGGGGGTGCCGTTGGCCATGATGACGGCGCCCACTTTGAGCGTCATTTCCTTGGGTTGGTCGTCATACCGGATGGCGCCCGTCGGGCAGACTTTTGCGCAATTCCCGCATTTACCCTTGGTCAGATAGATGCACTGGCCCGCATCGATGGCGTATTTGAGCGGCACGGCCTGGGCATACTTCACATAGATGGCCTTGCGGTTGGCCAGTCCGCCGTCGTATTCATTGCTCACTTTCTTGGGGCATTTTTCCGAGCACAGTCCGCAGGCGATGCACTTGGTGACATCCACATAGCGCGGATACTGCGTCAGAGACACCTCCAGGTTACCCGCTTCGCCTGCGATGTTTTTGACTTCCGATAACGTCAGTAACTCTATATTGATGTGCCGGCCGACCTCGACCAGTTTAGGCGAGATAATTCACATGGCACAGTCATTGGTGGGGAAGGTCTTGTCCAATTGGGACATCAGCCCGCCAATGGAAGAGGTCCGCTCCACCAGATAGACATAATAACCGGAATCCGCCGCATCCAGCGCCGCCTGCATACCTGCAATGCCGCCGCCGACCACCATCACCGCGCCAATCTTATTGTGAGACATTTTTACTCCTGCTTTGACATGATTCAATCATGCAACGATCTTTTAGATGGTTTAAAAACCTTGCGTCCAAGTTATTCCTGGGGGGCAGCGGCGCCGCCGGTTTTGGCGCGGCGAGCCGGTTTTTTAGCCTGGTCCGAAGGTTCCGCAACCACTTCTTCGACGATATCGATCGTCATCCCCAGCGCTTCGCGATCGAGACCCATGGCAAGGCCGAGCAACTGAGGATAGACAATGCTTTCAAGATAAGGGCTCTTGTCCTGCAGCGCAGCCAGCATCTGCCCGACCTTGTCGAATTGCATGTGGCAGTAAGGGCAAGCCACGCAGAGATAATTGGCGCCGACCCGCCGGCCGTCGGCGAATTTCTTGCGGGTCAACTCCATGGAAAGGTCGTCGTTGACGCCCAAGAGCGGCGCGCCGCAGCATTCCAGCTTCAACGGCCAGTCCAGACTCTTGGCCCCCGTGGCATTTACCAGGGTATCGAAGACCACCGGCGCGACCGGATCGTCGAACTGGGTGACATCGCTCGGCCGCAAGGCATGACAGCCATAATGGGTCGCGATCTTGAGCGACTTAAAGGGATTGCCGGCCTGCGCCTTCAACGCCTCCGGGCCGATGTCGTGATACAGCACCGAGAGCAGATGCTTGACTTCGGTCTTGCCCGAATAGCGCAAATCTTCCTTGGCCAGCAGCGCGTTTACTTCCGCTTGCGCGGCAGGATCGTGCCTCATGACGTGGGCCGCTTTCTTCAAACTGCCGAAGCAGCACATACACAGCACCAGCATGTCCAATCCCTGCTTTTCCGCCAACGCGAGGTTGCGGGCGGCCATCAGCAAAAAGGTCTTTCCATCGATATTGCGGATGGGGTTGCCGCAGCATTTGAATTCGGGGTTGTCCGCGATCTCGACGCCGAGCTTGTCGAGCACGGCCCGGGCGGAAACCTCGTACTGAGGCACTCTGGCCGGAATGTTACACCCAAGAAATAATGCAAATTTCATCGTCGCATTCCTATTTGACGGCGCGTTCAGAACCGTTTGGGGCGGAAGAACCGTTGGCCTGCATGACGGCAAGGTTTTTCAGCTCGTAGAAGATATCGGTTACCTTGACCCCCTGGGGGCAGTGCTCCTGGCATTGGTAGCAGGTCAGGCAATACCACAGCATCCTGGAACCCATGGCCAGGTCTTTGAGCCCCAGGCCCATGGAGCGTATGATTTGATGCGGCAACAGGTCGAGCGCCTGCTGCGGCGCTTCGTAGTTGCCCACCACGGGGCACACGGTCGAGCAATTTTCACAACTGAAGCAGTACGCATAGGTGCCGGTCCGGCCGGCAAGACCGGCGGTTTTCTTAAACGCGCTGTTTTCGGCCGTCAATGGGACCACTGTGTCGGTTTTGAGCAGCGCGAACGGATCGGTCAGGGCTTTTTCGGTTTTCTGTAACGGTCGTTCGTACTGCTCGGCATTCAGTTCCTGGCGCTTGAGCCCCCGATAGAAGGAAAATGGCGTCAGCATCAGGGGAACGGAATCTCCCCGTCGAATCATTTCTTCCCGGACATTGAACCACAGGTCGCGCAAGTTGATGCCCGCGGGGCAGATCACCGTGCAGCGGTCACAATTGGTGCACAGGTAGATGCCCTGCCGAATGGCCGCCAGGCCCCGGGCGCCGATCTCCTTATAAGCCACGTACTGCTTCAGGGCCGCCATTCTTTCGGATGGCAGGATGTTGATGTTGCCGATGCTGTCGGCGGCCACCGCCACCGAGCAGCGCTTGCTGCAATTGGTGCAGTGCATGCAGGCGTCCAGTTCCATGATCTGGCGGGTTTTGATATTGGCGGGGTCGGAGTGCCGATCCATGACGGCATTGGCCAGCAGGCTCAGCGGCGTGGTCAGGATATGGAACATCTTGCTGAACGGCAGATAGGCCAGCCCCACCATGCAGGCCAGGTAATGAACGTCCCAGAACTTTTGATAGTGATTGTAGGATTGGAGTTTGGTCAACTCCATGGCAATGCCCGAAAGCAGGATGACGGCCAGCAGGATCAGGGTATAGATATCATTGCCGTTGCTTTTCAGACGCGGCACATCCTGGACGAAACGGCGATAGAAGGCGATGGCCAGGCCCGCGACCACCATGCATCCGGCCACCAGCAGGAAGGGATTGAGCGCCAGGTAGTACTTCTCGAAGAGTGAGGTGACGATGACCTTGTCGAGGGCGTGCAGGAAGAACAGAAATGTAAATGCCGCGTAGATCAGCATGTGCATCGCCCAGCGCAGCGTGTCCTGTTTGCGGATGTGGTTCTGGAAGAGCACATCGGTGATGAATACCCGGATCAGCGTCAATATCTTTGCGCTGAACAGGACGGACAGCACGCCCTTGAGCGCCGCCCGGATTCTGACCGCCGGGGTCATGGCCGGATCTTCGATGCCGAGGCTGAAGCGAAACCAGCCGGCGACCTTGTAAATCAGCCCGATTCCAAAGATGGCCAGGGCTATATAGAGCAACGTTGTGTACAGCATGTGTCGGATTCCCCTTACAATGCGCTACCTTTTGTATTGTCATCCTTTCCGGACAGAAAATTCCAGAAAAAAGCGATGCCGATCAGTCCGGCAATCATCAGAAGATAGATGACCGCCTTGGTATGGGTATAAAACTCCTGGTAGGTATAGAAAACGGGTTCCATGACGGGTTTGCCTCCTTGGCGCTGGTCAGTGGGCGTCCTTGTACTCCGGATGCGTGTGGAAAATCGGCATGTGGGTGACGATGAACTTGAAGATCACGATGCCCAGGGTCACGATAAATACCGATATGGCGATCTCCATCCAATGCGGAAAATACCTCTGGCTGGACGGAAGCTGCCAGTTGAATGCGATCAGGCTGACGTTGAGACGATTGACGACGATACCGATGACGGTCCAGGCCGCCGTCCATTTGATCAGCGACAGGTCCTTGTTGCGGACGCCCACCGCATACAAAAATGCGGGGAGCGCGACGAATCCGATCATTTCGACGAGAAACCAGAGGCCATAGGCTGTGCCGAGCAGGTGCCAGTTGTCGCCACCGGCCACCCCCATCACCTTGATGATGAAGTAGCCTGCCAGGACCCAAGCGGCGGCTTTGCCGAAACCCAAGGCCACGCCCTCCTTTTCATCGAGATGCGCCTGGTCCATCTTATGCGCGAAATACCGGTGGGAGAGCGTGCTTTCGAAAATGACCATGGAAAGTCCGGCCACGATGCTGGATACGAAGAAAAAGACCGGCAAATAGTAAGAGTACCACAGGGGGTGCAGCTTGGACGGCGCGATCAGGAACAGGGCGCCCAAAGAAGATTGATGCAAGGTGGAGAGCACCACGCCCAGGACGGTCAATGCCAAAGTCAATTTGACCGTCAGCTCCCTGACCTTCTTCAAGCCCAGCCATTCCATGGCGGCCGGCACGAATTCGAGGAATAGAACCGACAGGTAGAGCGCCACGCACGCGCCGACTTCAAAGAGCAGGGAGGTCGTTCCCTGCTGCACGATGAAGGGGTAGGGCAGGCGCCAGGGGCGGCCCACATCGTAATGCAGGGCGAAGACCACCAGGGCATACCCCAGAAATCCGGTCAGCACGGCGGGTCTCACCGCGGAGTGGAATTTTTTCAGGCCGAAAAGATAGACAGCGGCCGAGGTTACATAGCCGCCGGCGGCCAGGGCGACCCCCACCAGCAGATCGAAACCGATCCACAGACCCCAGGGGTTATTGTGGGACAGGTTGGAAACGCTCGACAACCCGCCCGTAAATCTCAGGATGGTGATCGCGCCGCCCAGGACGAGGATGGCTCCGGAGACAATATTAAAAGGGGTAAGCCAGGTTTTGGCTTCCGCGGAAGCGTTGGCAGACATCAGATATCCTCCTTGGAACGCGACTGGGCAGCTTTTTTGACCGCTTCCAGCTCCTGCTCGAAAATGCTCTCTTTGCGTTTGGTGATGGCGTAGATGCCCATCAACAGCACGGGCCACAGGCCGGCCACGATGGGAACCACGGAGAGCGCCCCGGAAGTCAGCTCGGGCGCCGGCGTGACGCCCAGGTCTTCGCGCATCTCAAGTTCTCCAAAGGGTACGCCGGAAAGATAGAGCCAGCTCGTGCCGCCCATCTCTTTTTCGCCGTAAATATGCTTGACGTATTTGCCCGGATTTTTGCGAATGCGTTCACGAGCGAGGTCGATCAACTCTTCCCGCTTGCCGAAGGTGAGGGCCTCCATGGGGCAGGCCTCGACGCAACCGGGCAGTTGGCCCTGGGAAATCCTGGCATGGCACATATCGCACTTCATGACCCTGGGCGACAGCGGTTCATCGTATTCGTAGGTCGGAATTTCGAACGGGCAGGCGATCATGCAGTAACGGCAGCCCACGCAAACGCTCGGGTCATAGGTGACGGCGCCGCTTTCGGTTTTCTGGAAGGCCTTGACGAAGCAGGCCGACGCGCAGGCCGGTTCGAGGCAGTGGTTG
This sequence comes from Deltaproteobacteria bacterium, assembly GCA_021819735.1. Classification (GTDB taxonomy): domain Bacteria; phylum Desulfobacterota; class Desulfobacteria; order Desulfobacterales; family Desulfosarcinaceae; genus Desulfatitalea. Next base: position 11,067 of record JAKAFO010000025.1, read on the forward strand.
CACTGGATTTTCCTGAAGATCGGTGCCGCCTGGCCGGGAAGGTCATACTTGTTGACCACTGTGTGGGCCTTTTCGGTGGTCCTGCGCTTTTCATTCAGTACCGACAGGTCGGTGAACGGCTGCTCCGGCGCCGGCAGCCCATGCACCTGGTTGCAGGCGGCCTCGCAACTGCGGCAGCCCACACACCGGGTGATGTCGTGCAACACACCGAAACTGCCCGGGTAGCCGTCGAAATGGTGATTGCCGGCGGCCAAGGCCGATTTGCTTGCGGTCGCCCCGATGCCCGCGCCGGCTGCGCCGATCCACCCCAAAAATTTCCTGCGTGAAATAGACATATCCAAAACCTCAATTCAGATCCGATTTAGTTTGTTTTCTTCTTGTGGCAATCGGTGCATTCGGCCGGCTTTTCGATCCCCATGGCTTTATGGCAACCCATGCACTGCAAGTGATAGGCTCCCATGATGCCGGGTTTCAGGGGATTTTGCGGATCGAGCTGCTCGCCATGGCAATTGGCGCAGGCCGGCGGCTTTTTGCTGACCGGGCTGTTGTGGTGGCAACCCTGACACATCGTTGCCGGCTCGGCGTGGAAATAGGCCGCCAACTTGCTGTCCTTGATGTTGCCGGCCAAGGCGTTGACGATCTTGCGATGGGGCAGATCCACGGCTTCATACTGCTTGGAAAGATTTTTAATGACGACCTTTTCGGGAATATCTTCCGGGCTCAAGGTTGCGGTGACCGCTGTTCTGGCCTGGAGCATTTGGGCGGCCAACGTTTTTTCCTGATCCGGATTACCGGGCTGGTTTTCCAGGGCCGGTTTCATGTGGCAGGGAATGCAGGCGCTTTCCTTGTTCTCCATGGACGCACCGATAGAGGCATGGCAGCCCGCGCAATTTTTCTCATTAAGCTTTTCAAGATGGCAGCCCCGGCAGCTCTTGGTCGAATCCACCTGGTGCATGGCTTTTTCGAGATTGACGCCTTTGCCCTGCTTGGTGCCGGCCATGGTATGGCACTCGTTGCACGCCTTGAGCGTCTCATGGTGGCAGGCCCGGCAGGTGTTGTTGTAGGTTTCATGCGCCTTGTGATCGAAAGGCACGAAATTCATTCGGTTGGCGATCTCGTTTTCGGCCGGGTTGTCTTTGGGGGCCCGCTTGAGCAGAACGGTATCCGGCTGTTTGCGCTCCATTCTGGGGACCACATCGACTTTTTCGATTTTCTGCTGAGCCGCGGCATCGTGGCACCCGGCGCACTCCACGGGCCCGGTGACGATGTTTTTTGCCTGATTCTTGCGGTGGCAATCGACGCAGGCGATGTGGGACGCCGCGCGCATCGACATGCGATTCTCCTCGGTTTCGGACCGATGGCAATAGCGACAGGTGCCTTCCTCCCCCTTGGCGTAGAAGAGCTTTTTGGCGCTTTCGTCATAGGCATGATGGCAGCGTTCACATTTTTGCTCCTGGGCCACCGCGTGTCGATAGTGCAACGATTTATCCATGCCCACAGGCTGCCGGGAGGATGCAAAACGGCTCTTTTCAATATGGCATTCGTTGCATTCCACCGGTCCGGTCTTTTCGCCCGCAACGCTCATCTCCCCGTGACAGGCGATGCACTCCTGGTGATAGGTGTTCATCACCGTGATCCGGTCCGTGTCTTCAAGTCGCTTGAACTTTATGGAAATGCGATCGTTCTGGGTTAAATGGCAGGCGCTGCAATCCTTGTTTTTGGAGGCCAGGGCCTTGGTGTGTGCATCGTGCAGGAATTTAACGGGCGGCTTTTCCAACTCGCCGAAGATGCGCATGATATCGATTCGAATGACGTCTGCCGTCGCATCGGATGGGACCCGAGAAACTTGCGCTGAGCCATAAAGCCCCGAACTGCCGATGAAAAGAATGGAAGCCGCTACAGTAAAGGCCCGGCGAAGCAGACGTTTCCTCATAATTCTAAATCCTTGAGTTAATTATATTAAATAATGGAATAAACCGAAGCTAAGTAACAAAAAGAATGAGGGCGCGCAACAACAAAAACATGCTCTCGGGGGTAATTTTTCTTATCGATCGGCTCGGCCTTTCAGGCAGATGCTTGTCGCCGCTTTTGGCGCTTTCCTCCCGTGGTCAAACAGCTCTTGCAGACGCCGTCGACCCGCACGGCCACGTTTTCGATGTGGCCCGGGAAGATGCGCTCCAGGGGTTGCAGGTCCAGGGCAATGGCCTCGGGTCGCAAGCAGTCCATGCGGCCGCAACGGCGGCAGAAGAAGTGGGGGTGGGATTGGTGATGGGCGTTGGGCGCCAGGCCATAATAAAAGGCGCGGCCGCCGCTGAGGCGCTCCAACAGGCCGTGTTGAACCAGGGTCTCCAGGATGCGATAGACGGTGACCCGGTTGATGGGCTGGTTGCGGCGCAGGGTTTCGAAGATCTGCTGGGCATTGAGCGGGCCGGTGTTGCTGCCCACCACCTCCAGGACACGCAGGCGGTGAGCCGTGGCTTCGAGGCCCACCCCGGACAGCAATTGGCCGTAATCGCAATTCTGGCACATGGTTATCGCTCCTGGGGCAAGGGGGGCCGCCCGGAAGGTTCGGCGGGTTTGGGTTTGAGCGTGCGTTCCAGGGCCAGGGCAACGAAGAAACCGGCGCCGGCCGATAAAATGATGCAGGCCCCGGCGGTGAGATCGAAGTAATAGGCCAGACCCAGGCCCAGGATGGTGAAAAGAACGTTGAGTCCGCAAGCCAGGGCCATCATCCACAGCAGCGAACGGGTGAACTTTTCGGCAATGAATGGCGGGATCGTCAGCAGGGCGATCACCAGGATCAATCCCACCACCCGGATGGTGAGCACGACGGCCACGGCCAGCAGGCAGACCAGAAGGAAGTAGAGCCGCCTTACGGGCACGCCGCGCACCCGCGCGAACTCCTCGTCGTAGGAGAGCGATAGAAAATCGGTGTAATAGGCGCCGACCACCAGGGCGATGATGATCGCCGTGACCAGCATCACCCACAGATCGGCCTCGGGCACGGCCAGAATGCTGCCGAAGAGGTAGCTCATCAGGTCCACCGGGTATCCGGGCGAAAGGTCGATGAAGAGCACGCCCAGGGCCATGCCCAAAGCCCATATGGCGCCGATGACCGTATCGGCCCGATGTTTGGCGTTCAGGCTGACGGCAGCCATGGCAAGGGCCGCCGCCAGGGAAAAACCCAGGGTTCCCAGCAGGTAGGGCCAGCGCATGAAAAAGGCCAAGCCGATGCCGCCGTAGGCCGCATGGGCGATCCCGCCGGAGAGAAACACCAGGCGGTTGGCCACGGCCAAGGTGCCCATAATGCCGCAGATGACGCTGACCAAAATGCCGGCCAGCAACGCATATCGCATGAAAGTGAAATCGAAGATTTCGAACATTGCAGATTACCTGTCCTGCCTTTATCCTTCCGGATGTCTGCGAAGCACCCGATGCGGCACCCCATGGGCGAGCAGTTCCACCGGACAGGCCTGGTCCGGCGGATGATGATACATCATCTCCATCATCTCATGGGTCAGTTCGGGATGCGGGTGGTAGTGCAGTTGCCGATTGACGCACGCCACCGACTTGACGCGGGTGGAGATGGCCAGCATGTCGTGGCTGACCATGACGATGGTGATGTCGGTGTTGAGCTGTTCCAGCAGGCAGTAGAGCTCGTGCTGTCCCTGGGCATCGATGCCGGCGGTGGGTTCGTCCAGAAAGAGGATGCGCGGTGCGCCCACCAGTGCCCGGGCAATGAAGACCCGTTGGCGCTGGCCGCCCGAGAGGTCGCTCACGCGCCGCTCGGCCAGATCGGCCGCCCCCATGCGTGCCAAGGCCTCCAGGGCCAGCCGCCGTTGGGCAGGCGTTGGGCGCGGCCATTTGATGCCCGGTGTCTGGCAACCGGTAAGGACCACATCCAGCACCGAGATGGGAAAATGGGGATTGATGGCTGCGTGCTGGGGCACATAGCCGACGCGCTCCGAAACCTGCCGGGGGGCTTGACCGAAGACACGTACTGTGCCGCGGGTGGGTTCGAGCAGGCCGAGCATCAGCTTGAGCAGCGTCGTCTTGCCGCCGCCGTTGGGGCCGATCATGGCCACGAAATCGTTGGCCGCGATGTCGAAGCTGATCCCTTCGAGCACGTTCTCGTGCTGGTAGGCGAACCATACATCCTGGGTTTGAATCAGAGGCGTCGTCATGGCAAATCACCTCAGCGCGCCTTGGAAGGCCTGGGCCTGGCGCAGCAGGTTGGCGGGTACATCCGCGGCCAGCGGGTCGGCCGGAATCACCCGGCCGCCGATCTCCTCGGCGATCAGCTCGGCGCTGCGGGTGGAAAATTGGGGCTGGGCAAAGACGACCGTGATCTTCAGCTCCCGGGCCTTGCGGATCAGATCCCGCAACTGGGCGGCCTTGGGCTCCTTGCCCTCGATCTCGATGGGAATCTGGACCAGGCCATAGGCCTTGGCGAAGTAGCCCCAGGAGGGATGAAAGGCGATGAAGCGCATGCCTTGCTTGCCTGCCAGCAGGGCGCGGATTTGGCCATCCAGGTCATCCATGCGCTCCGCAAACTGTCGATAGTTCTCCGCAAAGCGCGCCGCATCTTCCGGTGCGGCTTCGGACAGTGCCATGCTAATGGTTTGCGCCATGGTTTTGAGCAACTGGGGGGCCAGCCAGATGTGGGGATCGAGGGACGCTTCCGCATGATCCGAGGCATGGGCATGCCCATGATCGTCTCCATGATCCGCCATGGGCAGCTTGGCGATGCCCTGGTCCGTGGCCACCACTTTCAATAAGGGATTGGCGGCGCTGATTTTGGGCAGCCAAACCTTTTCGAAAGGCATGCCGATGCTGAAGTAGAGCCGTGCTTTGGTCAGGTCCGCCATCTGGCCTGGTTTGGGCTCGTAGGTGTGCGGGTCCGCGCCCGGCTCGACCAGGGCCTGAGCATTAACCCGTTCCGCGCCAATTTGTTGCACGAGGTACCGCTGGGGTAAAATGCTGACGAACACCTCTATCGGGGCGGCCGCCACGACTGGTCCTGGTACGCAAAGGATCATGGGCGGTAAGGCCATGAGCATGATTAGGATGCGTCTTAGGGCGGGCATGGGGTCTCCTTTGAAGCCGGAATGACCAACGTGCAAATAAGTTGCACATACCCGCTGGGAAAGCAAGTGTTCGGTAAGGCCGGCGGCTATTTTCGCACGATCATGGGCCCCAGTTGCCGGCCGCCGAAAAGGTGCATGTGCAGGTGGAACACTTCCTGATTGGCGTCCCGGTTGCAATTGAGCAGCAAGCGGTATCCGCTTTCGGCCACGCCCTCCTGCTCGGCCACTTTTTTGGCCACGGTGAACATGTGGCCGATGAGGGGCTCGTCCTCGGGAGTGATGTCGTTGACCGTCGGGATCTCCTTGTTGGGCACGATGAGGATGTGCACGGGGGTTGCGGGGCGGATGTCCCGGAAAGCGGTTACCTGGTCGTCTTGGTAAACGATGTCGCTGGGGATCTCTTTTTTGATGATTTTGGTAAAGATGGTGGCCATGAGTTATTCCTTTCCCTCATTATTCGGATCTTCCTGGCGGCGCTGGGCATCCGAGCGGGCCAAGCGCTGATGGTTCCAAGCGGTGGGGGGCTCTTGGCTGTGGCTGCGCTGGTCGCAGAGGGATCGGAGGCAAATCGGGCACTCTTCCGGGGCGCAGGGGTCCATGTGTACCAGAACACTGGCGTTACCCGCAAAGGCTTCGGTCAGCAATACTTCCAGAATCTTTGCCTCCTGATGGGCCTCTTCCAGGGATAAGGTCGCAGGCAGCACCAGATGCAGATCGATGTGCACGATAATGCCGGCGCGCCAGGCGCGTAACTGGTGGATATCGACCCAATTGGGGCGGCGATGCTGCTCCAGCAGTTTGGCGATGCGGTTCAACAGGTGCGGGTCCGAGGCATCCATGAGTCTGGAGAAGGATTGGCGCACCAGATGGCCGCCGGTGATCAGGATTTGGATGCCCACGATGCAGGCAATGGCGCCGTCCAGGCGCAGCCATCCGGTCAGATGAACCAGGATCAGGCCGGCCACAACGGCGCCCGAGCTGTACACATCGGTGAGAATGTGGCGGCCGTCGGCCACCAGCGCCACGGAGTCGGTGCGCCGCCCGGTGCGGACCAAAAAGAGGCCAAGCAGCAGGTTGATGCCCGTTGCCGCCAGCAGGACCAGTATGCCTTCTTCCAGGTTGGGCAAGGGGTGGGGCACGAGCACGTGCTGCGCTCCGCTGTAGAAGATGCCGGCGGCCGCCACCATGATGAGGGCGCCTTCGAAGCCGGCCGAGAAGTATTCGATTTTGCCGTGACCGTAAGGATGGTCGGGATCGGGCGGTTTGGCCGCCATCCAGATGCTGATGCTGGCAAAAGCGGCGGCCGCCACGTTGACGATGGATTCCAGGGCATCGGAAAGCACGGCCGATGAATGGGTCAGCCGGTAGGTGAGGAATTTCAACACCAGCAAGAGGATGCCGACTCCCAGGGAGAGTCCGATGGCCTTGAGCCGCAACCGTTGCATGCGCTTCTGTTCGGAGACGCTGGAGGCGGTGGCAGCCGGAGCTGTAAGGTTATTCATAGTGGGTATTTCTTATAGAGGGTTGAACGGTTGGCGCTCCTTCGCATCGAAGGGGTGTGGCCGTCAAGTGTCATTCTCGATGGTTGAGGCGATCGAGGATTTGGAAAAGCGCCTGGGTGCCCAGATTTTCCGCTCCCTGGGCCTTGGCGGCGATGTAGAACTGGTTTACCAAGGCCAGGCCGGGCAGGCTGAGGTTGAGCCGTCCGGCCTCTTCCAAGGCGATGCCCATATCCTTCACGAAGTGCTTGATGAAAAAGCCGGGGCTGAAGTCACCCTGGGCGATTTTGGGGCCCAGATGATTGATGGCCCAGGAACTTGCCGCACCACGGCCGATGACGTCGATGACCGCTTCCATGGACATGCCGGCCCGGCGGGCATAGAGCAGGGATTCGACCACGCCGATCATGGTGCCGGCTATCAGGATCTGGTTGCACATTTTGGTGTGCTGGCCGGTGCCCGCCGCGCCCATGTGGGCGATATGCCGACCCAGGGATTGGAAGAGCGGCAGTATGCGATTAAAGACGGCTTGGTCGCCGCCCACCATGATGGCCAGGGTCGCCTCCCGGGCGCCAACATCGCCCCCCGATACCGGGGCGTCCAGGGCTGCTACGCCTTTTGCTTTGGCTTGCTGGAAAATATGCATGGCCAATTGGGGGCTGGAGGTGGTCATGTCCACGATGGCGGTGCCTGGGGCAGCTTCGGCCAGGACGCCGTCCGGACCCAGAATCACCGTCTCCACATCCTTGGGATAACCCACGATGGAAAAGACGACCTCGCTCTGAAGGGCGACTTTCCCCGGGGTATCGCACCACCGAGCACCGCGGGCCAGCAGATCCTCGGCCTTGGCGCGGGTGCGATTGTGCACACAGAGACGATGGCCGGCATTCATGAGATGGCCGCACATGGCACGCCCCATGACGCCGGTTCCGATCCAGCCGATGCGCATGCTGTTCATGGATTCTCCGATCTTTATCGATTCGATGGCGCTGAATTATCCGGCCGGCGGTGCGGAGCCGGTTCGTTCAGGATGGACACTAGTTATATAAAGGAAGGAGGAGGTGTCAAGTTGCGCGAGTGGTTACCCTGGTGTAGAGTGCTTCACCATGGAAAACATAAAGGTGCAATGTTACAGCGGCTATCGCGGAGAGCAGACCCCACGGCGCTTCTGGCTGGGACAACGCTGTGTGGCGGTGGACCAGGTGGTGGATTGCTGGCTGGCCCCCGATCACCGCTACTTTAAAGTCATGGGCGATGACGGGGGCCTGTACATTCTGCGTCACGATCCCTACCTAGAGCGGTGGGAGATCACCTATTTTCGTCAAACCTCGCCCGCCGGACGACTCGACGTTTCCTCTTGATTCGGCGCTGCTTCTTCCGTGCCCTGCTCGTCGGCCGGGCTGGCATCGTCGGCCGAAGCTTTTTCCACGATGGGGACGATCAGCTTCTGGTTGATCTGCAGATCGGCCAGATCGGTCTCCGGGTTGCAGTGCTTGAGCAACCACATGGGAATCTCGAATTTGCTCTGGGACAAAGTCCAATAGTTGTCCCCGTGCCGCACGTAGTAGTCTTGCAACTCGTCGATACGGTAGACCGCGAAGAAATCCTCTTGCAGACGCTTGTGGAATTCATAACGGTTCTGCTCGAAGGCTTCGGCCGTAACCCGGTGCAGGGGAATTTTGATCTTCTGGTGCAAATGGATCACGCTGTTGAAGCTCAGGCCGTTGAGGTCGCGGATCTGCTGGGTGCGCACATCGGCCCAATCCGCGAAGTGGCCTAAGGTCTCCTCGATTTCAATCTGGATCACACCCACCGGCTGACCATTCACCTTTATAATACCCTTGAAACCGACATCGGCGGCCACGATTTGATCATTGCTGACTTGCTGCCGCAAGGCCTCGAGGGTAAGTGTTTCTTTTTCGGCAGATGCGGGCGCCACGGGGATGACGGAAGCCAGCATGGGCTGAGGGTATTGCGTTGGAGGCAGTTGCTCGGGCGCCGGCTCCTCGTTCCGAGCCGGAGGCACAACCGTTGCCGCCGCGACAGGTGCACTCGGCGCCGCTTTCTGGGTGTTCTGGACGGTGTTTCCCGTTGCCGGGACTTCGGACGCGGCCGGCTTTGGTGCTTCTGCGATCACCTTTTCAGGTTCGTCGCCAGCGACCGGGACCGGTTCCGGCGCCGAGGAAGCAGCGGCCGGTGGCTCAGCCTTCGGCAGGGAGGCAGCCACGGGTTCGGCGGCGGCCACCACAATGGGAGCCTTGGATTCCTTTTCCGGGGCTTTGGGTTCCAGCAAAGGCGAGGTGATTTTTGCCGTCGGCGTGCTGCTGTCCGTCTTCCGGGATTCACCCGCCGCAACGGATGCGGCGGCGACGACCACCGGGGCCTTGGTTTCCACCACAGGTGCAACGATTTCCACCGGCTTGTCGGCTTGCGCGACCGGCGCGTCGGCATTCACGGGGGGCGCAGCGGGTTCCGTGGCCTGGACCGCAACCGCTATTTCAGGCAAAGCGGTTTTGGGAGACGGCTCGTTGGACGCCAATAGCGGCATTTCAGGCTGGCTCGGCTTCTCGCCGCGCGTGGGAATGCGCAAGGTCTGGCGGGGAACTATGGTGGCGCGTTTGCCCAGATTGTTGGCCAGGATCAGCTCATCGGCCTCCACCCCATGGGCGCGCGCAATCTTGCCCACGGTGTCCCCCCGTTGGACGGTATAAAAACGGGTCGGCTTCTGGTCTTTCTGGTAGAGCGTTTCGGGAATGAGTTCGGCCATGAGGGTCTGGGCGCTTTCGGCGCTTGCCGGCAAGCGCAGGGCGTATCCCCTGGGCACATGCTTTTGGCCGGTGAGCACCGGCTGGCGCAGGGCCGGATTCAGATGCTTGAGCACCTCGGGCGCCACGCCGAAGTGCTGGCTGAGTTTGGAGAAGGAGACGAACCCATCCAGCACATGGGTGCGGTAGGGCACAGGCGCCGCCAAGGCCAGATCTCCGAAATACTCCTTGTGGTTGGCGGCGACTTGACGCGCGGCTAGGAACTCCGAGTAAAAATTACGCGAAGCGAATTTGAACGAGCGGCTCTGGTAGGATTGAAATACCTGGGCATAATCGCCATGCTGCTGTTTGGCGCGCAGCATGCCGCCGGTACCATGATTGTAGGCCGTAACGGCCAGGGGCCAGTCCCGCAGCTCGGTATAATTTTCCCGGAGCAGTTGGGCGGCCGCATGTGTGGCTAAAAGGGGGTCACGCCGCTCGTCCACGGTATAGCCCACCTGCATGAAGCGCTTGCCGGTGCTATTGGTGAATTGCCACATGCCGGCGGCGCCGGCCTTGCTGTATGCATTGGGGTTGAAAGAGGACTCCACATGCGGCAGATAGGCCAGATCCTCGGGAAGGTTGTAGGATTTGAAGATAGCGCGAATCTGGTCGATGTAAGCGCCCGAGCGTACCAGGCCTTCCCGGAAGCGATCCATCTGACCGATTTGGCAGCGCACGCGCGGCAAGGCCTGCCGAAACCGATGAGCACCGCGGGGTTCGGGGAAAAGGGCCGCTACACGCCGGCATTCGGCATCATCGCACTCGGGATTATCGGCCAGGCGCCGGAGGATCTGCTCGTACTTCTGGTTGGCCTTCTTCATCCGCTGGCGATTGGTCTTGTCGGCGCCGGGAGCGTTATAAGGCAGCAGGTCGATCACCTCATAGACGATGTTCAGATCGAGGTTGTCATGCACGAGACCTTGGCTGGTGGGGTAGGTGGCATAGACTTTGGTCCAAAAAGCCACATTGGGGGCAATCACATCCGGGATGGGGAATGGGTCCGTGTTGGCCTGGAGGCCGGAGAAGCTCAAAAGGATCAAAAGGGCCAACAGCCCCGCTGCTTTTGCCATACGTGCAGGTTTCATGCGTCAGTGTCCTTCGATGGAGATGGCGTTCGTTCGTAATAATGGGATTCGGCATAGCAAGATATGTACCACGCGGGCCTTGGTTTGGGCGGTGGTTTCCTTCAGTGTTTTGGGCATATTAAACGACAACCATCTGTTCGGTCCAGCCCAAAGTGTCAAAAAAAGGACGCCGGCCGGCAGCCCTGATCGTGCTTGCAATCGGAAGATTTCGGTTCTAAGTTCAGGCCCTATCGTTTCAGGGGCAATGGGAGAAGAAACCATGAAAATCCAGATACAGCATATCCCAACTGAAGGAATGACCTTGGCCTACAGCAAGGAGGCCAAGCAGTTCCCGGTGCTCAAGGCGTTAATGGAGGAGGGCGGTTGCCGCTTCCTGGGCCCGCTGTCCATCGAGCTGACGGTGGTGCCGGAGCGCGAGTTGTTCAAGGTCAACGGTTTTATCGAGGTCGATGTCCACCTGGAGTGCAGCCGCTGCCTGGCGGAGATCGGCAGCCGGCTGTCGCATCGCTTCACCTTGCGCTTTTCCAAGGAGATTCCCCAGGATCTTCACGGCAGCGATACACAGGAGGTGGAGCTGACCGCCGATCAAATCGGTCTGATTTTTTTCAAGGGCGACGAGATCGACTTCAAAGATACGGTGCAGGAGCAGGTCGTTCTGGCCCTGCCGTATAAGCCTTTGTGTCACGAGGCGTGCAAGGGGCTTTGTCCTCGATGCGGGGTCGATTTGAACAAGGAAACCTGTACATGCACCAGCGAACGCTCCGGCGGCAGTCCCTTTGCCGTATTGCAAAAGCTTGACTTGCGCTCCCGGAAACAGGGCACGCGCAAGCCGAAGAAATAAATGACGCCATGTCTATCCGATTGTTAGCCAAGGATCTGTATCGTTATCAAAAAGAGGTGGAGCGCCTGGAGCGCGAGTTGGCCATTGCCCCTGCCGCCAAACAACCTGCCATCGCCGAGCGGTTGCGCCAGGCCAAAGCCGAACGGGACCTGCTGCGCCGAGCCTTGGATGGGGAGATTGGGCGTTAGCTTTCTATTCTTTTCTTTTCAAGAGCATATGGTAGTACTGGGTCAGGCGCCGGAAAATATCGGAGTCGCCGCCTTTATCGGGATGATGCGTGAGGGCCAGCTTGCGATAGAGGCGGGAGAGCGAGCCGCGATCCAGCTTCTTGAGTTCCTTCCAGGGCAGCCCGAAGAGGCGCCCGGCCTCTTCGAGTTTGACCGTCACTTTGTCCGGCGGGCGATAGATGCGGTGGCGATCGATGAAATCCTCCACATAGGCTTGCCAGGCGGATTGCCGCGGGGCATCGAAATCGAAGTACATCACGGCATATTTGGTAAGGTAGGGATGCAGACTGGAAGCGATGGGGCCGCCTTCCCAAAAGCGTTCGTCCGTGTTGATCCGGCAAAGCCGGGCGATGAAAAAGGCATCCAACTGCTCTTGCAAGGTCTGGTCGGATTTGGATTCGGGCACGAACCGTTTGAGCTCGAAAATCAGCGCCACATAGACGGGTTTTTCATGGCTGCGGAGCATACGCTCGGCCGATAGAAAATATTGTTCCAACTCATCCCGCGATTTGGCGTGCAGCGTTCGGAAAACCTTTGCAGGCACCTGGCCGATATGGCGCTGGTCGCTCAATCCGAATCTCAGATAGTGAAATCGCCGCTTGTCGAACCCCCATAAATCCGGTGGGTCTTGGGCTGCATCGATGGCCTTGTCGGCGCCGCGCCGCCGGCCACGGTCAAAGCCGTCAATAATCCGCCGGATGCTGGGTTTCAGGAATTCGTAAAAGATTTCGTCTAAATGGGTTTGATCGACCGTCGCCCCGGCCGCGGCCAGCCCCTCTTCCAGTTCAGCAGAGTAATAATAGCCGCTGTTGCCTGAATAAATGATGTGGCACGTAGGGTCATGGCCGAGATCGAGGAGATCCTTGCTCTTGAATCCTTCACCGGCGGCATAGGACTGACGGATGATGTAGCGGATTTTGCCTTTTTCAGCGATACGGGCCAAGTACATGGGATGTTGCTACCTTCAGCCTGAAGTATATGCAAGCCCAAAAACTTGCGGAGCGACTTCGTTAAGATATCCCAAGATGTGCATGTCTCTTTTGCGCGCAACCAGCGGTCACATTCAATATTCTCGATTGACGCCGTCGGCCACTTCGATTATGAGGCGCTTAGTGATGGTTAACGCTTAATAAATATAAGTTAACGATACCTGAAAGGAAAAGGCATGTTCAACTCAACGATCCTGAATATCGCAGAGAAAATCGCAACCTATGACGACTGGCGTATCTCCCGCGATCAGGCGTTGGCGCTGATTCCGGAAAATCCCGAAGCGGCCATGGATCTGATCAGTTGCGCCAACAAGATCCGACAGTGGTTTCATCAGCAGCAAATTTTCAAATGCGGCATCATCAACGCCAAAAGCGGCCGATGCCCCGAGGACTGCGCTTTTTGCGCCCAGTCGGCCCATCATCGGAGCAATATCGCGGAGTATGCGCTGCGCGACGTCGATGTGCTTGTGCAGGCCGGTTTGCGACTGGCCGCGGGTGGGGCCAACAATTACTCCATGGTTACAAGCGGCACGGCGCTGGACGATGCGGACATCGATACCGTCTGCCGGGCCACGGAAGTCCTGCGTGCCAAGAGCAATCTGAAGGTCTGCGCTTCCCTGGGGATGCTGACCGACCGTTCGGCGCGCAAACTAAAATCCGCGGGAGTGACCCGTTACCATCACAACCTGGAAACGGCGCGCAGCTACTTTCCCCAAATCTGCACTACCCATGACTATGAAGAAGATATCCAAACCTTGCAGACAGCCAGGGATGCCGGGCTGGAGTTATGCAGCGGCGGTATTTTCGGCCTGGGCGAGTCGTGGGAGCAGCGCGTGGAGATGGCTTTTTCGCTTAAGGAATTGGATGTCGACGCCATTCCCATCAATTTCCTGAATCCCATCGAGGGCACCGCTTTGGCCCAGCGCCCCCTGCTGCCGCCCCTCGAGGCCTTGGCCTGTATCGCCCTGTACCGCTTTATCCATCCCCGCAAGGAGATCACGGTGTGCGGCGGACGCGAAGTCACCTTGCGCGATTTCCAGTCCTGGGTCTTTTTCGCCGGCGCCAATGGCTTGATGGTGGGCAACTACCTCACCACCCGAGGCCGCGACATCGAAATGGACGTAGAGATGATCGCCCAAATGGGATTGAATGACGACCCCCCAAAAAAAATAACCGATTAAGTTTTTTCTTGTCTCTGCTATTGCCTTTTTTATCGTAGGTGATTACAACTCTGCGCATCGTAAAACCGATTGCGCATCGTAAGGTTGGCCTGCGTAATCGTTTCAGTTAGGCAACTTTCATAGCTCTTTGAGCCCCGGCCCATCTTTTATCGGATACGCCTGATCACGTAGATTCGCAGGCATGCGCTACATCATGATCAGGTTTTTTTTTTTACTCAGGAAAGGAGAAGTGTATGACAGTCAAACGGGTTTTCGGAGTTGTATTTTTGATGGCCTTGGTGTTCGGGCTGGTGGGGTGCGCGAGCCAACCTACGGGGCAACCCGCCCCATTCACGCCCCAGCCGATTGCCCAGGGCGCTTGGGCACAAAAGGCGGACAACCTGGTGTTCATGTTGGATGCCTCCTCTTCCATGCTGGAAGGATACAACAACGTGGAGAAGTTCGCCCTGGCGCGCAATGTGGTGGCCAATTTCAATCAGACCATGCCGGATCTGAAGCTGCAAACATGGGTGCGCACCTTTGGGCATGACCCAGTGGTGTCTCCGCGCAGCACGATGCTGGTCTACGGTCCGGCGGCCTATTCCCGCACAGGCGTCGCCGAATCCCTAAAAAAGGTATCCAGGGCCGGCGGCCCCAGCCCGGCCGGCACCGCGCTGAATGAGCTGGACAAAGACCTGACGGGGGCCAAAGGGAAGATCGCCGTCGTTATTATCAGCGATTTCAAAGATATGAGCGCCGAAGCGGCGCCCGCGGCCGATGCCCTGAAAAAGAAATATGGCGATCGTCTGTGCATCTACACGGTTATGGTCGGCGAAAACCCCGGGGGTAAAGTTTTGCTGGAACAGATCGCTTCCCAGACGACCTGCGGTAAAGCGATCACCGCGGATGCGGTGGGCAACGGCGCCGGCATGGCTGACTTCGTGAAAACCGTGCTGCTCGAGGGTGAATTGGACAGCGATGGGGACGGTGTTTACGACTCCAAGGATCGCTGCCCCAACACCCCCAAAGGCACCAAGGTCGATATGTACGGCTGCCCGCCGGTCCAGGCGATGAAAGCCGGCCAGACTTACATTTTCAAGGGCGTACAATTTGAAGTCAACAAAGCCGATCTGAAAGCCAGCGCTTATCCGGTTCTGGACGAGGTAGTGGCCGCTCTGAAGGCCCAACCTGAGCTGAAAGTGCTCATCGACGGCCACACCGACAGCACCGGCAAAAAAGCGTATAATCAGCAGTTGTCCCAGCGCCGCGCCGAGTCGGTCATGAAGTATTTGAATTCCAAGGGAATCGCCGCTGATCGGATGACCGCCACGGGTTACGGGCCGGATCGGCCCATCGCCTCCAACGCTACAGCCGAAGGCCGCACGGAAAACCGCAGGGTCGAGTTCAAGCCGGTCCAGTAAAGAGCTCGATACTTATCGCGATAATGCATCAGGAGCAGGTCGGTTCGCCGGCCTGCTCCATCCCATTTCTTCCTCACACCAGAGCCGCTCAGGCGCACTTAAAAGTGTTGAAATATTAACTTGCTTCGCCTATAGTCCGCCGCGTTCCAAAGATCCGAAATTTTGCGTGAAAGGATAAGGCGCCATGTATAAGATCGTTCCCAAGCAGATGTTCTTCACCAAGGGGGTGGGGTTTCACCGCAACAAGCTCCAGAGCTTCGAGCTGGCCTTGCGCGATGCCGGTATCGAAAAATGCAACTTGGTGACCATTTCTAGTATTTTTCCTCCCGACTGCAAGATCATTTCCAAAGCCGAAGGACTTCAATGTCTGGTTCCCGGCCAGATTACGTTTGTGGTGCTGGCCCGGGAAAGCACCAACGAGCCTGCCCGACTGGTTACCGCGGCCGTGGGCCTGGCCCAGCCCAAAGATAAGAAACAGTATGGCTATATTTCCGAGCATCACGGCTACGGGCAGAATGCACGCCAGTCGGGCGATTTCGCCGAAGACTTGGCGGCCACCATGCTGGCCTCCACCTTGGGCATGGAACTGGACCCCGACCAGGCCTGGGACGAGCGCAAGCAGCATTACGTGGCCAGCAAGGACCGCTTGTTCGTGAGCCGCAGCATCGCCAAGGCGACCCACGGGCATAAGGACGGTTTGTGGACCACGGTGGTGGCTTGCGCCGTCATGCTGATCGTCGAATAGCCGAACCCAAGAAGATCTCCATGAAATCCCTGTTCAAAGATGCACCCGATATCGTCCCCCAACGGCTGAAGAAGGGATTGAGCATCCCGGAACTCATCGAAGCCATGGGCCGGACCTGTTTCGAAGCCCGCAACGTGAACCGGTCGGCCAAGTTGTTCGGCCGCATGATCGACGAAGGCGATACCATCTGGTTGGGCATTGCCGGCGCCGGTATCGCCGGCGGCATGGGCGGCATGGTGATTTCGTTGCTCGAAGCCGGTTTTATCGATGTGATCTGCTCCACCGGGGCTCAGGTGTATCACGATCTTCATTTTGCCTTTGGGCTACCGGTCAAATCGATCCATCCCCACTTCGATGACGATGCGCTGCGGCGCCATGGCGACACGCGCATTTACGACATCGGCATCCGCGAAAAAGAGACGCTGGAAGCCCAGGACGAAATCATCCGGCGCTTCGTCAAGGAGCGACATGCCGTCATCGGTCACAGCCCCCTATCCAGTTGGCAGTTCAACCAACAGCTCGGTTTGTGGGCCGGCGAACATGCCCCGCATCCCGAACGCAGCTTTGTCATAGCGGCGGCGCGTCTGGGGGTGCCGATTTTCTGGGATTCTCTTTCCAATCACTCCATCGCCATGAATCTGGTCCGAACGGATGCCGAGGGGCATCCGGTGCAGCTTTCGGCCCAGAAGGATATTCTGCATTCTGCAGCCATCGCTTATAGCTCATCCAAGACCGGTTTTCTGGAATTGGGGGGCGGGGGGCCGAAGAATTTCATCCAGCAGACCGGCCCCACCATCAGCCAGATCCTGGGCGTGGCCTTTGAAGGCGCCGACCGCGGCATCCAGATCGGTACAGCCGTGGAACGAGAAGGCAGTCTCTCCAGTTGCACCTTCGGCGAAGCGGTCACCTGGGGCAAGTACCACCATGCCGACCAGACCAACCTGGTGCAAGTATGGGGCGAGTATAGCATTGTCTTCCCGCTGATGGCGGCCTATGCCTTGGACTGCTGCGCCTCCCGAAGCCCCAAGCGGATTGCGGACCAAGTCGAAGCACGGGTTGAAAAACTGGAGTCGGCCGCGTGAAAGCCAACGCCATTCCCTTTTTGGCCCCGCCGCCGGAGTTCAGCGACCTGGCGCAGGCCCGGGTCGTGGTGGTACCTTTCGGGTACGAAGGGGGCGTCTCTTATGGCCGGGGGGCGGCCGCGGCTCCCCGGGCCGTGCTCGAAGCTTCCCAGCAAGTCGAATTCTATGACGAAGAACTGGATGCGGAACCTTTCCGTATCGGCATCGCCACGCTGGCCGAACCTTCGATCCCGGCGGATGCCGAGCGGATGGTCACCTTGCTGCGAGACATTATCGATCCGCTGCTGGCCCAGGACCGCTTTCCCATCGTGATCGGCGGCGACCACTCCATCTCCAGCGGGTATGCCCGCGCCCTGGCCAAACATCATGCGGATTTCGGTGTCATTCAACTGGATGCCCATGCCGATTT